>CAIXGW010000208.1 GCA_903919145.1 uncultured Myxococcales bacterium
AGTACCCCAAACCCCAAGTTCGTTCCGGGTTCCGGAACGGACGCGGTTTGGGGTACGGAAAAAGACCCAGCAGTAGGACCCAAGACCTGTGAACAAGAACCGGGTGTAACCCGGATCGAATTAACGGTCTTGGGTACTAGCGCAGACCAGCAAAGCTGGCACCGCAAAGCCCCCAAATCGGCCCCCCCCACCCTTGCCCATCCCCCCACCAGCGCGTATCTTCCACGCCGCGCCTTCGCGCTAGCCGTACCCAATTCCCTAGAGGTTTCAGGCCATGGGCAAGAAGACCAAGACCGGCAGTCTGACCCGTCAGCAGCGCGCAAAGGCGCAGCAGCACCGGTCCAAGCTTGCGCCAAGCAGCGCTCATCCCCGACCCATTGGTGCGCCGCCTGTGCGCGTTGCCACGCCGGACGGCAATTGGACTGTTAACATCGGAGAATTTGACCGCCTGTTGGACAACGCTTCGACGCTGATGGAGCAGGGGCGCATCGACCAAGCCGGTCCCCTGGTGGTCAAAGCCATGGAGGCTGCGCCGCCAGAAACGCCGCTGCGCGCCAAGGCGGCTTGGATGCTGGGCACGCTCTTCGCCATGAAGGAGAACTGGGCGCACGCCTATTCGTTGCATTCCGAAGCGGTGCGCTTGGATCCGACTCAGCCGGAGTACTGGTTCAACCTGGGCCTTACCTGCTTGAATCGGAACATGGTCGCCAATGCGGGGATCGCCTGGACCCGCTGCATGGCATTGGGGGCAGACGCCTACATGACCCGTGTCGTCCAAGAATCGCTGCCCCAGCTGCACAGGGACGCAAGACAGCACTTGGCCGAGCGGCCGCACATGACGCTGGCCACCATGGCCGAGCATGAATTGCTGTACCGGCAAGCGCTGGACACTCTGGATAGGGGCGACGCGGCAACGGCCCACCGCATGTTCCTTCGCTGCACAGAGCTTGACCCGCAGCATCACCGCTCTTGGGGCAACGTCGGCGCGGCTTTGCTGGCGCTGCGCCAGTTTGAACAGGCGGATGAAGCTTTTGCCCAGGCGCTGGCGATTCAGCCCGACTACGAGTTTGCGCTGCAATGTCGCCAGGACCTGCCAAAATTGGCCGCTGGGTAGTAGCAGGTGGTCAGGCAGCCTCTGCGCCTGACGGCCCGGCCCCGTCGCGAAAGCGAGCTTCCCTTAGAGGGTGTTTATGTTTGAACACTCAAGAGCCAGAGCCGCTCCACGAACAGACTCTGCCGTTTCGTTGGGGTTTTCTACCCGGCTGCTGAAGCAGCGGGCTATCATGGCGCCGTCTGCCTGCGCAGACGGCCAGACCGGGACGCCCGTGACGACGGGTGGCGCGATGGTCGCCCGCCATTGATTGGCTGGGCGAATTCTGTGCTGTGCAAGCCACACGGCGCGCAATGGCTGGCTAACCTCGAAGCCGCGCCCACCGACTGTGCGGAGATGTTATGTAAACACCCTCTTACGTAGGGGAAGTTGACTATCGCGCCGACCCGCGCCGGCCGCAGCGCCACCTGCGAACAGCGGTCATGGCCACGCCCTGTCTGACCCCAAGCACCGGAGCTATCGTTCGTGGAATCATAGCAGTAGCTGCAGCCGGCGGTAGAATTCAATTGGATTGTAATCTACCGCCAGAACACGGGCAAGCTTGATTTTCAGTGCTTTCTTGGCAGCGGCCGGCTGCTGCCCGCTGGCCCAAGGGCGGGTGGACGCCCCGCTTGGCGCGCCTCTTGACGCGGCGGGCCCGACACCGATGATGTCGCCCTCTGCAGGAGGACCGGAGGAGGGCGTTCGGTCTTCGCGCAGTCGGTCGCAGCGAACCGTGTCCGTGCGGCAGCAGCACGAAGTTCAAGCGATGCTGTGGAATTTGACGCATGCAAAATGGGGAGTGCACATGAAGTTGACAGGAGAACAAGCGCTTGCCCGTGTCACTCGGCACAGTTACCCCGGTGCTGATGAGATCGACAGCGCGGCAAGGCTGGCGGGGCCAGGTACACTGGTCACAGCTGCGTTGGACCGGGCCCTCGATCCAAGTACGCGCCGCCTCTCGTTTGCACTGGTGTCCGTCATCCACTGCTTGGGCATGACGGCCGACCAGCGCGACCGCCTGCAGGCGTCGTGGCGATCGCAGAAGGATCCGCTATCCATAAAGGCTTTGACGTTGCTAGATATCCTCCTGACGGATGGTTCGGTTGAGGCTGTGCGGCTGGCCCGGTCGCTCCCCGCGGCCCAGGCTCGGGCGTGGTTGGAAGGAGGCTCGTTTCTTCTGCACCAACTCCACGCAAAGCGCCCGGCCAGATTAGACCAGGTCATGCAGGCCTGTGCTGCCCGCGCAGAGACGCGCGACCCGCCGCGGCAAAGACCGGCGATCCCTGCGGGAATGCATCGAGTCTACAGGGTGACTGCCACCTTGGTCGATGCTCCGCAGCTGACGACGCGCGAGTTTCTGCTCGCGGAGGATGCTTCCTGGGATGACCTGCACGACGCCATCCAAGACGCGTCCGCAAGCTGGGAGCGTGACCACCTGTGGGCGGTGTACCAGGCCTCCAGAATCATCGCTGTAGGTGATGGCTCCGGCGTGGCAGGCCCGCAAGCCTGCGTCGCCGACGTTGTCGACACTGGAAAGCGCCAATTTATCTATCGGTACGATTTTGGCGACAACTGGAAGGTGGCGGTCTCCTTCGCTACGAAGCCGTTGTTGCAGGCCGAAGCTTGGGAGCGCCATCTGGTGTCAGGTCAAGGCGCGTTCCCACCAGAAGATTGCGGCGGCATTGGCGGCATGTATCGGCTAACCATGAAGTTTCGGGCATCCGATGGCAACTTCGCCGAGGGCTACGAGGAGGACTGGCGCTGGAATCCCGACGCCTTTGACCTTGCCGCCGTCAAGGCGCGCTTCGATCGGCCGCGCTGCGGATGAAGCGGGTCGGGTCACCGTCGCCGAACGTCGCAGCCTGGTCGCCGCAGGCGAGGCGCCCAACCCACCGGGCCCAACCTGCCCCGTAGGCAAGCCGCGCGGAGGCGACTAGGATGGCGCCGCGGTCGCCGTCCATCCCGGTGGTCGCGGCGATGGAGAGGGGGGCCGATGCCTAAGACCACACGCTCGCTAGCCAATCCCATTGCGGCGCAGCTGTCGACCCTGCGCCATGCCGAGCACCTGCTGGCCGAGGCCGAAGAACTGGGCCACATGGGCGCCTGGGAATTCGACATCGACACGCTGGAGCAAGCCTGGACCGACGGGGTGCGCAAGATCCACGAGGTCGCGGGCGACTACCGCCCAAGCGTCGCCGATGGGATTGCGTTCTACACCCCGGCGTCGCGTCCGGTGATCGCGGCCGCGGTGCAGCGCGCCATGGAGCTGGGCGAGCCGTTTGACGTCGAGCTCGAGATCACCACCGCCAAGGGCAACCTGCGCACCGTTCGGGCGATCGGCGCCCGCGACCTGGAGAGCCGGCGGGTCCACGGCTTTTTTCAAGACATTACCGAGCGCACCCGCGCCGCCCAGGCCTTGGAGCGCAGCGATCGCCGCTATCGGACCATCCTGCAGTCGGCGATCGACGGCTTTGTGGTGCTCGATCTGCTGGGGCGGCTGGTCGATGTCAATGCGGCGTACGCCAAGATGCTGGGGTACAGCGAAGACGAACTGCGGCGGCTCAGCATCTCTGAGTTGGAGGCTGTTGAAAGCCATGCAGAACTGCTGGAGCACATCGAACGGGTCCGCCGCTGTGGTGCCGACCGGTTTGAGACCAGGCAGCGGCGCAAAGACGGCAGCCTGATCGACCTTGAGGTCAGCATTCACTACAGCGTGATCGAGCAGCCAGAGCTGATTTGCTTTGTCCGCGATATCTCGGAGCGCAAGCACGCCGAAGAGGCCCTGAGCCAGACCCGCGAAGTGTTGCGCAAAAGCGCGCGCTTGGCCCAAGTCGGCGGCTGGGAGCTGGATGTAGAGACCATGGGCCTGTTCTGGTCCGAAGAGACGTACCGCATCCACGACCTGGACCCCAGCTTTGCCCCAACGGTCGAGAAGGCGATTGGCCTGTATGTGCCCGAGCATGCGCCGATCATCAGTGCGGCGGTGGGTGCGGCGATCGATCATGGCACGCCGTTTGACCTGGAATTGGCCATCGTGACGCCAAAGGGCGAGAGCCGCGACGTGCGGGCAGTGGGCGACGCCGAGCAAAAGGACGGGCGCACCGTCAAAGTCCGCGGGGTGTTTCAGGACATTACCGCGCGCAAAGCCACCGACGCCGAGCTGGTCAAGATGCAAAAGCTTGACTCGCTGGGCACACTGGCCGGTGGGATTGCCCATGACTTCAACAACCTCTTGACAACGATCCTGGGCAACCTGTCGCTGCTGCGGGCGACGGGCGCGCTGAGCGTCGATGCCAAGGAGATGGCCAAAGAAGCCTCAGACGCCTGCAAGGTGGCGCGCGGGCTGGCCCACCAGCTGCTGACTTTCGCCAAGGGCGGCGAGCCGGTGATGCACCGCGCGGACCTGCGGCCGCTGCTGCGCGAAGTGGCGGCGTTTGCTTTGCGGGGCGCGACCACGCGCTGCGTGCTGGAGCTGCCCGACCACCCGCTGGCGGTGTGGATCGACAAGGAGCAGATCGCCCAAGTGGTGCAAAACCTGATCCTCAACGCCACCCAGGCCATGCCAGACGGCGGCGAGATCGCCGTGCGCACTTCGCTGGTGACCCTGGCTGAGCGCGAGCTGCCGCCGCTGGCTGCAGGCAGCTACGTGCGCATCACGGTCCGCGACCACGGTGTGGGCATCGACCCCGGCCACCTGTCGCGGATTTTTGACCCCTACTTTACCACCAAGCCGGCGGGGCGCGGGCTGGGGCTGGCGGTGTGCCACTCGATCATTGCCGGCCACGGCGGCGACATCCGCGCCGAGTCACAGCTGGGCGCTGGGGCTACCTTCACCGTCCACCTGCCGGCGCTGGACCAGCTGACCCTGGCCGAGCCACCAGAGCCCGCAGTGCTCATCCACGGCAGAGGGCGGGTGCTGGTGATGGACGACGACCCCAGCATTTGCATTGTGCTGCGGCGAATGCTTGGGCGGCTTGGCTATGAGGTAGAGACGGTGGCAGAGGGGCAGGCGGCGCTGGTGGCCTACGTGCAAGCGACCGCGGCCGAGCGGCCCTTTGATTTGGTCATCATGGACCTCACCGTGCAGGGCGGCATGGGTGGCAAGGCGGCCATCGCCGAGCTGCGCGCCATTGACCCTGAGGTCAAAGCGATTGTCGCCAGCGGCTACGCCCAAGACCGGGTTCTGGCAGAACACCGCCAGCATGGGTTTGCCGCCGTTCTGGCCAAGCCGTTTTCGCTGGAAGACGTCTCGGCGGCGGTGGCCAGCGTCCTGGGCGGCGGGCAGGCGGATTGGCGTGGGTAGCAAGAGGCGACCCGGTGCAGGGGCCAGCGCCCAAGACCGCTCATTCCATCCGGGGTGCGCCGGGTTGGGGTCGTGGGTGCGAGTCGGGCGCGCAGATTCTCTCAACAGTGCAGGCTGCCGGACTTTGCGCAGGGTTGCGCGTTGCCGGCCCTCTGGGTGCGCGCTACACTGAATTCTGGCGCCGCAACGTCGGCGTGTCGAGACGCCGGTGACCACAACCGTGAGCCAAAGCCGACCCCTGTGGGCCCCTGGCGTCGTGCTGGATCTGGCGCTGCTTGCCCAAGTTGTGCGGCGGGTGCTGGCGGGCGTGCCGGCTGAAGTCCTGCTGTTTGGCTCTCAGGCCCGCGGCGACGCTGGGCCCCACTCGGACATTGACATCGCCGTCCGCGGCACTCAGCGGTTGCCGCACGAAACGCTGGTCGCCCTGCGCGCCGCCCTTGAGGAGTCGAACATGGTCAGGCGCGTCGACGTCGTCGATTGGTGGGCGGCAAGCCCTGCGCTGCGGTCCACCATCGAACGGGAGGGCGTACAGTGGCTAACGTAGTGCGGCGGTTCGAGCAAGCGCGGCGGGCGCTGCAGTCGCTGAACGAAGTCCTGGCCATGCCGCCGTCAGCGGTGGTGCGAGACGCGGCCATTCAGCGGTTTGAGTACAGCGTTGAGACGACGTGGAAATTTGCCCAGGCCGCACTACAAGCCGCCGAACAGTTGGAATTGGCTTCGCCGAGGGCGGTGGTGCGAGCGTGTCATGAACGTGGAATAATAAATGAATTCAATGTGAGGATGTTGTTTGCCGCGCTGGATGACCGCAATCTGACCGTGCATACCTATGACGAAGCGCTAGCAGCGGAAATCTTCGAACGGCTTCCCAAACACGCCTTTCACCTGCGGGCGTGGCAAGATGGCATCGCTGACTATGGCGAGCGCGAGGGCGTGCCCCTGGAGTAAGGGTTTGTTTACCCAGGAAAGGTGAAGCACCCTCTCAATACCCCGCCTGAACCCCCACGCCAAACAGCCCGACCTTGCGCTCGCCGGCGTCCACCGGGTCGTTCTTGTCTCGGCCGTCAAAGCGCATGTCAAAAAGCTCAGACTCCCAGCGGACCACCACCCCAAAGCCCGGGCCCAGCCCCACAAACAGCTGAGAGCCCCAGCCGCGGTTCAGCAGCCCAGAGGTGTCGCCCAGCCAGCCGGTCAGGATCGCCGGAAAGCGCTGGCTCATGCGCAGCTCTACCCGTGCTGTGGGGTGCACCGCCGCCCGCGCCCCGGCCACGCCGCCCGCCCGCCGGTAGCGATAGCGCGCATCTCCGCCCAGCAGCACGCCAATGCGCGGGGTGCGCACCCCCACCAGCAGCTGGTAGCCCAGGCCCAGGCCCAAGGCGCCGCCGACCTCTTCGGCCTCTGCTATCGGGTACACGTAGGTGGGCGAGGTGGTCCCGCCCAGCCAGATGGACCAGCGGGCGCTGTCCATGGCGGTCAGCCCGTCGCCCTCGGCACTGCGGGTCAGCAGCGCGTGATCACTGCCCAGGCCCAGAGTCAGCCCCTGGCGCGGCGACTGGTACGGCACATCGCCAAAGGAGGCAAAGTCAAAGCCCATGTGCATGCGGGCGGTCGAGAAGCCGCGCTCGATGCCGTCCGTAAACAGCTCGTCCTCGCCGTAGCGCCGCCGACCGCGGCCACTTGGGCCCAGGGCCTTTTGGACGGTCGCGTCGTCGATGGGCTCGCTCCTGTCACCGGCCAGCGCCAGCGCGTAGGTCTTTGGCTCCAGACCGAAATTCGCCGCCAGCCACTGCAGCGTCTCGCTCTGACCGGCGCTCACGTGCTCGGCCAGCAGCAGCAGCTCCGCCGCCGCCCGCGGGTCCGCAGACGCCCGCGCTGCCTGCAGATACGCGGCAATGCGCTGCGGGGCCATGGTCGCAACTGCCGCACCCTTGGCGGCATCCGCCAGGCGCGCCACGGCGACGGCCCGGGCGGTCGAGGGGGTGAGGCGGGGGCCAAAACTCTTGTTGCCGTGGGGCCATCGATAGGCCGTGTCGCTCACGTCGCCCGTCACGCTGCGGCGCACCCGCTCAGTCTTGGCGCCAGCGGTGATGTCGACGTCGGCGCTTAGCTCGTAGAACAGCCGCCGGGTCGTGACCAGCACCACGTACTCTTTTGCGGCGCGGTCCACCGCGGCGGGGGGCCGTGCGCAACGGACACAGACCCGCAAGGGCGGCGTGCGACGCCGGTTTGGGCGCCAACGCCTTGAGTTTAAGCACCTCCTCCGTTGCCCAAACTCGTGGCCGGGTCGCCGCAGGCGATGCGCCCTAGACCAGAGCGTCCGCAGAAATACCCAGCCTTTTACGCAACCTGCGGATCATAGGCAGGGTCAGCGGCCGCTTGCGGCTCAGCACCTCAGACACGCGCGATCGACTGCCCAGCAGCGGCTCCAAGTCCTTGCGCGTCAAGCCCATCTGCTCGATGCGAAAGGCGATCGCCTCTACCGGGTCGGCTTGGCCAATCGCATGGTGGCGGGCCTCATAGGCATCGACCAGGGTGACCAGCACGTCGAGTTCATCGGCCGCTGCGCCGCTGGGATTGGCCGACCACAGCGCCTCAATCCGCGCCAGGGCTTGGGCGTGATCGGTGTCGTCGCGAATGGGTCGAATATCCATACGTTTCCTCCGCTGCGCTGCCTTAGAGCGCCCGCACGTCCAGCGCGTCGTACTCGGCATGGGTGCCAACAAACTTGATGTACACCGCTTGGCCGCTGAACCAAACCTTGGCGACGAGCCGATATTTGTTGCCGCCGATGTTGAACACCACGCGTTCGGCGTCCACCACGCTGGCGTGCGGGTAGCGGGCCTTGAGGTCGGCCATGCCCGTCCACCCCGCAAGACTGACCTCGCCAAACCAAGCCTTTAGCGGCTGCTCGGCGTCGGCGTGGCCGGCTTGCCAGAAATCTTGCAGGGTTTTTCGGGCGATGACGCGCATGAACCCGGCACCGTCCCCAGCGCTCCCGGGGTGGGAACAATCTAGCGTGTTCCCATAGTGGGATCAAGGTGCAGGGCAAGCCAGTTTGCCCTTGGGGAGGGCTGGGGGGCCACGGGGTGTGCGGCCGGCTGGCGACCTCCGGCACTGGCGGGTCAGTGGGCCGTCCGGTCCAGATGCGCTATTTTCTTGGGCCGCTGCAGGTTTTGGGCACGTCGCCTGCGGCGATCGGGCTCGGATTTCTGACCGGCTGGCGCCAGCCCCCCTGCGGGGTGCGGCGGCGCCGGGTCAGAAACGGCATCGGATGCCGCCGCTCCGCGGTCTCGATCCCGCGTGCGTCGGGCGCGCGGCCGGGGGCTCTGCGCAACGGACACAGACCCGATAGGGCGGCGTGCGACGCCGGTTTGGGCGCCAACGCCTTGAATTTCAGCACCTCCTCCGTTGCCCAAACTCGTGGCCGGGTCGCCGCAGGCGATGCGCCCTGGACCAGGGCATCTGAGGCGCTGCCCGCGGTAGGCCACCGCCTCTTTGGTGCCGAGTTCTTCGACGT
This sequence comes from uncultured Myxococcales bacterium, assembly GCA_903919145.1. Classification (GTDB taxonomy): domain Bacteria; phylum Myxococcota_A; class UBA9042; order UBA9042; family UBA9042; genus SXRM01. The sequence continues at coordinate 8,911 of CAIXGW010000208.1, forward strand.
ACCATTTGGCGGCCACATTGGCGTCAATGACGAAGGAATTCATCAGCGATCGCGGTCTTCGCGGATCAGGTCGGTGCTATTGACTGCTGCAGGCGCTTGCGGCGTCATCGCGCGAATCCGCGCCATTTCCGCAGCGAGTTCGGCTGGGTCGGGACGTAACGCGGCGGTGACGATGAGGCGCAACTCCCCTTCCAGCGAGCGACCGTGGCGCTTGGCGCGCTGGCGAAGCTGCTCCACCGTCGCCTCCGGCAAATCTCGAATCAGCACCTGCGCCATACCGGCCTCCTGCTATCAATAAGGATAGCAACTGCGGATCGCGGGTCAAGATCGCTGCGGCAAGGTCGGGCGAGGATTCAGTTCGGTCGCTTCCGCCGACGCGCCCTAAGCGCCCTACAGGCCCAGCTTCCCAACCCCGCGCCCCCCCCTTGCGCGCCCCCCTCTCAACCGCCAGAATCCGCGCCGCGGCCGCCGCTTGCCCGCCGTCGCCCTGGGACCATGGCCTTTGACTTCACCACGCTAGAGCTGCTGCGCCACGGCCACCCGGCCTGGAAGCTGCTGCGCTCGGACCACGCCGCGCTGGTGGCCAGCTTTCTGCACGCCGCCTTTGTGGCGCCCAACGTCCGCGGGGTGGCCCAGGCTGATCTGGCTGAAAAGCTTGAGGATCACCTGTACGACCTGCGCCTGCGCCACCCCGACACCTTTGGCCGGCCGCCGCTGGACTATCTGAACGACTGGGCCCAGCCCGACAAAGGCTGGCTGCGCAAGTTCTACCGCCACGGCAGCGATGAGCCGCAGTTTGACCTGACCCCGGCGGCGGAAAAGGCGATTGGCTGGCTGAATACCCTGACTGAGCGCAGCTTTGTGGGCACTGAGTCGCGGCTGCTGACGCTCTTTGCCCTGCTGCGGCAGATGTCAGAAGGCAGCGAGACCGACCCCGAGGCGCGCTTGGCCGACCTGCAGCGCCGCCGCGACGACATCGACGCCGAGATGGCCCGCATCCACCGCGGCGACCTGCCCCTGCTCGATGACACCGCGGTGCGCGACCGCTTTCAGCAGTTTATGCAGCTGGCGCGCGAGCTGCTGGCCGATTTTCGCGAGGTAGAGCACAACTTTCGCAGCCTGGACCGCAAGGTGCGCGAGCGAATAGCGCTATGGTCCGGCCACAAAGGCGCGCTGCTGCAAGAAATCATGGGCGAGCGGGATGCCATTGCCGACTCGGACCAAGGCCGCAGCTTCCGGGCGTTTTGGGAATTCCTGATGTCCAGCCAGCGCCAAGAGGAGCTGAGCGGCCTGCTGGAGCGGGTGCTGGGGCTGGACGCCGTGGCGGAGCTGGGCCCCGATCCGCGCATGCGCCGCGTCCACTACGACTGGCTGGAAGCGGGCGAGCACACCCAGCGCACCGTGGCCGACCTGAGCCGCCAGCTGCGACGCTTCTTGGACGACAAAGCCTGGCTCGAAAACCGCAGAATCATGGACCTGTTGCATGGGATTGAGGCCAAAGCGCTGGACCTGCGCGCGGCGCCGCCTCAGGGCGCGGTGATGACGATGGCCGAGACCAGCGCCGAGCTGGAGCTGCCGATGGAGAGGCCGCTGTATACGCCCACGGTCAAGGTGGCGCTGAGCGATAGCGCGCCGCAGGCCGGCGAAGGATCGGTGGATCTGGGCGCTTTGTATGACCAGGTGGTGGTCGACATGGTGCGGCTGCGCCGGCATATTCGCCAGGCGCTGCAGAGCCGGACGCAGGTCACTCTGAGAGAGCTTGCGGAGCTGCAGCCGCTGGAGCACGGGCTGGCCGAGCTGGTGGCGTATCTGCAGCTGGCGGAAGACAGTTTTGAAGCGGTGGTCGATGAATCCGTAACTGAGACGATTCGCTGGCAGGGTGCTGTGGACGAGGGCGAGGACGGCCAGGACGGCGACGTGACCCGCCAAGCCAGCCTGCCGCGGGTGATTTTTGTGAGGCCCAAATGAGCGAGCTACCCTCAGGATCGGCGGCGGCGACGGGCGAGCTGTCGGCCCTGGTCGTCCCGCTGCTGCGCGGGGTGATCTACCAAGAGACCGAGCCCAAGCAGTGGTCGCACCTGCTGAATCTGCAGGCCCGCGTCCGCGATTACGTGGCCGTGCTGGGGCTGGAGCTGGTGCTGGACGAGGCCGAGGGCTACGCCTACCTGCAGTCGCGGCAGGCCGACGAGGCCGATGGCGCGCCGGGCGAACAGATTCCGCGCTTGGTACCGCGGCGGCCGCTGAGCTTTCAGGTGAGCCTGCTGCTGGCGCTGCTCCGCAAAAAGCTTCTGGAATTTGACTCGGTGGGCGGCGGCACGCGGCTGGTGCTGAGCCGCGACGAGCTGGTGGAGCTGGTGCGGGTGTTCTTGCCAGAGACGACCAATGAGGCCCGACTGACCGAGCAGATCGAGACCCAGCTCAACAAGATCGCCGAGATGGGCTTTGTGCGCCGGCTCAAGGGCGAGGCAACGGGCTCTGGCAACAGCGGCGCGGGGCAACCGGCGATGTACGAAGTGCGGCGGATCCTCAAGGCTTTTGTCGACGCCCAGTGGCTGGCCGAGTTTGACACGCGGCTGGCGGCCTACCAGGCCCACGCGGCGGCTGGCGCAGGCCTGAGCGGCAGAGCAGGGGCGGGAGGCGGCGACGATGCGTGAAGCCCTGGCGATGGAACTGGACTTTGTGGCCGATGACGCCCGCGCCGGCTTTCGCCTGCAGCGCCTAGAGGTCTACAACTGGGGCACCTTTGACGGCCGGGTCTGGGCCCTACAACCCGATGGCCACAATGCGCTTTTGACCGGCGACATTGGCTCTGGCAAGTCCACGCTTGTGGATGCCGTGACCACCCTGCTGGTGCCGGCCGGTCGCGTGGCCTACAACAAAGCTGCGGGCGCCGATAACCGCGAGCGCACCCTGCGCTCCTACGTGCTGGGGCACTACAAGGCAGAGCGCCACGAGCTAAGCGGCTCGGCCAAGCCGGTGGCGCTGCGCGATGCCAGCAATTACTCGGTGATCCTTGGGCAATTTCACAACGCCGGCTACGGCCAGACCATTACCCTGGCCCAAGTGTTCTGGATGACCGATCGCCAGGGCCAGCCGGCGCGGCTGTACGTGGGGGCAGAGAAGGCGCTAGACATCGCCCGCGATTTCAGCGGTTTTGGCGGCGACACGGCCAAGCTCAAGAAGCGCCTGCGCGCCGGTGGGGCTGAGCTGTTTGACGCGTTCCCGGGCTATAGCGCGTGGTTCCGCCGGCGCTTTGACATCAAAAATGACCAGGCGCTGGAGCTGTTTCACCAGACGGTGTCAATGAAGTCGGTGGGCAACCTGACCGATTTTGTGCGCAGCCATATGCTGGAGCCGTTTGATGTGGAGACACGGCTGGCGGCGCTGATGGCCCACTTTGAGGATCTGAACCGCGCCCACGAGGCCGTGCAAAAGGCCAAGCAGCAAGTGGAGTTGTTGGAGCCACTGGTGGGCGATTGCGACCGCCACGCCGCGCTGGAAGGGCAGATTGAAGAGCTGCGCCACTGCCGCGAGGCCCTGCGCCCGTACTTTGCCGCCCAGAAGTTGGTGTTGATCGACCGGCGAATCGGCAATCTGCAAGAGGAGTTGGACAAGGTGGCGGGGCAAGTCGCGCGGCTGGAGGGTCAGCGCCTGAGCCTGCGCCAGAGCGAGGCGGACCTGCGGCTGGCGATTGCCGAAAATGGCGGCGACCAGCTCAACCGCCTGGCCGAGCAGATCCAGGCGCGCAGCCGCGAGCTGGCCCAGCGCCAGGCCAAAGCCAAGCGGCACAAGGAGTTGCTGGCGGTGTTGGGCGAGCTGGCGCCGGGCGATGCCGATGCGTTTGCCGGGCAGCGCCGCCGCCTGACCCAGCAGGCCGAGGGCGACCGCGACCTGGAAGCGCGGCTGCAGAACCAGCTGACCGAGCTGAGCGTCCAGCTGCACCAGCGCCGCCAGGAGCTTGGGGAATTAGACCGCGAAATCGCCAGCCTGCGCGCCCGCAAGAGCAACATCCCCGCCGATCAGGTGGCGCTGCGCACGGCCCTGTGCAAGGCCCTGGCGCTGGCCGAAGACGACGTGCCCTTTGCCGGCGAGCTGCTGCAAGTGCGCCCGGAGGAACAGGATTGGCAAGGGGCGGCCGAGCGGGTGCTGCGCGGCTTTGGCCTGTCTCTGCTGGTGCCCGATGGGCTGTATGGCCCGGTGTCCGGCTGGGTCGACGACACCAACCTCCGCGGCCGGCTGGTGTATTTTCGGGTGCGGGCTGGTGGTCGAGGCGATAGTCAGAATCTGCACCGCGACTCGCTGGTGCGCAAGCTGGCGGTCAAGCAGGACTCGCCGTGTTACGACTGGCTGGAGCGCGAGCTGGCCCAGCGTTTTGACCTGGCCTGCTGTGCGACGCAGGAGCAATTCCGCCGCGAAGTCAAGGCGCTGACTCTGGCGGGCCAGACCAAAGGCGGCGGCGAGCGCCATGAGAAAGACGACCGCCATGCGCTGGGAGACAAGAGCCGCTACGTGCTCGGCTGGAGCAACGCCGCCAAGCTAGAGGCCCTGCTGGCCAACCAGCGGATTTTGCAGGCGCAGATTGCGGAAATTGCGGGCAAGTACAGCCACGTCCAGGGTGAGTTCAAAGCCGCCCGCGGGCGGCTGGACGCGCTGACGGCACTGTCGGTGTACTCGGATTTCGCCGAGCTGGACTGGCAAAGCGTGGCCACCGAGCTCGCCGACCTGACCGAGCGCAAGCGGGCCCTGGAGGCCGACTCTGACAAGCTGCGCCAGCTCACCAGCCAGCTGCAAGACATCGAAAAGCAGCTCAAGCTGTGCGAAAACCAGCTCGACGCCGCCAAAGACCAGCGCTCCAAGACTCAGCAAAAGCTCAGCGATGCCGATCAGCTGCGCCAGCAGGCCCAAGCAGTGCTGGACCAGCCGGCCTTTGCGGGGCACCTGCAGTTTGAGCCGCGGCTGAACGTGCTGCGGAGCGAGGCCCTGGGCGACCACCAGCTGACCGTCGAGTCGTGCGACAACCGCGAGCGCGAGCTGCGCGACTGGCTACAGGGCAAAATCGACAGCGAAGACAAGAAGCTGGGCCGCCTGCGCGACCGCATCATCGACGCCATGCGCGGCTACAAGACCCAGTTTCCGCTGCAGGCCCAAGACGTGGACGTGGCGCTGGCGGCGGCAGGGGAATTCCGCGGGCTGTTGGCCAAGCTGCGGGCCGACGACCTGCCGCGCTTTGAGGCAAGGTTCCGCGAGCTGCTGACCGTCAACACCATCAACGAAATCGCCAATTTCAGCGCCCAGCTGCAGCGCGAGCGCGAGACCATCAAAGACCGCATCGCCAAAATCAACGGCTCGCTGGCGCAAATCGACTACAACCCCGGCCGCTACATTGTGCTGGAGGCCCAGGCCACCACCGACGCCGAGATCCGCGACTTTCAAGGCGAGCTGCGCGCTTGCACCGAAGGGGCCCTGACCGGCTCCGACGACGCGCAGTACTCCGAAGCCAAGTTCCTGCAGGTCAAGCAGATTATCGAGCGGTTTAGGGGCCGCGAAGGCGTTGCCGACCTCGACCGCCGCTGGACCGCCAAAGTCACCGACGTGCGCAATTGGTTCCTGTTTGGCGCAAGTGAGCGCTGGCGCCACGACCACAGCGAGCACGAGCACTACTCCGACTCCGGCGGTAAGTCCGGTGGCCAGAAAGAGAAGCTCGCCTACACCATCTTGGCCGCCAGCTTGGCCTACCAGTTTGGCCTGGAGTGGGGCGCGGTGCGCTCGCGTTCCTTCCGCTTTGTGGTCATCGACGAAGCCTTTGGCCGCGGCTCAGACGAGTCGGCCCAATACGGCCTGCGCCTCTTTGCCCAGCTCAACCTGCAACTGCTGATTGTGACGCCGCTGCAGAAGATCCACATTATCGAGCCGTTTGTGTCGAGTGTCGGGTTTGTGGTGAACGAAGAGGGCCGCTGTTCCAAGATCCGCCACCTGACCATTGAGGAATTCCGCGCTGAAAAGCCCAAGCGCGCGGCGGTTTTGCCTGGCGAGGGCGGCTGATGGCTTGGACGCGGGCCAGCGACCTCAAGGCCCAGCTGCAGCGGCTGTGGGACCGCGGCGAGGTCTTGGCTAGTGTGGTTGGCGGCGAGGCGCTGTTTCCGCGGCGCTTGAGCTTGAAGGGCCCCACGGCGGCCGAGCTATCCGACCAGTTTGAGGCGGCGCGCCAGTGGGTAGCGGAGCTGCGGGCGCAGCCTCAGGTGCGCCTCGTCGAACAGCAGGTCCGCCACCGGCTGCTGGGCGCGCAGGAGCTTCCCCAGGAAGCGTGGGTAGATACGCTGGATGCCGCCGTGGCGATGCTGGGCAAGCAGCGGGCCCTGGCTCAGTTTCTGCGGCTGCTGGACCAGACCCGCCAACTTCAGCCGCTCATCGTACCCTGGCTGCAGCGCCGCCCCTTGCAAGCGCTGGAGCTGACAGCCGAATGGCCGCGGCTGCTGGCGGTGGTGGCGTGGCTGCAGGCCCATCCGCGGCCCGGCGTGTACCTGCGCCACGTCGATGCCCCCGGCGTGCACAGCAAGTTCATCGAACAGCACCGCCAATTGCTGAGCGAATGGCTGGACCTAGCGCTTGCACCTGACCACATCGACCCGACCGCGCCGCCCGGCAGCCAGTTCGCGCGCCGCTACGGTTTTGCCGAGAAGCCCGAGCGCCTGCGCCTGCGCTTTCTGGACCCAGCGGCCAGCTTTCTGCCCGGCGACCAGGGCGCGGATCTGACCCTGGATGCCGCGCATTTCGCCCGCCTGCAGCCGCGGGTGCAGACGGTGTTTATCACCGAGAATGAGGTGAACTTCCTGGCCTTTCCGCCGCATCCCGCAAGCCTTGTGCTTTTTGGCGCCGGCTACGGGCTAAGCGCGCTGGGCCGGGCGCCGTGGCTGCAAGCGTGCCGGGTGCTGTACTGGGGCGACCTGGACACCCACGGCTTTGCGATTCTGGACGAGCTGCGCGCCCACTGCCCCCACGCCGAGTCATTGCTGATGGACCGCGAGACGCTATTGGAGTTCAAGCAGTTCTGGGAGCAGGAGCCCAAGGCCACGGCGCGCGAGCTGACGCGGCTGAGCGCGGAGGAGCGGGCGCTGTACGACGACCTGCGCCACAACCGGCTGGGCGAGCGGGTGCGGCTGGAGCAGGAGCGGGTGGGCTTTGCCTGGGTGCTGCGCGGGCTGGCCGGGCTGGGGTAGGTGGATTCACCAGGCCCGCTGCGGGTTTTGGGCGCGTCGCCAGGGGCGACCGGGCTGCGACCGGCGAGGCGCCGGCGGCGTCGGACGCCGTCGCTCCGCGATTCGCATCCCTCGCGCATCGGGCCCCCGACAAGTGCTAGGGGATTGTCTGATCCATGACATCGCTCGGGATTCCCCGCCGGGCAAGCGACCGTAACCCGCAGGGCCGAGCCCCGGGCGTCGCGCGGCTGCGCCAACCTTCAAACACCCCAAGCCATCCAGCCGCGGCGCGCCCGAGGGCTCGGTCGGCCAGCTGGCAAGCTGGCCGATAGGGCGCGGTCCTGTGACGCGCTGCCGGCAGGCGGCGCGGACCAGGATGCCCCCAACCGGTTCCATCGGACAGTCCCGTAGGCAATGTCTGATCCGCCTGATGCCTGGGGAATTCGCGGCAGGGGCGGCGCAGAGAGCAGCCGCAAGCCCACCGCCTGGGCGCGTCGCCGGGGGCGACCAGGCTCGGATTTCTGGCCAGCTGCCGCCTGCCCCCCTGCGGGGTGCGGCGCCCGCCGGGCCAGAAACGGCATCGGATGCCGCCGCTGCGCGGTCTCGATCCTTCGCGCATCGGGCCTCGGACAAGAGGGTGGGGATTGTCTGATCCATGACATCGCTGGGGATTCCCCGCCGGGCAAGCGACCGTTACCCCAATGGGCCGAGCCCCGGGCGGCGCGCGGCTGCGCCAACCTCCAAACACCCACAGCCATCCAGCCGCGGCGCGCCCGAGGGCTCGGGCGGCCAGCTGGCAAGCTGGCCGATAGGGCGCGGTCCTGGGACGCGCGGCCGCCAGGCGGCGCGGATCAGGATGCCCCCAACGGCCCATCGGACAGTCCCGTAGGCAATGTCTGACGACGGGCAGTCAGTGGCGGCGCCCTGGCGGCAATTGTGCTCGATTCCTCATAACTCAGCATATTGTTTCACGATCGCCGGCCCGCGCTGAACCCGCTGTTCTCATAGGGAGAGGTTGGAGGCGCGGCCCGGGACCCAGCGGCGCTGAGCCAAAATGTGCCTTTGCATTCACACATTGCCCCAATCTCAACCGCCGGGAAGTGCAAGGCTGGGCAAGAGCCGGTCCCAGCCGGCCGAGGTCGGTCATGACCACCCGCTGCACGCCCAGACGCTCTAGAATCCCTCGCTGGCCCATCGGCCTGGCAGTGCTCTTGAATGCCTGTGCCTGGATCGCCATGGGTTGCACGGGGGCTCCGCCGCCAGCGAACGCGCCCGCCCAAGACGGCGCCGCAGCCGTTGACGCGGGGCAGCCCGGCTGGGATGGCGGCCAAGCTGGCACCGATGCCGCAGCTCCGCAGGATGGCGACCGCAGCGCAGAGGTGGGGGCCCCGACAGCAGTGCGGCCCGTCGCTGATACCGACCCTGGGGCTGCTGTCGATGCTGGTTCTGACGCAGCTTCCGACACAGGGGCCGTGCCAGACACCGTGGACACCGCCAGCGACCCGAGCCCAGCCGCGCCGCTGGCGTTTGGCTTGTATGCTGTGCAAGTCTCTGCCGTGCCAGGCAATCCTCTGGCGTGTCGGGTGCAGTGGGATACGCCGCAGCCGGCCGACTCGGTGGTCAGCTTTGGCATCGACACCTTCACGCTAAGGGCCCGCGACCCGCAGCTTGCCCTTCACCACAGCGTGTTGGTCTATGGCTTGCACGCCGAGACGACCTACCGCCTGGTGGCGCGCTCGACCACGCCCCAAGGCCTGACGGCAACGGCTCCAGAGAAGCAGTACCTTACCGCGCCGCTGCCGCAGGGGATCCAGGGCGCCATGGTCGACGTCGACGCCAAGCAGGTCGATCCGCTGGCGTGGGTGCTGGCCAGCGTCCACCTTGGCCAACCGGCAGTGGGAACGGCGCTTGGCTTTCCGGGGGCGGCGATCGCCTATGACCAAGCTGGCTATCCGGTGTGGTTTCTGCAAATGCCCAAGTCCAACAACGTGCTAGCGGCCATGCAGCCAGGTGGGCAGGTCATGGTCATGGCCGAAGAGACCTCAGGCCTGTTCAACGTGGCCGGCGACCCGCTGTGGCAGTGGCTCTCTGCCTTTGACCTCAAGGGTGCCAGCATGCTGTCGTCGCCCATGGATGGCGTGCCTCACCACGACATGCGCCTGCTGCCTGGAGGGCGGGTGGCGCGGCTGGAGTTCGACGTCCAAGATGGCAAGCTGGGCGACCGCATCGTTGAGCTGGACGAATCGCAAAAAGTGCTGTGGTCCTGGTCAACGCTGGACCAGATGCCGGGCGATGACTGGCCCGGGCTCAACTCACTGCGCGTCAGCGACAATGAGAACCACGTGCTGGTGTCGGCGCGCAACCACAGCCGCGTCTACTTTATCGAGAGGAAGACCGGCGCGGTGCAGTGGTCCGCGGGCCCCGGCGGCTCTCTTAAGCTGCAGGCCACGCCGGGCGCCAGCTGGTTTTCGCTGCAGCATGACGCGCAGCTGCTGGCCAACGGCAACCTGCTGGTCTACGACAACGGCCTGCCCAAGCGCGGCTATTCGCGGGTGGTCGAGTACGAGCTGGACGCGGCCAAAGGCACAGCCACCCAAGTGTGGGAGTGCAAGGGCAAGGCGGGCGAGCACTGGTACTCGGCTGGCGAAGGCTCGGCGGAGCGCTGGGAAGACGGCCGCACGCTGGTAGCGGCGCCGGATTACCAAGCGACCTTTCCGGCGCTGAGCCGAATCATGGTGTTTGCGCCCGACGGCGAGCTCGAGTGGCAAATCCGCCTGACGCCCTACCAAGGCAAGCTGCCGGTGGTGTATCGCGCCAGCAAGATGGTGCCCCCAGGGCTTGAGCCGCTGGCTGCTGGAGCAGAGCCATGAAGCCGACGGGTCCCCGGGCGGCTGGTGCAGTGCTTTGGGCTGTCGCGGCGGCCGCGGTCCTAGGCACCGGCTGCGCGGCCGAGTCGACCCAAGGTGCGCCCGCCGCTGCTGGCGGTGCGGTCGATGGATCGGTCCAAGCGGCAGACAGTGGCGACGGTGCCGACAGTGCCGTCGCTGTAGCCGATGGCGCAGGGGACCTGGCCGACGCCAAGGGGCCAGGCGGGGCTTTCAGCTGCCTGGTCCAGCCGCCAGTGGCCGGTCCGGTGCAGAAGTTCAGCCACGTAGCGCTGGCCTTTGACGCTACCGGCTGCGACCGGACCGGCGACGGCGTGCCCGACAACGCCCTGGGCGAAGGGCTGTCTCAAGCCGGCGGTGCCTTCAATGCCCGCTTGGCCGAGAATTTGGCCAACGGCAGCCTGGTCATGCTGCTGGCGGCCGCGGATTTCCGCAGCGATGGCAAGCCCTTTGCCCTGGAGCTGCTCAACGGCAAGCTGGGACCGCAGAGCTTGGCGTGTGCGCCGACCGCCAGCACCGCCGACTGCGGCTACCAGGTGCTGCCGACCAGCTACGCGACCCAGTCGACCTTGCCCGCCTGCCCAGCCAAGACGGCTTTTGGCAATGCGACGGTCGCGCTTGGCATCCTGACGGCGGGCGGCCAGGGCGAAACCATCCAAATGCCGCTGCCGGCTGCGGATCTCAGCTTGAACCTGACACTTTTGGATGTCCGCCTGAGCGGCAAGGTGAATTGGACCCTTGGACAGGACGGCAAGCACCACTGGCAAAGTACCAGCGACGGCGTGCTGTGCGGCGTCCTGACCAAGCCGGCGCTGTTCGCGGCGATTGACGCGCTGCCCGACGATCAGGTGGCGGCCCGCGGCTTTAGCAAGCCCATCCTCAAGGCGACGCTCGGCAGCCTGCTGGTGGCCGACGTAGCGGTAGACAGCGCCGTGCCCAATGCCTACTCGGCGACGATCCGCATCGCCAGCGTGCCGGGCCACTTGGTGGGGCTGTAGGCCATGGCGTGTACCCGGTGGGCTTGAGGGCCGCAGGGCCGCGCCAACGTCAGCTCGCAACTGCGAGTCGGGGGCCCGATGGTTGACCGCTGGCCGGTGGCCGGCTAGCCTCGAGCGCGGGCGCTTGCCCTGCAGATAGAGGCCGGGATGCACTCAGGATATGTCTTTGTTTGCCGTGTCAATTCTCACCGAGACAAGTGGAACGGCACGATCTGCAAAGATGCGGCCAATTGGGATTGCGGCACTGGTCAGCCGACCTTTCGCGCGGACTTCTGCCAGATTGGCATCGAGCGGTGCTTCCACATGCACCTCTTTGACGCCGCCGATCCCCACTTTGTGATCCCTGACCGGACGGTCGTGCAGTTCTGCCAAGAGCAGCCCGGCTTCTTGGTCAACCAGGTCATTTTGTTTGCGGGGTCGCAGTCCAAAGAGCCTGCGGGTATTACCATGCGCCCCAGCCGCGACGTGGTCCACGGCGTCTACTGGGTCAAGAGCGCTGAGTTAGAGAGAAGGGCCAACGTGGACGTCGTCGTGGTCCGGCCGCACAAAGAGGCCTGGGCGCTGTTTCCGGCCAATCGGGTCGAAAAGCCCTTTGATCAGCGCTTTGGCGACCTCATGTACCTCAAATACATCCCAGATGACAGCGTCTTTGACTTCTTCCAGCGAGCCCTGGAAGACGCACGCGCCGCCAACTGGGATGCAACGCCGACCAAGCGGCTGGCCAAGTTTGCCGAAGCCCTGCCCGGGCGAATCGACCAGGCGCGGGCCGCCATTGCCCCGCTGCTGGTGGCCAAGACGACGGAGTCCAGGGTCTCCTATTCGCCAGCATCGCCCAGGGCTCCTTCGCCCTTCGCTGCCCTTGGCGCGCTCAAGCTGGCCGCGCCGCCGACCCGCGAGTCGCCCACCCGGGCGGGAGTCACCCCTGCTCAGCCGCAGCCGACAGCGCCGTCACCGACTGCTCTGCCAGCAGTGGCGCCAGCAGAGGTGGCCGCGGCTGGCCACGCTGCGGCAAAGGGAGAAGAACCGGAAAAAGCGCCAGGAACCCAGCCCTATCGGCCGGTGTACTTGCCGGAAGGCGACTGCCGCTCGCGCATTGAAGCCGAATACGGCCGGCGGGTCCTGTCAGCGCTGGAGATTGCCTCCCGCTCCAAGAGCCTGACCATCCTTACTGGCAATCCTGGCGTGGGCAAGAGCAGGCTGGCCGCCCTGATGCTTGAGGATCCCGACAGAGAGCGGTCCATCATCGTTCCAGTGGCGTCGACGTGGCGCGGCCGAGAGGACCTGTTTGGCTATGTCAATCCGGTCACCGGTGAGTTTGAGCCCACCGGGTTTACCAAGTTTCTGGTTGGCGCCGAGGAGGCATGGGACCGCCACGACCGCCGACCCCGCCTGATCATCTTTGAGGAATTCAACATCAGCCAGCCTGAGCATTGGCTCTCTGACATCCTGGTGCGCTGCGAGTACCCAAGTGGCGCCCGGGCCGACCGCACCGTCGAATTAGGCGGGCGCGGCATCAGCGGCATGGCTGGCCGGCCGAGCACTGTCTTCCTGACCCCCAACACCTCTTTCCTAGCCACCATCAACAACGACCACACTGTGCGCGCGCTGTCGCCGCGGGTGATCGACCGGTCCGCCGTCATTGAGGTCACCTCGACCGTGCGCGAGGCGATGATCCGCGTAGAGCTGTCGGTGGAACCTGGGATAGAGCGGGTGATCGAGGAGCTGAATTCGCTGCTCGAAACCAAAGGGGTCGCCTTTTCGGTGCGCACGGCGCGGTCGCTCAAGCGCTGCGAAGAGCACCTTGGCGACCTGGGCCTGACTTTTGCCCAACTGGTGGACGTGGTCCTGGCCAACGAGCTCTTGGCCAAAGTGCGGCTGATGGCGGGGGACCCACGCGACGAGCAACTGCTGGACCGCTTGGCGACGTGGATCGCCCGCGAGGACTGCCGGCCGCTGGCGCAGTGCGCTGAACGGATTGAAAACTGGGCGGACCTGCTGCGCAGCGGCCGCGATGTCTTCCAGGCCTGACCCTACACACGTCTGCCTTGGGCCCCGGGAGTGTCTGCTACCGATGAATGATATGGCCTCTGCCATCGCCAGCGACCTTCGCTCGTTCTCGCAGGAATTGCTGGAGCGCGGGCTGGCTACGCCCATGGCCACCCGTCCAACCAGCTATGCCGGTGGCGGCAGCACTTCTCAGGCCATTGTTGGTGCTGTCCTGCGCCTGGCCAAAATGGTGCCCGCCCTCCTGGACGAAGTGGACATGGTTGAAGGTCTGGCGGTAGAGGAAGTCCGCACGACCTCCAGCCCGCTGCGCGCCACCCCGTCGCGGCGACCCAACGACCACGCCTTGGTAGACGGTTCGTCGCGGCTGGTGCCAGTGCGCTGGCTGCAGCCGACTCACCGCGAAGAGCCAGCGCTGCAGCCGCTCAGGTGGCTGCTGCATGTGGTAGCGCACCTGGAGAGTGTGTTGGGCAGGCACCTAGACCGGGTGGCGAAACAGGTTCACGACGCGGCCATCGCCCGTTCAGGCTCCAGTGGCTACGCCGTGCTGGACAGCGAGCGGTTGGTCGCCATGCTGGAGCCCCTCAAGCGCTCGGAGCAGGTGCTGTCTCTGGCCAAAGCGCAGATTCGCCACCGGGTGGGCCGCCAAATTGCTGAATCTGACAGGCTGCCCGTGCCCTTTCCGTCGGCGCCGGTCTGGCGGGCGCTGCGCCGCGACATCGAGGCCTTCAAGAATCCGCGCGCATCCCTACCTGAGCTGTTGCGGACGGTCCTGGCGGACCCTACCGACATGGCCGACCTGCCTTTCCTGTATCAACGATGGTGCGGGCTGCAGCTGCTGCGGGCCTTTGGCCGAAGTGGCTGGTCGCCCAACGGCGATACCGTGGGGCCGCTGTTTCTGGGCGGGCACATTCAGCTCGTGCGCGGCGATCGCGCCATCGAGCTGTGGGTGGAGCCCAGGTTGACGGCCGCCAAGGCCGCGCAGATTGGCTGCGGTCCGGTGGGCAAGACCGAGTGGACCCCAGACTACCTGATGGTGACGCGAACGCGCGCTGGTCGCGATGTGTTTGTGCTGGACCCGACCCTGGGCGGAGACGAAGCAGCCGCGGAGAAAGACAAGTATCTGCGGGTCCTGGTCAGCCCGGATCCGACGCATGTGGCCGGCGTCGCTGTGGCGCGCAAGCCAGTGCGGTCCTGGGCGTGTGTGCCAAGCGCCAAAGGCTTCTGTGAATTGGCAGATCCTGAAGGAAAATCTGGGTCCATCCCCATGAACCCGGTCCAGTGGCGTGCCGAGCCGTTGGAGGCGTGGGTGCAGGATCTGCTGCAGTTTGACGCGGCGTGGGGCTAGTGCCCAAGACCGTGGGTTCGAGCCGACTCAGCCTGCCCGTTCTCGCCTCTTCTTCAGCTCGCCAGCGTAATCCCACCTGATGCTCAGCGCTTTTGCGAGCCAGCGTTGCAGGTCCGCCGGCTCAATGTCGGCTATCGCCTGGTATAGCCGCTCGCTGGCCTTGAAATTGCCGGTGGCTCGGAGCCCAGGCTCGTCAAACAACTGGCCGCTCCAGAACAGCAATTGCACCCCGCGGCGGGTCAGTGTCAGGCCGACCAACGGCTCGCCCTGGTCAAACCACACCGGCGCGCCATGCCAAACGCGCACTTCTGCCTGGGGCAGCCCGGCCACCAGCTGTTCGCCCAGGGCAAGGTACAGCGGCTGCGCCGTCTCTGGCAGCCCAGCGGCGTAGGTCTCGTGGGCGCGAAGTTCAGGGGTGGTCATGGCGAGGTCTCCGGGGAGGGGCGCTGCACGAGTAGGGCAGACAGGGCTTAGAGTGCCAACAGCGCACTGAAAGAGAAAGTTCATCGACACATCCTGCCGTGCAGGCACAGGTTTGCCTGGCCTGCCGCCGCCCCCTGCGTCCTCGCGACCCCAGCGTCTTGGCCCGGCACTGGCCGCGGGAGAGCGGCGCCGCTAGACTCCACCGCAGGCGCCCCACCCGCGCCAACCCTGTGGAACATGGCCGCCCCTCTGAACCCGACCCTCGGCTTCGATTCGCCCAGCCGCCGTCGCATCGGACAGGCCACCCAGCTCTATGTGTCTGCGTTGCCAGCGCAGGACGACCTGCCCGACGCCCCAGGCGAGAGTGCCGGCCCAGGCCAGCCCGCGTCGCACCTGCCGAGGCCGCCCAGCGGCCGCATAGTTCAAAAGACCCTGCGGGAGGGGCAGCTGGACCGCGAGGCCATCGGCCTGGAAGAATTGCCCGCCGAGTGGATCCAAGAGGCCCAGCCACCCCAGCCGTCGGTCACCGTCCGCTCAGAAAGCCTGCGGCCGTCGGTCGTGGTTCGCCCAGCTGCTCCCCTGCCTCCGGTCTCTTTGGATACGGTGGTTACGCGGATTCATGGGGATACCGAGCCCGCCGGTCGTGCTGTCAAGGCGCGCGAGCGCCCCACGGCCATGGACCTGCCGCGCCAGAGGCGGCCACGCTGGCCCTTGGCAGTAGGCGCGGCGCTGGCGGTGACGGCTTTGCTCGGCAGCATAGCGTGGCTGTTGGTGATGCCTGAAGCCCCAGGGCAAGTGAGTTCACCAGGAGCGGATCAGCCGCGGCAGTCGAGGCGGGTGGGGGATTCGGTGCCACGACCGGCTCGGACGGCGGTGCCAGCTCCGGTCGCGGGTCCAGCTCCCGCGCGGCAAGAGGCTCCGGCTCGGCAAGAGGTTCAGGCGCGGCAAGAAGTTCCGGCACCGGTCGAGGCTGTAGGTCCTGCCCGCATCCCGGTTCCACAGGGGAAGGCTGAGAGGCCAGAGGGCCTGCCCAAGGCCTTTGCGGCAGGTGCCGTCCCGTGCGTCGGTACCATCCTTTTTGTGGCAGGTACTTCAGCGGATCCGGTCGAGCCGTGGCTGGCAGTCCGTGCGTCTCCCAGCCCAAGGGGCGCCCTGGTGGGCAGGCTGGACGATGGCAGGGCCGTGCGCGCCCTGAGCAAGGTCAAGACCTGGGTGCAGGTGCAAGCCTGCGGGTCTGGCCCTCGGCAGGAAGGCTGGGTAAACGGCAGGTGGCTGGTGGCCAGCGAAGGCCGCGCCCGTCCGGCAGGCTCTGGAGCCTTAGGTCTGTAGGGCCTTTGGACTTGCAAGACTACAATGCGATCGGGTTGTGTTTCGAGCGGAGCGGCCAGAGGGCCCCGCGATCCCAAAGGGCGCGGGCACGGCTCGCGAGCCGGAATGGCAAGCCGCGAGCTTGCGACCCACCCAGCAGGGAATGGCGCGTCGTGACAGAACAACTTGTTGCGACACAGCTCCTCAGCGACATGGGTCGCCTGGGCTGCAAGGTGAACCCCGTGCTGCGGCGGCCTCCATCATGGCCCTACATTGCGTAGGGAGGGCGAGCAAGGCGGCAATCGCCTTGTCCTTGGGAACAAGGGGCGTGTTGGGCCCCGTGCGACGCACCTCTTCATCTCGTATGGACGCGCGAAAATCCACCATCTTGCCATGGACGGTCGCCAGAGAATCACAGGTGGATGGCAAGTCGGTCCATTTCACGTTGACAAGTGGAGTGACTTGGCCACCAACAGCATAGGGCGCTACGGGTGCGCCAGGTCGATGGTAGACAGCCGTGATTGTGAAAAGCCTCCCAGTGTTGAAATATTTGCACTCCACCTCCACAACGGCGTCCGGCAGTGTAGCAGGACAAATTGCCTCAGCGGGCGCACACCACTGACTGCCGCAACCAGCACCGTCGCACGCAGCAAGCCCGAGACCCATTAACCCAAACAGCGTTAGTCCCACTGCATTCATAGCGAAATCTGAACAAATGCAGAGTGCCCGCAAACCGTGTACCCGACCATTGGACCACCGTGCGAGCGCCATGTCGCCCCCGACCAAGCCCATCAGAGCCGTCAGCAGCCAGCCTACGCCGGCCGATCACCCCCGTCAACCGCAATTTTTGGCGTGAGTTCAGGCTGATCTGCCCGGGCGGCAAAAGGCTCTGCCACCCACCAGACCCTCAGGTCCCCCGGCTACGCGGCCCAGTCGTCGGCAGGCAGCTTGCCAAAGTACGGTTCGCCGGGGTCCTCGTCGGCGGCATTGACCTCTGCAGGCAGCCCAGCTTCATCGACGGCCGGCGGGAACAGCTCCTCGGGCGGCCCATCCTGGGCAACCTGCGCGTGCACCACGCCAAGGCGCTGCGCCCTTGGCTTGCGGAGCATTCCGCAGAAATCGAGTTGTTCTTCTTCCCGTCGTACGCGACGGACCTGAACCCCGCCGAACTTCTGAATCACGACCTCAAGGGCTAGGCGGTCGGGCGCAAGCGGGCGCGCAACGCGCAACGCCAAGGAGTTGACCGACAACGCGACCCGGCATCTGGAGGGCCGTGCGGCGACCCCACACATCGTGGCGCGTTTCTTCATGGAGAAGCGTGTCAAATATGCTGCATGAGTGTCGTCCATTTGCGTGCCGGAGTAGTAACGCCGTGGCTATCGGCGGTGGCGCGCAAGCGGGCGCCAAATTCGTGGTGAGCGGTCCCATGCCAATCACGGCTTGCAAGTGGCGACATCCACCCTTTCGGACACCTGCCGGCAAGTCGGGCCGCAAGCTTCACCATTCGGAAACTGCTCAATATGGAAGAGTTTTTGGCTCCGGTGGTAGAGGACCGTGCCGCCCCGACTTACCTCCAAATCGATGCAATTGCATTCGGTGGACGACGTGACCCGTAAGGAGGAACCTTTGCCCTCCAGTGTCACGGTGAACCCGTTGATGACGCATCCCGACCCAGTCACGACGCACTTGACCGGCTGCGCGAAGTCCGCACCGATCGAGACGATATCTCCAGCACCGAATACGCTACCGGATTGGCCGGGCGTCACGAACGCCACGGTCTGTAGACCACAGTCAAGCTCAGTACAACCGATTCCATTGCAGGCCACGGTAGACACAAGCGCACAGAGGCCACAGAGAAGAAGAATGCAGGCGTTTGGCAAGGCCATCGTCATGGCTTTTCCTTGACAGCTTTGGCCACAAGGGCGACCAGCCCTGGGCCAGCCGAGCCAGTGTTTTCATCGAACAAGAAATTGGTGCCGCCTGAATGGACTGCAATGGCAGTTGCGCTCCAGGGTTTCCAGATGAACACGGGCCCACCTGAATGTCCAGGCGCTGTGTCGCAATCATAGCTCGCCGCAACGCCAGCAAACCAGCAATTTTCTGTCTCTGTCAGGCTGCACGACCCCTGATTGAACTGTAGTGTTGTGCCAACTACTCCGGCTTCGCTGAGAGGGTATTGCTTGGGATCGAAAGGATTTTTTAGGATATCCTGGAGCTTGAATACTCCAAGAACATCGCCCATCCGCCAGCTGATGACGAGTACGGCAAAGTCTGTCGATCTTTCGCAATCAGTCGCGGTGCCGGCGACCGCATCCAAAGTCTCAAAGGCGTCGTCAGGAATATACATGGAAATTACATTGGCCACCAACTGCGTTGCGGGAATCGCCAACACCTTGAGCGGTTTTAGGGATACTATAATTGAAAACTGGGGCAGGTTCACGGCAAAATGGGCGCCGTCGCCAACGGGATTTTTTCCACAGGCATGAGCCGCTGTCAAGACGTGGCGGGGCCCTACCAGGAATGCTGAGCCCTGTGACCCGGGCAGATTCAGACTTCCGACTGCAGAAAGAGGATAGAACAATGAATTTCCAAATTTCCGCGAATCCGTCGGTGGAACGATAACCTCATTCCTGGTGGGGACACCGAAACCGGGCAGACCTGTTCGCCCCTGCAAGTGGTTAGATTCGATCCGACTCAAGATACCTTCCAGCGGCATCCCGGTCGACGCAAAGGCGACAGATCCATCCTCGTAATTGACTTCATTGCCCCGACGAGTTCCTTGAGGAACGCTGAAACTCGCAGTTACTTCGAAGGTTAGCCCCGCTTTCCTAAGGAAAGCGCAGAATTCTTCTTCACTGCGGATTACGACGGAAGGGCTGTCCCCAGCCACGAATCCATTGGTGGTCGGAGTCGGGTCTTTCGGTTCCATCGTCCCCTTCCGCGGGAACGGCTTTCGGCCAGAGACATGCAGTACCGCTATCAATTGAGCGTGCTCGGAAGCGGCCGCAGCCACGCGACACAAGACATCTCCTGCCTCGACAGCCTCGACAAACACACCATGCCGCGCCGCCGCGACATGGCGCGGAATCTCGACGTCCAACCAGTACGTGCCATCCGGCCCCGACCGCCCTTCGGCCAGATACGTTACGCCACCGCGCCCTTGCACCAACACGCGCAACTGCGCACCCGCGACGGGCCGGCCATCCGCACCGACCACCCGCCCTTGCACGCTCTGCCGGAGCCCGCTCTGCTGCAGGTTCGTGCGGTAGTCCATCGGCTAGCCTCCCACCGACTCAACCCAACTAGTCAGGATCGTCCCGGCCGACGCGCGCGCGTACCACGCTTGGCCGACGATGTCGCCGTGCAGGTCGCGCGTCAACTGCACCGCACCAGCACCAGCCTGCAGCACGATGCCGTCGCCAGCGGCACTCGGCGGCCGCGTATTGACGGTGACGTTGTCCGTCCCCACTGGCGCCAGAAACAGCAAGGCCACGCGGTTGGGGCTCGGCGACACGAGCACGGCCGACGTGGTGCTTGCGGTCGCGGTTTGCAGGCTCGAAGTGCGCATGGTCGTTGGCAGTCCTCCCACGGCGCCTAGCTGCACTTGCAGGGCCGGCCCTGCGCGTCGGTGAGGCGGATGAGGCCGAGGTTGATTTCTGCCGAGGTCGTCGGCGCGGAGCCGAGGTTCAGGACTTCGACAGTGGGCATCGCGAAGCTCTCGAAGGTGCCAAGCAGCCCAAACACACCGTCCTGCATCTGCCGGTTGGGGGTGTCCGCCACGGCCACCTGGGCAATCGCGCCGGGCCGCAGGACCTGGTCGGCCAACACGAGGCGCGCCGCTTGGGGATAGTTGTTAGCGGTCGCGGCGGCGACGTATTGGATCCAGACGATGGCGTAGCGCCCGGCCGGCAACTGCTGGTCCCAGTCGATGTTAATGGGCGACCAGACATTCTGCGTCGGGGTAGTCGCACCGCTTGCCGGCTGTTGGCCGCGCAGGACGTACATCGGCCCCGGCGGGATTGGATCGAACCGTTCGCGCACGAACAGCAGCGCAGCAACGATCGTGCTGTCGACCGCAGCTTCGGCGAGGACCGTTAATGCCTCGCCCGCGGGCAGTGGCAGCGGGTGGTCGGTAAGAACCATCAGAACCGGATCGCTCGGCGGCGAAGGAAAGCCACCGGCCAAGGTCACGCCGGCAAGTGGCCGCACCGCCGGGGCGATGACCTGAGCGAGCGTGGGCGCGCTGAGGCGGACTCGCTTCAGCCCTGGCACAGGCGTCAAGGTGCTTCCGCCGGCATAGGCCGCGGCGATCTCCATGTCGCGCGACGCCACAAGCCCTGTCGACCCCGAGCGGGCCAGGACGCTATCGGCGGCTGCAGTGAGGGCGGTCAGAGCGTTGGTCGCGCTGGTATCGAGGTCTCCGCTGTACCAAGCCGCCATATGCATACCCGGTCGCGCTCTGTCGTTCATCACTCGCCTTCCGGATCAGCACCCGCCAAGCGCGACGGACGACGCCGTCTTGTATCTCTCTCTCTCTGTCTCTGCAAGGGCAATGGCAACTTGGTATCGAGACTTCACAGACCTTCACACCTGGATGCATAAGTCACGCAAACCGGGTACCCGCCCATTGAACCACCCCGCCAGCGCCATGCCGCCCCCGACCAAGACCAAGACCATCCCAGCCGTCAGCAGCCAGCCTACGCCGGCCGATCACCCCCGTCAACCGCAATTTTTGGCGTGAGTTCAAGCTGATCTGCCCGGGCGGCAAAAGGCTCCGCCACCCAGCAGGCCCTCAGGTCCCCCGGCTACGCGGCCCACTCGTCGGCAGGCAGCTTGTCAAAGTACGGTTCGCCGGGGTCCTCGTCGACGGCATTGAGCTCTACAGGCTGCCCAGCTTCATCGACGGCTGGCGGTAACAGTTCATCCGGTGGCCCTCGCACTCTCCAGACAGGATCCTCAGGCTTGGTAAGCGCTTCCGTAGCCAGTCCGAGATGTGCGAGGATCTTCTTTGATCACCGGCGGCACATTGCCACCTGGAAGGGGACGGAGCCCAAAAAGCGCTAGGCCACTCGCCCGAGCAGTGATTCGCCCGGCCAAGTGCCGCCCGCCGGGCCGCTCACTTTCACGTACGGGGACAAGGTTTGGCTTGGGGTCGTCGCAACCGCAGCCCGCTTTCGCTGCAGCGACCCTGGCGTGCCAAGGTCGGGCGGCGCGGGGAGCAGCGCCAGCGCCGGGAGAGCGCTACTCCGATTCTCGGGTCGAAAATGGTCGTAGAAGTGCCAGGTTGCCTGAGTCGCTAGGCAGCCAAAGGCTTGCTCCGCGTTAAATCGCCACGTCCCGCCAGGAGGCCCGCCACCGCGATGTCTTCGTCCAGGTCCGGCCAATGCAACCCCATTGCGCTCAGTTCCACCGCCGTACGCTGCGCTGGCGTGGCCCGAAGCAAGCGCGGAAACCAAGCCAGGGGCACCCCCAACACGCGACCGTCGGCTAGTTCAACCCACATTGAATCGGCGTCAAATCGGACGGCCTTAGGCGAAGTAGTCATGCCAACTCCTCAATAATTCAGCGCGATGGCGGTCGACCACGGCAGCCAGGGTGCGCAGGGTACGGGCATCCAACCCGTCCGAGTCCGCAAGAGATACCGCGGGTTCAAGCCAAAACTTCGCTTCGCCTGCTGGCCCGCGCACGTGGACATGAGGAGTCTCGCGTGGCAACCCCTCATTCGAATAGAAGAAGAACCTCCACCCCTCATGGCGCAACACGTTCGGCACGGTCACCCCACGCGCCGTCGGGCGCCCGTGCAGTGTAACGCTTCACTCCCAACTCGCAAGCCCGCACAGCCGACGTTGGCCCAGCGCCGTTCGCCAGGCCCTGGGCCGGCGGTGCCGCACTGTGAGCTGATGGCTATGGTCGTATCGGCTGCCAGGCGACTGGGTGATCCGTCGCATCCGGCCAGCGTTGACGCGCCTCGGCTCGCGATGTAGCCTCAACAACGATGAAAAACGTCAATCCATACGAATGCCTGGCCGTACCGTGCTGACGGCCTGCGCGCCGCTGCCGCGGTCCCTGAGACGGCATGCCAGCTGGCTGGTGACTGCGCTCCTCAGGGCGGATCACCAACCAGTCACCATCCATCCCCCGGCAAAAACCCACCTCTACTTCTTGACGCACTTGCCGTCCGGTCCGCAGACCAAGCCTGCTTTGCACCCGGCGGGCAAAGCGCCCGTGCACGGCGCGCCCTCCTCGGCTTTGGCCTGGCACTGGGCGACCTGAGGCAGGCCTACGCAGATCAGGTCCGGGGCGCACTTGTCGTAGTGGCAGCTCTCGCCCACCTGGGCGTTGGTCTTGGGCTTGTAGCAGACGGCGCCATTGGTGCAGATCAGCCCGGATATGCACGGGATATCGTCGATCATGCAGGTCTCGCCCTCTGTGTGGTAGGCCACGCAGGTGCCTGCCGAGCTGTTGAACGGTATCAGGCAGAACAGTGCGGAGCCGCAATCGGCGGGGGCGGCGCAGGGGCTGCCCAGGGCGGCTGCCGTGACATCGGCAGCGGTGTCGGCGGCGGCGGTGTCGCTGGCGGTAGCCGTGTCGGCGGTGGCGGCATCGCTGTTGCTGGCGGTGGCCGTGTCGGCCAGGCTGGCGGCGGTGTCACTGGCCGCCCCGTCTGGGCCGGTGGACGCGCTATCCAACGAGCTGGAAGCGGGAGTCTTGGCCTCGGCGCCGCAACCGGCGGCGGCTAGGGTCAGGACGGCCAGGGCTGCGGCGGACAGACGGGTACTGAGGCTGGTCATGGTGGCTCGGCGTAGAGGGGGCGGTTGGCGAGGTGCCTGGGCTGCGCACCCTAGAGCAAAGAGCAGACTCCAACAAGGTCCTGCAGAGGTCTTGGGGGGGCACGGGCTGTCGGACAAGACGGTAGGCAATGTCCGATGCGAGACTGCGGGGCTGTCGGACAAGACGGTAGGCAATGTCCGATGCGAGGCTGGGGGCCGTCGGACAAGACGGTAGGCAATGTCCGATGCGAGACTGCGGGGCCGTCGGACAAGACGGTAGGCAATGTCCGATGCGAGACTGCGGGCCGTCGGACAAGACGGTAGGCAATGTCCGATGCGATTTTGACGCGACCGCGCCGCCCCCTTACGCTCAACTGGCCCCTTGGCCATCTGGAGACCCGCGCCCATGCTCGCCCCCGCCGTTCGCCCTGAGACCACCTGGGCTTTTTGCGCCCTGGTGCTGGTCGTCGCCGCTGCCTGGCCGCTGTTGGTTCACCGCAGCTTTGGCAGGCGCGCGGCGGTGGCCACGGCGGCCGGTCTGGCGCTCTGGCTTGGCGTCGTGTGGCAGCTGGGGGTGCTGCGGTGGCTGATGCCGCTCGACGACTCTCTGCCGCCCGCTTTTGCCAAGGTGTTGGTGCCCACGGCTTTGGCGATCCTGGCCGTGGGTCTGTCGCCCGTGGGCCGGCGCTGGGCGGCGCGGTTGCCCCTGGCGGCCCTGCTGCTTTTGCAGAGTTTTCGCCTGCCGCTGGAGCTGCTGATGGCCGACCTGGCGGCCCAAGGCGCGCTGCCGCCGCAGCTGACCCTGCACGGCTGGAACTGGGATATCGCCTCGGGAATTCTGGGGCTGGCCCTTGGCGTGTGGGCGCTGCGCTGGCCGGTGCCGCGGGCGCTGGTGTACGGCTACAACGCCCTGGGCAGTGCCTTGCTGGTGACGGTGGTGACCATCGCGGTGCGCTCTGCCCCCGGGCCCTTGGCCGCTTGGCCGGACCTGCCGCGCAATACCCTGGTGTTTTTTGAGCCGTTTACCGCACTGCCGCTGGTGCTGGTGATGTCGGCGCTGCTGGGCCACGTGCTGCTTGGGCAGTGGCTGGCGGCGCAGCGGAAGCGCGGCGAGGGTGACCGGGCTGGCGGTTAGGCGGGCGGCGCCGCAGCTTGCATGGCCCGTGGAGACAGAACTGGGTCGTCAGGCAGAAATTGCATATAGTTACGCGTGATTGCCTTGCAACGTTGCCAGCAATCCGGCATCTTCATCGCCCACCCCCCAAGGAGTACGCCATGTCCGCTAGAACCATACAGCTCCATCGCGTTCTAAGGGCGCCACCAGAAGCAGTCTACCGAGCCTTCTTGGAGCCAGGCGCCATTGCCAAGTGGCTGCCGCCTTTTGGTTTTACCTGCTCAGTGGAGCAGATGGATGTGCGGGTCGGCGGGACCTTTCGCATGTCTTTCCATAACTTTCGTCGAAGCGCCGGCCACTCTTTTGGCGGCACCTACCTCGACCTGGAGCCCAGCACGCTGATCCGCTACACCGACGTGTTTGACGATGCCACCCTGCCTGGGACCATGGTGACCACCGTGCGCATCGAGCCGGTCCTTTGCGGTAGCGCGCTCACGGTCGAGCAGGAGAATGTGCCGGCCGCCATTCCATTGGAGTTCTGCTATCTTGGCTGGCAAGAGTCCTTGGTCCAGCTCGCTCAGCTGGTAGAGCCAGACATCCCAGCGTGATTTCTGCCAGTGGATCCAGCCGGAGCCTGCAGCCAGACCCACCCCCGCTGCCAAGCAATGCGCAGCGGCATTGACCACCGGCGCGACTCGCGTTCCTGCACCCCACGCTCGGTCAGGACCGTTGAATCGTGCCAATGAGCTTTCTGGGTAGAGCGAGCGCCGTACCGCGCCCAAGAGGGCGGTTCCTGACCCACCGTTGCCTTGCCGGCGCCGGTCGGGCCTCGTACACTGTCCGCAGACTGTGGCGAGGTTGACCAAAATCATGACTTTTGAACAAGTTCAGGCGATCGTCTCCGCCCACCAAGCGGAGCTCAACGTCCTTGGAGTTCGCTCGCTTGGCGTCTTCGGCTCCGTGGCGCGGGGTGAGGCCAATGCTGGCAGCGACGTCGACGTCTTGGTCGAATTCGACGGTGGCGCTACGTTCGACCGCTACATGGGCCTGGTCCTTGACCTGCAAGCGTGGTTGGGGCGGCGCGTTGACGTCGTGACACCGCGGTCCCTTGAACGCAAACCGGCGTTTCGCGACCAAGTTCTCGCGGAGGTCCGTCGTGTCGCGTGATGTCCTGGCGCGACTGGATGACATGATCGCCGCGGCTCAGCTCGTCATCCAGTGGACACAGCAGGTACAGGACCTGCAAACCGAGATTGGTCTGCGCTACCAGATTGAGCGCGCGCTGGAAATTCTTGGTGAAGCGGCCAAGCACGTGCCTGAGCAGGTGCGAGTGCAAGCTCCGGATTTTCCATGGCGCAAGACCGCAGGGCTGCGCGATGTACTGGCTCACGCCTACTTCGACATCGATCCGGACGTGCTGACATCGGTGGGGCTCGATGCGCTGCCGGCTGCGTTGCCGAGCCTCCTGGCATTGCGCCAGCGGCTGGCGGGCGGCTGAGAGGGTCAGGACATGTCTTGTAGCCGCAAGTGGAGCTAGGAGCCTGGCGGAGAAACACCGGCGCCTACGGATAACTCCTCAAAACTATTGAATCGACTGCAACTTCCGACAGGGCTCTAGGGCGATCGTCTTGCGAGCGCCCAGGCGGGGGAAAGATTTGAATTCACTTCCAATATTTCTTGCCCGACTGGAAAAACTCAAAATGACATCGAGCTTGTTGGGGTTTGTCCCGACAGGCTCCTAGGCCAAAGCCCCACAAGACCTCGCGGTTGACGGCCTGGACTGACCCGCATAGCCTCGCTGCCGGCGGCTGGGTGGGTCTGGCATGAGGTCCGGGCCACCTTAGGCTCACAGGGAGAATGCCGATGCGCTGTCTCGTACACGCCGACCTGGCAGCCGGCAAGCTCTCTGCCAAGGTAGACAAGGTGCGTGCGGCGATCGAGCGAGGGGATCTGCGCTCCCCCGATGTCAAGAAGCTCAACCACGGACCCTACTACCGCGCCAAGCTTGACGATACCTCGCGGCTGCTGCTGCAGTTTGTGCGCTGCAACGGCGAGACGGTGTGCCTGCTGCTAGAGGTGATTGCCCACCATGCCTATGACAAGTCGCGGTTTCTGCGCGGCGCCGCGGTAGACGAGGCCAAGCTGGAGCCGCTGACCCCGCCCACCGAGGCCGACTGCCAGTCACTGCGCTACGTTCACCCGTCGCGGCCAGAATTCCTGATGCTGGACAAGCCATTGTCTCTGGATGACGCCCAGTGGGCTGCGCTGGAGCAGCCGCCGCCGCTGGTGGTGGTAGGGTCGGCTGGCAGTGGCAAGACCGCGCTGCTGCTGCAAGCCCTGCGCCGGGCGAGCGGGCGGGTGGCGTATGTGACGGAGTCGCGCTGGCTGGCCGAGGCTTCGCAAGCGCTGTACCTTGCCTATGACGGTGCTCCTGAAGACCAGGAAGCCGATTTCCTGAGCTATCAGCAGCTGCTAGAGACCGTCCATGTGCCGGCGGGCCGCCCGGTCACCTTTGGCGATTTTCGCGGCTACTTTGCCCGACACCAGCACAAGTTGCGGTTTACCAATGCCCATGCGCTGTTTGAGGAGCTGCGTGGTGTGCTGACCGCAGAGCCAGAAGGGCCCTACAGCCGCGAGGCCTACTTGGCCCTGGGGGTCAAGCAGTCGCTGTTCGACCCCGACCAGCGGGCGGCGATCTACGATGTGTTTGAGCGCTATCGCCCGTGGCTGCAGGAGAATTCGCTGTATGAACCCAACCTGGTCGCCCACGCCCAGCTGGCTGAGGTGCAGCCGACCTATGACCTGGTGGCGGTCGACGAGGTGCAGGATCTGACCAACGTGCAGCTGACTTTGGTGCTGGCCAGTCTGAAAGCCAAAGGCAAGTTCATCCTAGCGGGCGACGCCAACCAGATCGTTCACCCCAACTACTTCTCCTGGTCCAAGGTAAAAAGCCTGTTCTGGCGCGGCGCGGCCGAGGTGGGCGAGCAGCGGGTGCGGCTGCTGACCGCGAGCTACCGCAACAGCCCACAGGTGACCGATGTGGCCAACAACCTGCTCCGGCTCAAGAACTTGCGCTTTGGCTCGATTGACCGCGAGACCAACCAGCTCATGCGCGCCGTGGGCGGGGCAAGCGGCACCGTGGCGAGTTTTCAGACTTCTTCCAAGGCGGTAGCGGATCTGGACCAGCGCACCTGGCAGTCCACGCGGGTGGCGGTGGTGGTGCTGCGAGACGAGCACAAGGCCGAGGCCCAAAAGCGCTTCAAGACGCCGCTTATCTTCTCGATCTACGAGGCCAAGGGCCTGGAATACGAGAGCGTGATTCTGTACCGGCTCATCGCTAGCGAGCGCGAGGTGTACGGTCAGCTGGCCCAGGGCGTGGAGCGCAGCGACCTTCAGGGCGACGAGTTGGCCTACCGACGCTCGCGCGACAAGACCGACAAAAGTCTTGAAATTTACAAGTTCTTTGTCAATGCTCTGTACGTGGCCCTGACGCGGGCGGTGCGCGATGTCTACCTGGTCGAGGATGAACCTGGCCACTCGCTGCTGCCGCTGCTTGGGATTGCCCAGGCCCTGGACGCTCAGCAGGTGCAGGCGCGGCGCGACTCAGCCGAGGCTTGGCAGCGCGAGGCCCGCCGGCTAGAGGCCCAGGGCAAGCTGGATCAGGCCGAGGCGATTCGCCAAAAAGTCCTGCAAGTCAAGCCAGTGCCGTGGCCGGTCTTTGACGGCGCCCACCTCTCTGCCTGGATGGCCAAGGCGGTGGACCAAAAGGCACTCAACCTCAAGCTGCGCACGCAGATGTACGAGTTCGCCTGCTTGCACAATGAAGAATTCACTGCCGATCGCCTCTACATGGCCGGCCAGCCGCAGCCGCGGGGCCAGTTTCAAGCACTGCGCCTTGAGCCGACCAAGTTGGCGGTGCAGCGCGCGTTGGGCAAGGGTATGGCGGCGCTGCTCAAGGACACCGAGGTCTACGGCGTCAACCACCGCACCCAACCTGGGCTGACACCGCTGATGCTGGCTGCCTACACCGGCAACCTGGCGCTGGTAGAAGCCCTTTTGCACCGCGGCGCCGACAAGCTGCAGCGCGACCACCTGGGGCGCATGGCGATGCACTGGGCGTTGCGCGGCTTTCGCGACGGCATGCTCACCCCCAAAGACCGCCTCGGGGCCATCTACGACTTGACCGCGCCGCCGTCGTTTGATGTGCAGGTCGATGGCCGCTTGCAGCAAGTCAACCGCGAGATGGGCGAGTACTTCTTGTTTCAACAGATCGTCGCGCGGCAAAGCGAACTCTATAGCAAGACCCTTCTTGGCGAGCCAACAGTGAGCGCAGCGTTTCTGGACGACGCGGTCTTTCAGGCGCTGCCCGAGGTCGTGGTCTCTGCCAAACGCAAGAAGCGTCCCTATCTTAACCACTTGTTTGCCCGAGCGGTGGTGGGCGGCACCTATTCGCCGGCGCGGTCGCTGTGGATTCGCCAAAGTGTTGGCCAATATCAGCTCAACCCAGCCCTGCAGCTGCGCACTGCCGACGAGCGGGGCGAACAGCGCTGGCAGCCGCTGGGCGAAGTCTACGGCCTAGACTGGCTGACGCAGGACCGCGAGAAGGTCTACAGGTGGCGATTTCATCAGTATTCGCAGCCAGTTTTGAACCCTGTGCTGCCACCCTGGACGCCGCGGCAGGCGGCAGCGGCGCGGGCCATGGCCCCGGGGTATTCGCGCCAAGACTTGGCCGACGTCCGCAAATCGATGGCCGACCGCGCACAGGCAAGCCGACTGCTCAAAGACCGCGAAGAGCTTGCCAAGTTTGACTTGCTGGTCGCCAACATCGAGCGCGGCGTCATCGGTGCGCTTAGGTTGTCCAAGAACCCTTACGGCCAAGGGCCTGACGCATAGTGGACCACGTGCCAAGGCCCGCGCTAGCGTCTAGTACCCAAGACCGTTAATTCGATCCGGGTTGCACCCGGTTCTTGTTCACAGGTCTTGGGTCCTACTGTTGGGTCTTCTTCCGTACCCCAAACCACGTCCGTTCCGGAACCCGGAACGAACTTGGGGTTTGGGGTACTAGGCGCCGCCGCCGCAGCACCGCCCCAGCCAACAGCAGCAGCGCCCACGGACCTGCGGGGCCCTGGGGGCCGGCCTGGCAGCCACCGCTGCTGGTCGCCGCTGCAGGTGGGGAGGCGGCGGGCGCGGCGTCTTGCAGGCCCGCGTCGCCCGTGGTCTCGACCCAGCCGCCCGCGGCGTCAATGCCTGGCACGGCGCCGGGGCTGCCATCGGTCGCATCTTGGCTATCTGCCAGGGCGCCGCCGTCTTGCCCTTGGCCGTCCGAAGCATCCGCAGTGATGTCAATGCCCGCGTCGATGACCTGGCCCGGCTTGGGCGCCATCTTGCCATCGACCCAGCCCGGCTTGGCGACACAGCCGTACGCCGGCATCTTCCACGGCCCCAGCGCCGTGACCAGCGGGTCAGAGGGCGGCGGCAGCCACTTGGCGCCGGCCTTGAGTACCAGATCCTTGGGAAGACTGGGCTTTCCGGGTATCGCGCCCATAATGGCTGTGTCGACCAGCTCGTATTGCGACGGGTCGAGGATCACCGGCTCGCCCTGCTCGTCCTGCAGCGTGGCCTGCAGCACCAGCGGCGCGTTGACAAAGCGCGGGTCCAGCGTATTGAGGCCGGTAAACAGCCAGGATCCCAGACCATCCCAGCCAAGGCGGGTGGCCTTGGCGCCGTTGCTCCAGCCGTTCAGGCAGACCTCATTGCGCTGGAAGTAGCGCTCGCGCGGGACCACTGGCAGCGTGGGATGGAAGGCAAACACCGGGTCGCGGTCCATTTCTTCAGGCGAGATGCGCATGACCAGCCGGGTCACCCGCGCCGTGCCGGTGATCAGCGCCGTGATCTTGGCCAGCGGCTGCAGCAGGGCGGTGTCCAGCGCGGCCTTGGCGCCTTTGCCGTCGACCCCCACCTGCTTGAGCTGCTGAAAGTTGGCCTTGGCCCCCAGCAATTGGCAAGGCAGATCGGAGCCCATTTGCCAGAACAGCCCGCACGCCTTGAGGTTGGCCAGCGTCTGCAGCGGGCTCACGCCGGGAAAGGTCGCCGTCAGCGCCAGGGGCAGGGCCACGGCCTCCGCGACCTCTTCGTTCAGAGGCAGGCCGCTAAAGGACAACATCGTGGCTAGCTGTGCCATGTCGCTGACCTGGATCAGCTGGCTGGCGGCGGACTCCAAGAGGGTCGCCTTGGGCAAGGCACCAGCGCCCGCAAGGCTGGATTCGGTCACAAAGGCGTGCCCACCCACCGAGTCAATCGCCGCCGATACCACCTGCTGGTAGTTGCCCGGGACGCTGCAGTCCCCCGCGGACGAGCTGCAGCCAAAGCTCATCAGCGTCATGCGAAACGGATTGGGCACGATGTCGAGGTGGTTTTTGACAATGGCCCGGCCTTTGCCCGCCACCGTCACCACGACGCTCAGGTCCTCTTTGGCGGCAATCGACGTCAAGCGCAGCGGTACGCACGGCTCGGCGTCCTGCATCTCTAGCGCGATTGGCCGGATGTCCTGAACACCCTGGCCGTTAGACAGCTTGACGGCCACAAAAACGTCGCCCTTGGCAATGTGCGACTGCAGGATCGGCTTGGCTTTTTCCGGCAGCGCGTAGCCGCGGGTGGTGAGCCATGCGTACAAGGCCGCCGAGTCCGACCCCTGGATGACGCTGTAATCATAAGGCCCCGTGCTGCCCTGGGCCAGGATCTCTACGCCGGGCTGGTTGGGGCCGCCGGTGCTGTCAGCCCAGCTGGACGAGTCTTGGAAGCCGGCCGACGTGTCCGCTGCCGAATCCGGCCCGTACTCCACAGGGTCGCAGCCCTCAAACGGGTTTCTGCAGTTCTCGTTGTACTTGTACTGGGCGTTGAAGCTGGGCCTCATGGCCTGGTCCAGCTGGTCAAACAGCATCCGACTGCCTACGCCGACCTTGGGCACCTTGGGCAGAGGCAGGACCCAGCCAAAGTCCTTGGCCAGCCCGCTGTAGCGCACTTCGACCCAGACGTGCGACGTCCCCGTGGCTTCATCGCGCACAAACACCACCCGCTCGGCATCCTGCACTACGGTTTGCTGGACGGTGGCCGAGACCGGCGACACGCAGCCGCCACAAGCCCAGGCCGGAACGGCCGCTGCCATGCCAATCACAGCGACACTGAACAATAGCCAACGCTTCATGGGAAACTCCGCTGCAGGGACGTAAGAAGGGCCAACGCCATCAGTGGCTTGGCTGGTGGGCTTGGCCGCCTGGCTGGCAGCGCTGACCCACAGCCGATGTCATCAGGGAAGACTGCACGCTATGGGGGGCGGCGCCGCCAGCCTGGCGAAGGGGCGGCCCAGCCAAGCCGTCCGTGTGCCGGCGTCCAGTGGAGCGAACTGGCAGAAAATTACGCGCTTGACGCCACTGGTCGGCCGGCGTAGCGTCGCCGCTGACGGCTGGGACGTTCTGGTCCGGAGGCGACATGGCGCTGGCGTGCAGGTCGAAGGAGAGGCTGGGGCGGCTCCGGGTCATTCGCACCGGGTCTCCGACTGGTTGCGCCGGGCCGGGCCGCTGGCTTGCTGCGCTTTGGGCCGCAGGATGGCCCCTGCTGGTGTCCTGCAACGACGGCGCCGCGCAGCTGGAGACCCCTAGCGGCGTGGTCTCGGCTTGTCTAAGTGGCGCAAAAGGGGACTGCAAGCCCGTGGCGGAGCTGGCCTCTGAGAGCGTCGCGCTTGGCCAAGTGAGCTCAGCCATGAGCGACTCAAGCGCCACCTTGCAACTTGACGTGGGCTCGGTCGCCATGGGCAAGGACCTCACCAGGCTGGTGACCTTGAGCAACTCCGGCGACTTTGACCTGCCCGCCGGCTAC
Source organism: uncultured Myxococcales bacterium (assembly GCA_903919145.1). Taxonomy (GTDB): domain Bacteria; phylum Myxococcota_A; class UBA9042; order UBA9042; family UBA9042; genus SXRM01. The sequence continues at coordinate 40,832 of CAIXGW010000208.1, forward strand.
CGCATCGGGTCGGTGCGGATGCTCTACTCCCCGGGTTCGCCCGCAGAAGGCGATGTCCAGGCGCTTGAGTGCTGGAGCGCAGACGGCACCAAGCGCTGCGAGCACATGGACTCCCAGTGGCGGCTCATCGTCCCCAAGGGCTATGCGCCCAAGCCTGGGCAGACCACTGCAGAGAGTTTTGCTATCCGTTTCAAAGCTTTCGACAACAAGCCCCGCAGCGCCTTGGTCCGGATCGGCCTACAGGGCATCGGCTTATCCGCGCTGACCTTCACCCTGCACGTTGCGACCAAGAGCGGAACTCCCAAGGCGAATTGGCTGCCCAAAGATGTCAGCTTCCCTTACGTACCGCCCAAGCACTGCGCCACCCAGGAGGTGCAGCTGGTCAACACCGGTGGCGCGGTGCTGGCGATCGACTCCATCGACCTGGCGGGCATCGACAATTCCTTTCAACTGCTTCTGACCGATCCCCCCGGCGTCGACAGTGGCTGGCACCATGGCGGCACCGCATGGACCTTGGTCAAGCCGCTGCAGGTCGCGGTCGGCGGCAGTGCCTTGTTTCAAGTGATGTTCTGCCCTGCAAGCGACAACCAACAGCTGGGCCACGTCAAGCTTGTGGGCAACGATGCCTCGGCGCCGGCTCTGAGCGTCGCAGCCAACAGCTCGGTGCCGTGTATTGCTGTGAGCCCGACCTGGTTGCAGTTCGGCAGCGTCGCTGTTGGCTCTCAGAGCCCAATGGGGCTGACAGTCAAGAACTGCGGCTCCCAGGAACTCCTCGTCCACGAGCTGCAGCTGACGGAAGACAAGGGCGACGCCTACCAGGAGTTTTTGATGGACCTGTCTGGGCTGGTCGCTTCCGGCAAGCTAGACGCACCACCGCCGCTATCTGCCGAAAACCCGCTCAAGCTTGGTGTCAACGAGCAGGCCACCATCGACGTCAACTATGCACCCGCCAATGTCAACCAAGCTGGCACCCAAGATACCGGCGAGATCAGGGTTCTCTCGAACGCGTACGCTCAGCCGGTGATCAAGCTGCAGGGCAACTGAGCTTCGGTCCAGTGGATGGGGGGACCCCGCGTGGGGTTGGGTCTGCGAACCGCCGGCTGCCGCGCGCTCGTCCCGAAATCCCGTTTCTTGACTCATGCCATGGCCCTCAGCTACCACCTTGTCGCGCTACCCCAACCGGCCCACCCGCAGGGCCAGGTCGGCCAGCGCGTGCCAAACTGCCGCCTCGACCAGCACCACCGCCCGCGGAACCACGCAGGGGTCGTGGCGGCCGGTGACCAGCAGCTGCTGGGGCGGCCCTTCGCTGCCAATCGCCTGCTGGGGCTGCGGAATCGTCGCCACCGGCTTGAAGGCCACCGCCAGCCGCAGCGGCATTCCGGTGGTGATGCCGCCAAGCACCCCGCCGTGGTGGTTGCCCTGGGTGACCACGCTGCCGTCGCTGCCGCGCAAGAACGGGTCGTTGTGCTGGCTGCCGGTCAGCTGCACAGCGTCAAAGCCGTCGCCAATCGACCATCCCCTGAACGCCGGCAGCGAGCTCAGGGCGTGGCCCAGCACGCCGGTCAGCTTGTCAAAAACCGGGTCGCCCAGGCCTACTGGCACCAGCCGGGCCACGCAGCGGACCACGCCGCCCAGGCTGTCGCGCTGGCGCTGGGCCTGCTCGATCGCCTCCGCCATCCGCGCCGCCGCTGCGGCATCCGGGCAGGCCAAGGCCGCCAGCGGGCCCGGCAGCGGCACGGGGGGACCCTCTTGGTTCTCCATGTACTCAAAAGAAAATGGCTCAGACAGCGCCACCGGGCCAATCTGGTGGACCCAGCCAGCCACCTGCGGCTGGGCCAGGCCGTGGGCGTCGCACCAGCTGCGCAGCACGGCTTGGGCCACCGCAGCGCCAATGACCCGGCCAACGGTCTCGCGCGCCGAAGCCCGCCCGCCGCCGCGCGGATCGCGGTAGCCATAGCGCGCCTGCCAGGTAAAGTCGGCGTGGCCGGGGCGGAACAGGTCCTGCCAGGCGCCGTAGTCGCGGCTGTTGGCGTCGGCGTTGTCGACCAGGGCGCAGATCGGCGTGCCCAGGGTGCGGTCCTGGTAAACTCCAGAAAGGATGCGGACTTGATCGGCCTCTCGCCGCGGGCTCGTCAGCAGCGACTGGCCGGGGCGGCGCCGGTCGAGCCAGGCCTGGATCATCTCTGGCGTCAGGGCGATGCCGGCCGGGCAGCCGTCAATAACGCAGCCGACCGCTGGGCCATGGGACTCGCCAAACGTGGTCATCCGCAGTGTCTGTCCCAAGGTATTTCCGGCCATGGGGCTCCTGTGGCGGGCC
>CAIXGW010000209.1 GCA_903919145.1 uncultured Myxococcales bacterium
ATGAGCTCGGAGTACCCCTCCCCTGCAAAGTCCAGAGACCAGAGTCCTTGGCGGGTTTTCAAAGGGCGGCGCCCTTGGGCGCAGGCCGCGCAGGCCGCGGGTTTCGGGGCACGGCCCCGAGTCAGTCGCGCCTCGGCAACGTTGCCGTTTCGCGACGGCCTGCCGTTTCCGGCTGGCGTGCATAGCATCTATGCATAGCGCCATGCTCGGCGTGCTTAGGGTGTAGCGCCGCAAGTCCGAAGCTGCGACCTTGAGCTGTCGGCGGCGGGCAAAGGCGCGCCGTGCCCGCGCGATCGTTCCCCCATTTACGGGCAACCATAGTCCGCAGAGAAGGTTGTGAGCGCAATGCCGGCTGAGGATGAAGGCCTTGGTCCCCACTGAATCCAGGCCTTGCCGTTGCTGCTGCCCTCCCATTGCCAAAAGTAGCCCCAAGAGTTGCCGACCTGACCGGCATGACTTAGAAACGCTTCCCCGGCAACAGGTAATCGCAATGTTGGGTTGGCTCCGGACGGCGGCCAGGCGACGACTCGCGCGCAAACTCCTGTTGGCCCCGGGAGGGTCACCGTGGCGGCTATGTCGCCGTCCGACCCGCTGAAGACCCCAAGCGCCCCATACTTGCCCAGCGATCGCGCGAAGGCAAGCGGTTTTAGCTCCTCGGACCCCTTGGCGCGTACAAGCCAGCGCTTCAACTCAGGTTTGCTCTGGTCATCAGAATATGCTGTCAAGAAGGCCGAGTTCCCATCGCGTAGGGTCAGAGCCACCTGAATTTCATGGGCCGTAAACGGGAGGGTGCCGGACAATCGCCACTTCACATCTCCAGCGGCGTCAAGGCCAAGCGCGGCCCACTGCTGACTTCCAACGGGCTCCCCTATGGCCGCCGTGGAGATGGAATACACAAGCGCGATCCAACCGTCCGCTACCTTGAGAATGCCGATTGGCTTCGCACGGCTGAAACCGTGATCCTGTGCAGGTGTGCCGCCGTCGATAGAGCAGTCAGACGTCACTTTGTAGATCCTAACCTTCTTGTATTCTGAGTCGCTGTCAATCGAAATGTTGATGACCCATGAGTCACTTCCAGACATGGTCGCAAAAGCGTAACCGCTTCCGTTTGGCATGTTGACCTTGCAGCCATCCGTACCGTCCAAGTTCAGGCGCTGCACGGTGGACGGCGGACATTTGACACCCCCATGCGTAGTAACAACCGTTACTCCTTTGTCGTTGGCTGCCAGCCTGGGGAATTCAGATCCGCACGGACTGGCGAATTCGCGGCGCCACATCTGCTGGCCCATCTCGTCTACTAGGCTGACCTCATATGGAAAGCTAAGCCCCAAGTAGTTTGAACGCAGCAGGACAGCCCTGCGGTTCTCCAAAAATGCTATCTCGCCAGGATAGTAAGGCCAATGCCATGCTGGGTCTGGCTCAAGTTTGGCTACTTGTCCAAAGTCAACGGGCGGGCTACTTTGGGCAGATGGCGTGGGTAAGGGATCGGACCCGCACGCCGCAGCCAACGGCAAACAACCAATCAACATCATTGCCAACGCAGGAACTGGATCGCGATGCCGCCAGTTTGAGGTGTTCACTTGCCCTCCTCGCCAATTGGCCTCAGCAATTTGAGCACTTGATCCAAGCAGATGCCTTTGAAGGAGTCTGAACCCAACCGAAATCATGGGTATATGTTCCGTCAGGATTCTGCTTTTGCGCGCAGTTGAGGTAACAGGCTGGCTTTGTTCCACAGTTGGACCACTTGTCGCCGGAGAAGGGGCCTGGACATGGGCCAGGGTAGTCGGTTCCCGGCTTCGGGCAGTCTGGACAGCCAGGCCTTCCACATTCGCCCGGACCGCATTTCGGCAGTTCGGAACGCCCAGTCCCGCCACCACTTCCTGACCCCGCGCCAGCCGGAACAACACAGACCTTTCCGTCGCAGGTCAACCCTGAACCACAACTGTTGGCACAGCCCTCACAACCTTGGCCGAGTTGCAGGTTCTTGGGGCAGGTGCACACGCCCTGCGCGCTGCAGTAGCGCGGCGGTCCCCCACACATTCCCGGCACCGTTGGGTCGCATTCGCGGTAGAATCCAGGCCCGTTGCGCATATGCAACTGGGCTTGCCACCGCAAATCCTGCAACACTTGAAGGGTCGGAACCATGGGCGGCAGCCCATTCTTCATCAGCAGTTGGATCCCCATGACGCCCCCCCCTACCGCGCCGCGCGCAGCTGCACGGCGCAGGTTACGGTCCTGACTTTCTATCACATCGCCCCCCGCGGCAGGTCAAACACCAATTGGATAGCATCGACACGCTCTGACAGCCGGTCCCAGCCCTTCCAAAGCTTGGCATGACCCGGTCTTGCGCCCTTCTTGGGCATCCAGCCGCCGAG
>CAIXGW010000210.1 GCA_903919145.1 uncultured Myxococcales bacterium
CGGCCTGGCCACGGAAGCACTGACCAAGCCTGAGGATCCTGTCTGGAGGGTGCGCGGACCGCCAGAGGACATGTTCCCGCTGGATCTCGATGACGCTGGGCTGCCTGTAGAGCTCGATGCCGTCGACGAGGACCCCGGCGAACCGTTCTTTGACGTGCTGCCCGCCGACGAGTGGGCCGCGTAGCTGGGGGACCGGAGGGTCTGCTGGCTGGCGTAGCCTTGCGCGGATCGGGGAGATCAGCTTGAACTCACGTGAAATTTGGCGGTTGACGGCAGTCTAGGCCGGGCGTAGGCTCGTCGCTGGCGGCTGGGATGGTCTTGGTCGGGGGCGGCATGGCGCTGGCGGGGTGGTCTGATGGGCGGGTACCCGGTTTGCGGACCCTATGCATGCCCAGGGCTTGATTCTCCAGTGTCGAAGCGAACATCGGCCTGTTCGGCCCACGAATTCGGGTGTGACCATGAACAACCTTCGCAGCCCTCGACGATCTGCCAGATTGTGCTGGCTCGTCCTGCTGGTGTGCGGCGCACTGTCTGGCTGCACGGCCGCACTGGAAGACGCGTATCCCCTTGCGCCCTCTACCGACGTGTTCGTGCCCAGCGTCTGGCCCGCCAGTCCTGGCCCCGCGTTGCTGGTCACGTCCACCGCAGCGCTGCAAGCGGCGATCGATGCGGCAAGTCCCGGTCAGACCATTGCGCTGGCCGACGGTTCCTACCTCGACGCGACATTGTACCTGCGCCGGAGCGGCATTACGGTGCAAGCGCAGACGCCCGGCGGGGTGCATCTCAACGGGGCCCAGCACATCTTCGTCACAGGCAACGGCAATGTCCTGCGTGGTTTTCAGTTTAACTCCGGGGATATCGGCGAAGACACGGTCATCGACGTGACGGGCAGCGACAACGTGCTCTCTCAAATCAACTTTTCAGGCTACCGTGCGCGCCGCTACGTCCATTTCGACGCCGGCAGCCATCGCAACGAGTTGAGCTACAGTGCCATCTCGCGCAAATCGGCAGCGCCCATTGGACCAGCCATTCAAATCAACACCTCGCCGACGTCGCCCGGCTATCACCGCATCCGCTATTGCGCATTTCGCCTGTTCCCGGGCCCAGGTGGCGACCACGGCAATGAACCGATTCGCATCGGCCTCGGCGCCGAGCGGGCGAATGCCTCGCGCACGCTGGTCGAGCACTGTTACTTCTCAGGGGTCGGATCTGGCGATAGTGAGAGTATCTCGGTCAAATCCTCTGAGAATGTGTGCAGATACAATACGTTCACCAACAATCCAGGTGGCATGATGGTTTTTCGTGCAGGCAACCACAACACCGCATACGGTAACTTCTTTTTGGCCAGTTCAGGCGGCGTGCGCGTCAAAGAAGGTCATGGCCACAACATCGTGAACAACTACTTCGAGACGGGTGCCGACGATGCATTTGCCGTCGACTTCGTCGCGAGCGATCCAGCCCACGACATCCGCTTGGTGCACAACACGTTCGCCAACATGGGCGCGATCGATCTGGGTGGCCCTGGCCCCGCTGGCATGGTGTTCGCCAACAACCTGTTCGACAAAGCGGCCGGTGCGATCTTCTCGGACGACAATGGCAAGACCTCGTTTTTCGGCAACTTGAACCGAGGCAGCTTGGGTATTGCGATTGCATCAGGCATGACCCTCGTCGATCCCCTGCTCGAGCGCAATGCAGATGGCTACCTCGCCCCCGGGGCCAACAGCCCGGCCGTCGACAGCGCGAATCCGCAGCTTCCTGCCCTGTTGGACGTCCAGGGGCTCGACACCGATTCTGCTGTGAACTTCGACATTTCCGGCCAGCCGCGACCGGAGGCCAAGGCGCAACGCGACGTGGGGTGCTCAGAACGGCAGACCTCGCCGAGCGCCACGCGCCTGCGCCCGCTACTTCTGACCGACGTGGGGCCTGTGTATCTGGGCGGGCCCGCGCTCGCGCCGACGAAGTAGCGTCACGCATGAGCCCAGCTGCTGGCATCACGGCTGTACGGTCGGTAGTGGGTCATTGCAAGAAATATTCAAATGATTTCAATGACTAGACAAAGCCTTGGGCTCGCATGGCGGGGCTCACCTCGCGAGGCCCATCTCGGGGGTCACAGCAACGCCAAACCCGTCCGTACGACTAGCCCGAGCAGCACCAGCGAAGACACGAAAAACAGTGCGAACCGGACCTCAATGCGGTTCTGACTTTCTATCACATCGCCCCCCGCGGCAGGTCAAACACCAATTGGATAGCATCGACACGCTCTGACAGCCGGTCCCAGCCCTTCCAAAGCTTGGCATGACCCGGTCTTGCGCCCTTCTTGGGCATCCAGCCGCCGAG
>CAIXGW010000211.1 GCA_903919145.1 uncultured Myxococcales bacterium
CACCGCCAAACCGCGATACCGATACCGGCGCAGCTACCCGAGCGACAGCGGGCACCGGAGCAGCCGCGGGCACTGTCACATCTGAAAGCGCGCCGGCCATCGCCCCAGCACTCTGCCACCTCTTGTCCGCCCCCTTCGCCAGCGCACGCTCCACCACCGCCCCAAGCGACGGACTCTTCGCCCGCACTGGCTCAAGATCAGGCTCTTCCTTGACCTGCGCCGCCTTAACCGCCCAATCCTCCCCAGAAAACGGCACCCGCCCCGTCAAGAACTCATACAGCATCACCCCAGCCGCATACACATCCGCCCGGGCATCCACCGTCGCCGCCGACTGCACCTGCTCTGGCGCCATGTACTCCGCCGTGCCCAAGTTCGCGTCATGGCGGGTCTTCAGCCCTCCCGTGCGCTGGCTGTCCTGAGCGATGCCCAGGTCCGTCACTTTGAGCACGCCGTGCTCGTCCAGCAGCACGTTCGCCGGCTTGAGATCGCGGTGGACTAGGCCAACCTTATGCAAAGCCTCTAACCCCTTAAGGATCTGCGAGATCCAGTCGCGAGCCGTGGCCTCGTCCACGCCGCGGCCGTCGAGCCTATCGGCCAACGACCCGCCGCCCATGAACTCGAGGTCGATGACTAGCAGACCGCCTTCGTCAAACACGGTGTTTACCCGCACCACGTGAGGCGAATTCAGCCGCGCCATCGCTTTGGCTTCCGCCTCCATGCGCTGGCGGGCGGTCGGGTGCTGGGAAAGCTCGGGCAGGAGCACCTTGAGCGCCACCTTGCGCTCCAGCGTCAGCTCCGTCGCTTCATAGACCACCCCCATGCCGCCTTCGCCGAGTAGGCGGTCGATGCGGTAGCGGCCTTGGGCGATTAGCTGACCGGTGTGGAAAATCGGATGGTTCATGATTCCTCTAGAGGTGCCGAGCTGGGGCCAAGGCGTGGAATGTCAAAACAAAGCTTTCAACAAGACCGCAGACATCGTTCGCTGCACTGACCGTCGCCACAGCAGTCATGCCGGGATGAAGTCGCCGGGGCATTGGCGGAAGGTCTTGTTTGAGCGGGGCCGACCAAAGGTGCCCGTCCTGGCTCAGAGGCATAGCTTGGCCCCCAGGACCGTCACCCGCTCCGGCATTTTGCGCAGACAGCTCTTGACCTCCGCGAAGCCTGAGCTCGTCGCCATAGCGCACAAGGCCGTCGACTCCTCCGATTGGCCGAGAAAGGCAGCCACCTCGCACGCCCGCACGGCTGCCTTGGCATAGCGGGGCAGCAACTCTATGGCCTGCCGCAGGTGCAGAAGTGCGGTGTCTGCATCTGCAGCCTTCCACGCAGTGATCCCGGCATCGTTGCAGGAGTAGGCTTGGGCCACGAGCTCTTCTTCGGCTGCCTGGTCTGGGGTCAAAGGCTTGCCGTACAGGTACCACTCACAGTTTTCTCGGCCGACGGGCATATACAGCTGCACGCGCATGGTGCCTACGGCGTACATCAGCAGCTCACCGCCGCATTTGAGGGCCAGGCGCTGCTCCGGCGTGCCCAGCTTCGCGGGCAGGGCATTGCACAGGTCGCGCTGCGAGAACCAAGTGCCAATCCGGTAGACGCCGTCGTCGGCCACATCCAGCAGCAGCAAGCTGTCGGGCCCGCTGGGCGCCGTAAATTTGCGGATTTGGTATGCCGGGCGCACATCGCTTTGGCTCACCTTGCTAGTGAGACCTTCGATGGTTGCGCGCTTAGCGGCAAAGAGCCTTGGGGTGCCGACTTCTCCTAATAACCCAGCTAGTTGACTGACGATACCGCCCCGCGGCAGATAGGCCATGGCGCGCATCCAGGCCAGTTCAGTATCCGGCTCCGGAGGTGGGGCACTTGGCTTGCTTGGCGAGGGTGAGGTCGGCGGTACTACAACAACTGTAGGCTTGGACTCAGGTTTGGGCACTGGAGTAGATGGATTATCTTTGCGAGCTTCCGTCAGTGGCGCTTGCTTCAGTGGCTTGGCATCCGTCGTCCCGGCTTGGTCCTTGGCCGGGGATGCCTCCCTGTGCGATGGGCCCGAACCTGAACTGAGCACGACGGCGATGCCCCCGACGGCGACAACCGCCACCGCAGCAGCAACGGCTGCAACAGCACTTATGCGCCGTGTTGCTGAGGGAGGGGGTTCCGCAGCACCGCTCGGCGCCTGATCGTCTCGCACTGGCGCCCACTCGACCTGCGCTGTGGCCGACTCAAGGTCATCGGATTCATCAACAACGCCAGCTAGGGCTCGGCGCATGTCGCGGGCACTGTTCCAGCGCTGCTTTGGATCCTTGGCCAATGCCTGAGAAACCACACTGACCAACCCAGGCGCTGCCAACTTCAACGGCTTGAGGTCTGGCGCGAGCTTCACGTGGGCCATGCGAAGCTCCCAGTCCGTGCGCGCCGCATAGGGCAGTTTGCCAACCAGCATCTCGTACAGAACGACTCCGGCGGCGTAGACATCGCTGCGGTGGTCCACAGGCAAGCCTTGGACCTGCTCCGGGCTCATATAGCCTGCCGTGCCGATGACCGCACCGAGTGACGTACGCTCGCTGGACTGGCCGTCACGCGCAACGCCGAGATCGGTGAGCTTCAGCACCCCCTGAATAGTCAACAAGAGATTGGCCGGCTTGATGTCTCGGTGAATGAGGTCGGCGTCGTGCAGAGCCTGCAGGCCGTCAAGCATTTGGCCCGCCCACGCAACGGCTTCAGCCAGGGAAAGGGGGCCTTTTTGCAGCTTGGTTGCCAAATCCCCGCCAGTTAGAAGCTCAAGCTCTAAGACTAGCAGGCCGTTCTCTTCAAAAACATTGCGAATCTGCACCACGTGACTGTGCTCGACCCGAGCGAGTGCACGAGCTTCCTGCTCCATTCGCCGGCGCACATGTGGATTGTGGCTGACCTCAAGGCTCATCGCCTTGATGGCGACCTTGCGGCCGAGCTGTAGGTCTGTCGCGCTATAGACCGCCCCCATGCCGCCGATACCCAAGAGCCGCTCGATGCGGTAGCGACCTTGGCTAATGGCGCTGCCTTCAGCGAATGGACCTCCGGAAACGGAGGCGCCACATTGCCCGCAGAATTGCTCGCCCTCATCGACAGGTGTTTCACAGGATGGACATTTCATCGGTTCAGCCCTTTCCATGCTCGCCCTTGGCTTTGACCTGAGCCCCAAATTGCCGACTGACGTCACTGCCCACCAGCTCCCACCCCAGGCCCAACCGCCCTTTCGGCCACCCCAAACCCCTCCAGCCGCACCCTGCGCTCCACGCTGACGCCCGACACGGCAGCCACCAGGTCAACCACCAACACCGGGGCCAACGGCTGGCCAAGCAGCACTGCCGACATCGCCGCAGCACCCGCACGAGTCAGGTCCACCGCGCCATCCACC
>CAIXGW010000212.1 GCA_903919145.1 uncultured Myxococcales bacterium
CGTCGGCCGCGTGACCAAACGGCTCGTGGACGGCGCGGGGATCGCCGCGGCCGAGCACAGCTATACCTACCACGCTCAGCGCGGCTGGCTGGAAACCCACAGCAAGAACGGGGTCCTGGCTGACAAGTGGACTTACGACCAGCGCGGCAACCGCACCGGCCAGAAGGTCGGGCTGCCAGGCCAGACCACCGCCAGCCACGACGCGCACGATCGGCTGCTGCACAGCGGGGCCGAGAGCTACGGCTACGACCTGCAGGGCCGGCTGGTCAGCCGCAGCGGTGGCGCGCAGGGCGCGACATACACCTGGGACGCCTTTGGGCGGCTGCGGCGCGCCGCCTTGGCCGCGACCCCTTCACAACCCAGCGAGTCCTCTGTAGCGTACACCGTGGATCCTGCCGGGCGCAGGGTCCGCAGTCGGGCGTTAGACGCCAACGACATTGCTCTGGAGGACCACAGCTGGGTCTACGACGGCGACCTGCGGGTCGTCGCGCAGCTGACCGATACCGGCAAGCTTCAGGCGCGCTATCTCTATGCGACGCTTGGGCATTCGCCTGACGTGGCGGTGACTTTCCACACGACCACCGGCGCGGTGACCGGGGTGTACCTGCTGGTGCACGACCAGGTCGGCAGCGTGGTGCGCACGCTGGACGTGGCGGATGGCGGTGCGGTCGAGAGCGTCGAGTACGACGCTTGGGGCGTGGCGACGGTATCGCCGGGCGGGACCAGCGTGCATCCGTTCGGCTTTGCCGGCGGGCTTTGGGACCGGCGGACTGGGCTCGTGCGCTTTGGCGCTCGCGAGTATGACGCGGGGCTGGGTCGGTGGCTGGCGCGGGACCCGATTGGCTTTGGCGGGGGGGTGGAATCAGTATGGGTATGTGGCGGGCAATCCGGTCGATTTCGCCGATCCGTCCGGGCTCGCCAACTACGAGCACCCCATGCAGTGGATGCCGCCTGACGCCGACATTCGGGCGGGGGCGCTCCTCGCAGAACAGGAGATTGCGGACACGCTCTCCGACATGGCGTTGTATGCGATGCTTTGGGATATTGGGGGGGCAGTATGGGCTCGAGCGCTATGGAGAGGCGGCGCAGCCTGTCTAGAGGCCTCAAAGGGAGCGGCGGGTGGCGAACGTGCTGGAAAAGCATTCACCCGCAAGGGGAAGGACACGGTCAAGGCGGAAAACGCATGGACACACGGCGGTCAGACAACGTGCGTAGGTCCTGGGTGCAGCAGGCCAACGGTACCCGCCCGGCAAAGCCAAAAGGGGGTCACGCCGCCAGGCAATGAGACTCACGTTGACCACATCATTCCCAAGTCCAAAGGCGGGAACGGGTCACCCGACAACGGACAAGTGTTGTGCCGGGACTGCAATCTCGGCAAGGGAGCGAATTGATGGTGCCGCACACGAAGGTTCACTTTCAACTCGAGCAAGACGAGGACGATTATCCACCCGTCGCTGTCGAGTCTGTTTGGGCAACTCCGGGCCAAGGCCCCGGTAGATTCGTCCTGGACAACGTCCCATTCTTCACCCGGGACGCAACCCTTGGGGACGAGGTAGCTGTGTCGGTGGCCGAAGGAGGCTACTGGTTTGAGAGCGTGGTCAATCGTTCGGGCAACTCGCTAATCCGAGTCGTGTTCTTTGATACCAGCCACAGAGACCGAGTGATGCAGGACCTTCAGGCGCTAGGATGCTCTACCGAGTCCCTGGCAGCCCACTCGCTTGTGGCCGTGAACGTCCCAGAGCAGGTCCCTCTTAGAACCGTCCGGGAATATCTTCAGGGCGAGACTGCGGCCGATCATCTCGACTACGAAGAGCCAATCCTCAGGCAGTAACAGCTGCCTGGCGGCTCGGCGCGGCTTCCCTGTCGGTTCCACGAACTCGGCTCTAGTGCCGGCGGTGGGTTGGGCCCGCTTGCGAATAGGTCTGCTCAATGCGGACCGCCACTGGGATAATGACCCCAACGACGGCGCTCCCCGTCCAGCCAGCCATGGTCCGCACTATCGCGCTTCGCCCTCCAGCCCCTGCCCCTGTCAGCAAATCCCCAGCCCCCCAAAGGGGCTTCGCAATTGTGGCCGGTGGCTTGAGCCGCCGGCGTCCCCCGCCAGCGAGTCGCTGCGCCCCCTGCCCATGCCCCCACCAACCCGTTCTCCCCTCTATTAATTCCAGGGACTCCACCGCCAGCGCGAACCCGCGAAAGGGGGCGTCACCCGCAGGGCGGAGGCGCTGGCGGGCCGCACCACCTCGACTTCCGACCGCACCCCCGTTGGCCCGCCCGCGTCTCCGGGCGCAGAGGCCGGCAGGCCGGCGCGCCTAGCACCCGGTCCCGCGGCAGCGGGATTCGCCCAACCTCGACCTCCGTAACCACCGCCGTTTCCTCGGGGAAGCAAACCCCACGCGCGCTCGCGGGAATTCCGCCCTCTAGACGCCAAGCGGTCCTCGCCGCCAATCCCTTGCCGAGCACGTCAAGCCCAACCCACAGGCCAGCCATGCCCAAACCGCCGCGCTGCGCCACAGCGCCGGCTTGGCCAGCAAGACCACCATCCCGCTCATGCCCAGCGGCACCTAGACTGGCGCGGTCCGCATCACGCTAGCCCAGAGCTGCGCGACGACGGTTTCACAGAACATTCTGAAACCAAGAGATAAGACCTCCACCCTCAGCGCTTCGCGCGCCACCTCCGCGCCACCTCCCTGCGGCAACCGGCGCCCACCAAGCCGGTTCTCGCCCCACCTCTACCGTGCTATCTTGCCCGCGGGAGGTCGCCGTCCATGCCCCGCCACTTCAACACCGCTGGTCCCAACCGCGTCGAAATGCACTACACGCTGTCCGCGCTTGCGCGACTGCCGGAAGTGCACCGCCTCGTGGAGGCGGAGGCCTGGTTCGTCCTGCACGCCCCGCGCCAGGTCGGCAAGACCACGGCGATGCGCGCCCTGGCCCAGGAGCTGACCGCTTCAGGCAATTACGCCGCGCTGTGGGCGACCTGCGAGGCCGGCGAGCCGTACCGCGACGACCCGGGGGCGGCCGAGCGCATCGTTGTGGCCGACATTCTGCGCAAAGCCGAGACCTACCTGCCCGCAGAGCTGCGGCCAGAGCCGCCGCCCGTCGGAGCCAGTGCCGGCAATCTGCTCAGCGACTTTATCCACCAGTGGTGCCGCAATTGCCCGCGCCCGGTGGTGCTGTTGCTCGACGAGATCGACGCCCTGCAGAACGACGCGCTGATCTCCGTGCTGCGACAGCTCCGCGGCTTGTACGCAGAGCGCCCCCGCGCCGCGCCTTCGACCGTGGCGCTGATCGGCCTGCGCGACGTGCGCGATTACAAGGTCGCCGCAGGGCGTTCGCCGCACCTGGGCACGGCTTCGCCGTTCAACGTCAAGGCCGAGTCGATGACGATGGCGGGCTTTTCAGCCTCCGATGTCGCCGCCTTGTACGGCCAGCATAAGTAGAAACTCACGCCAATCACCTGTAATTACACAAATCGTCAGGACGCCGTATTTCGTCCATCGAGGGTGCCGGAGGCCATGCGGAATCTAGTACCCAAGACCGTTCTTTCGATCCGGGTTGCACCCGGTTCTTGTTCACAGGTCTCGGGTCCTGCTGCTGGGTCATCTTTCCGTACCCCAAACCACGTCCGTTCCGGAACCCGGAACGAACTTGGGGTTTGAGGTACTAGTGCCGCGGCGGCAGGGGTCCAGGGTCAGCCGCCCCATCCCCCAGATCAGCCTTGCTACAAAGCGCCGGTTTGCGATAGCCTGCCAGTTCTTGGAGGTCCGCCTTGGTCAGCCGTGTTGCAGCAATTGGGTGGAGAGCGTGGCTGGTCGCAGCCGCAGTAGCTGGTTGCGCGACGGAAGCCGCCGCACCTGTTGCAACTGCAGATTCTGCCAGCACAGATGCGCAGTCGAGCGCGGATGCCGCAGCGGCCGCCGACGCTGCTGCCGCCGAAGTCGCCGACACCGGTCCCGCTACGCCTCAGCCGCCGCAAGCACCGTTGTTTGCCGGCACCTGCCCGGATTTTCAGCCGGGAACCGTGGAATTCTCTGTAGGTGGCCACAGCCGCCGCGCCGAAGTCTACCTGCCAGCTGAGCCCAAGGGCGCCGGCGTGCTTTTCCTCTGGCACGGCCTGGGAGACAGCGCCAAGAACTTCGCCGGTGGCATGGGCGCCAAGGGCTTGGCTACCCAGCTGGGCCTCATCGTGGTCGTCCCCAACTCTTGCTGTGCCTACCCGGTGCAGAAAGCCTGCTGCAACCAGCTGACCGGCTGGAATTTTGTCAGCGAGTTTGACCGCGATCTCAGCTTGTTTGACGGCATGCTCAGCTGCCTGGACCAGCAGCACGCCATTGACCGCAGCCGCGTGTACTCTTCCGGCTTCTCGGCCGGCGCCCTATGGACCACCTTTCTGATCATGAACCGCAGCGAGTATCTGGCCGCCGCGGGCCCCATGTCTGGCGGCGTCAACAACTTCAATCCGTGGACCACGCCCAAGCGCCAAGTGCCCGTCATCGACACCTCTGGCGGCACAGCCGACGTTTTTGCCGACGGACTCATCGATTTTCAAGCCTCTACCGCTGAGCTCAACAGCGAGCTGACCAAAGCCGGCCACTTTGTGGTCCACTGTCAGCACCAGCTGGGCCACACCGTCCCCGCCAAGATGGCCATGTTTGTCATGGAGTACTTGGCTGCCCACCGCTGGGGTGACAGCGCCAGCCCCATGGCCGGCGGCCTACCTTCTACCGCTCCGACCGGATGCAAGATCGTGAAGTAATGGCGCGTTTTTCTGTGCACCTACCCCTGGGCTTGGCTGTGCTGTCGCTGCAGGCGTGCGCTACGTCGCTGGCGCCGCAGGCCGTGCCGGGCATCCCGATGGAAGCGATCAGCCGCCAGGGGGCCATGGCCGACGTGTCGCGCGCTTGGCGCCTGGGGTTCTACGCCGATCCAGGCGGCCAGCCCGAGGTCCTGCCGGTCGACACTGGCCTTGGCGGTACCCATGTCCTGGCTGCCCAGTGGACCACCGACCTCGCCCGCGTGATGAACGTGGTGGTCGGCCGCGCCGAGCTGCTGGACGAGCGGTTCAAAGAGCGCGCAGTCGAGGTCTTCTCTCACGAAATCAGCAATGGCGATGTGATCTACCGCTGGCGCGCCCCGGCGACCGGCGCGGAATTTGGCAAGGCGCGGGTCGCCACGCTGCGGCTGACCAAGCTCAGCGCCGCTGCGACCACCGACGGCGTGCGAGCCCAGGGTGTGCTGGAAGTCACCATGCCCGGCTTTGTGCACTTGTACGCCTGTGAAGTCATTGAGCAGCGCCACTGGATGGCCAACCTGATGGGCTGCCTGGGCGGCAAGGTCGTGGGCGATCCGCAGTTCTGGCAGGGCGCCGCCAAAGTAGAATAGCCCAGCCAGCTGCGCCGCAGAGCTCCCCTCGGCGGAGCCGGGCCGCCGATCCCCCCAGTCCTCGCCAGATAGTGCTCTCGACACCAGCCCTGCCTATAGGGCATGCGGGCTGAGCCAGCTGCGGCTGTTGTGGTTGCTTTTTGCTGGTTGAGCCGCGGGAGCTGGGGCGCTGGGCAAACCCCGGTCACTGCGGAGAGGCAGTGCAGTGACCGGGATTCGCTCGCGAAGCGCTATTACTTGACGCCGTGCATCAGCTTGACATCCACCGTCTTGCCGGGGCCGTGGCAGACGTTGCAGGTCTCGTAGTAGCTGATGTTGGCAGCATCGCGCTGCAGGTTGATAAACGCGCCGTTCTGCTTCATGTGCGCCGCGGCCGGGGTCGAGTCGTGGCAGCCGTTGCAGGCGGCGGCGATCGGCGAGGTCACGAGGTCAGTGGCATTGGGCACGGTCTTGCGGACGTTGACCACCGCAGCCGTCGTGGTGTCATTGCCCGTGGTGGTCTTCTGGTTGGAGACGAGCACCGCGGGGTTCAGGTTGGTCGTGTAGGTGTTCGGCTTGTGGCAGACCAAGCAGTTGTTGGCGGAGGCGGGGAAGGTGACCTCAGAGAAGTCA
>CAIXGW010000213.1 GCA_903919145.1 uncultured Myxococcales bacterium
GGGGATTATCCCCACAGGCTCCTAGTACCCCAAACCCTAAGTTCGTTCCGGGTTCCGGAACGGACGTGGTTTGGGGTACGGAAGAAGACCCAGCACTAGGACCCAAGACCTGTGAACAAGAACCGGGTGCAACCCGGATCGAATTAACGGTCTTGGGTACTAGTACCCCAAACCCTAAGTTCGTTCCGGGTTCCGGAACGGACGTGGTTTGGGGTACGGAAAAAGACCCAGCAGTAGTAGCCAAGACCTGTGAACAAGAACCGGGTGTAACCCGGATCGAATTTGCGGTCTTGGGTACTAGCGCACACACCGCACGAAGGCAAAGGGGCCGTCGCCGGGCGTCCTGGGTGCAGGCGCTGCCGTCGTTGCACAGCGCGTCGCTGGGGGTGTGCTTGCAGGTGCCGGTGGTGATGTCGCACTGGTCCTGGGTACACGCGCTGAAGTCGTAGCAAATACCACCCTCGACCGATTTGGGGCACTCCTTGGGGCCGGCGTCGCTGACCTCCTCGCTCGAACCCGCGTCACTACCAGGGTCGCCGCGGGCGGTCAAAAGACGGCTGTCGGCACGGGTCAGTCGCCGGGCGAGCGATGAGCACCCCGCAGGGGCGGTGTGCTACACCGGTCGGCGCCGCGCCGACTGCCAGCGCGGTCGGCGCCTCGCCGACGCCCCCAGCTGCGCAATCATCCGCGCCAACAGCGCCGGCTACCGATTCTGACGCCGCCGAGGGCGACCAGGAGTTGGACACGGCTGAGACGACGCCAGTGAGGCACGCTGCGCTCGACGTCCCCGCAGTTAGCGCCAAAGTCGCCGCGGCCCGGTGCTTGGTGGCAGCGACATTTCTGCAGCGCCGACCACCTCTGCCAGGTTGCGGCGTGTCTGGCTGACAGCTGCCTGGGTGGGCAGGTCCTGACGAGCCCTGGCAACGCTCAGGGGCAGTGCCAAGGCCTGTTGCCTTTAGCCGTTGACGCTTACGATAGGCTGTGGCCGCGGTGCCCCAACCCGGCCCAAACCTAGCTTAAACTCGCCTCAGAGACCACCGCAGAGGGCAGATGTCAACGTCCAATTCCATACGATTGGCCTGGCTCGGAGCCGTCTTGGCGGTGAGTCTGGCGGCTTGCTGTCCCGACGACTCTGGGGGGGCCAGCCCAAAACCAGACGCGGCGACTGGCGCCGACTCTACGGCTGCCACCGATGCTTCGACCGCCGCCGACTCTACGGCTGCCACCGACGCTGCGGCGGACGCGACCGCCATGACCGCAGACCCCATGCCGATTCCCTACCGCGACCCTTTTGCCAAGGGTCCGTATCCGGTGGGCATCGCCACGGCTATTGTGCCCAAAGGGGACACAGAGAACGACGTCACCATCGAAGTGTGGTACCCGGCGGCTGAAGTCAGCGCCACGACCACGAGCTATGAGTTTTCGGGGGTGTTTATCCCCTCAGGGGGGTACCGCGGCGTTGCGCCCCAGCCCAAGGCCCACCGGCTGTTGGTGGCCTTCAGCCACGGCATGGGCGGTGTGCGTCAACAGAACTGCAGCATGGCCGAGCGCTTGGCCTCGCACGGCTAAATTGTCGTCTCGCCGGACCATCCGGGGACCACCCTGGTGGACATTGGAAACATGGGTAATGTGGCGAAGTACCTAATTCACCGCCCCGGGACGGTCATTGCGGCGGCCGATGCCGTGCGCGGCGGCGCTGTTCCAGGGGTGGTGCCAAGCGGGGCGACCTACGCGGTCATCGGCCACAGCCTGGGTGCGCTCACGTCGCTGGCGTTGGGCGGTGGGGTGATATCGCCCGAAAACTATAACGCGGAGTGCGCCAAGCCCAATCCCGATGCGGGCTGCGGGATCATCGGTCCCTTGACAGAATTGACCCCCAGCGAATTGGCGCAGAGGGCGCCGACAGACAAGCGCATCGAGACGCTGATCGTTCAAAATCCCGCGGGAACGTACGCTTTTGCCGCTGGCACGCTGCAAAATCTGCCGCCGACTCTGATCATGGGGGGCGACAAGGACGGCTTTCACCAAAGCGGTGCCGTCGCCGCATTTGCCGCGGCTGGCTCAGCGACGGCGTTTGTGACCTACTTGAAGGGTGGCCACAATGGTCCCACCGACATCTGCAACATAGCCGTAGCCAAGACCTTCTCGCCGGACTGCAAAGTGGAAAATGGTTTTGCCGACCCCAGCTTGGTCCGCGAGGCTTCGATTGCCCACGTCATTGCCTGGCTGGGCCTGCAGCTGGGCAAGCAGACAAAGTACCAGGCGCACCTGGTCTCTGTCCAAGGATTTGACTGGAAGTCCAAGTAGTTCTAGACCAGCCACCGCTATCTGCTGCACCGGCGGCGCCCGCACCCGCCGTCGCCACAGCAGCGCGTCGGCCGCCTCTCTGGCACCGGCGCCGCGGCTGGTGTAAGAAGGCGCACGGCTGAGGCCGGCCCGCCCACCTTCGGGCGGCCGCGCACCCGGCCCAGGCAGGAACGCACGATGCGCCAACTCATCTCTTCCGGTTCTCCTTTTGAAGGCGAGATCGGCTTTTCGCGCGCGGTCCGCGTCGGTACGCGCATCGAAGTCTCTGGCACAGCGCCCATCCGCGACGGCAAAACCGCCGGCATCGGCGACGCCTACACCCAGACCAAAGTGGCGCTGGCCATCATCGTGGCCGCCGTCGAGCAGGCCGGCGGCACCGCGGCAGACATCGTCAGGACGCGCATCTTTCTGACCGACATGAGCCTGTGGCGCGACGCGGCCAGGGCCCACGGCGAGGTCTTTGGCGAGATCCGCCCAGCCTCAAGCTTTATTGGCACCTCGGCCCTGATCAACCCAGAGTGGCTGGTAGAGATTGAGGCCTCGGCCGAGCTACAAGGGTGACCGCGCCGCCCAAGGGACTCTGACGGCAAACCCTGCCTACTTCCAGAGTTTTACCTTGGTCGGCTCGTGGGCGGAGTCCAGCGTGCCTTCATAGGCATTGCGGCCCGTGCGCACAAAGGTACCGCTGACTTTTTGGTCGCAAGCGCCGTGGGGGCAGAAGTACTCGCCGGAGAACTGAAACCCGGTCTCGGTCGGCTGCACCTGCCCGCGAATCCGCTGGGAGCCGCTAAGCTTCTCCAGCCGAATGCGCGTCTCGCCCTTGGCTGTGTTGTCCTGGTGGATCGCGCAGCGAAAATTAGCATAGCGAACATTGCCTTGGGCAAAGCTGCACTTGTAGGTGCCTGGCGCGATGGGCGCAGCTGCAGCGGCAGGCGGAGCTGCGCGGTCTTGTGCAGGTGCAGCGCGCTCCGCCGCCGTCGCAAGGGCAGCGGGGCCGACAAGAGCCGCCAACGCACTGACGGCGAGGCAGCGGGCCCAGTTCGGTGATGACATGCGAAACCTCCAGAGCCGCACTCTCTGGCGGCGCGGCTGCAACGCAGAGGGACGTGCGACCATTCACAGCGGCCACGCCCGGCGTGGCGACACGGCGCCGACCGTGGCCGCGTGCAGAGGCCCTGTCTGGAGGGCTTTGCTGGGGAACTGCCCGTTGACTTTGGGCCTTTGGCGCAGCAGAGTGGGCTGCCGTGGCAGGCCAGGGCGGCGCCGCCCCTGTGGCGCTGTTGCCAAGCCGGTGAGGTGGTCGACGTGGCAACGCCAAACTGGGTCCGGCACAGCGGGTGGTGGCTAGCGGTCTGTGCGGCGTGCTCGGCATCGCCTGACCTGCCCAGGTCGGCGGCCCAAGCGCCTGTGGATGCGGCCGCCGACACGGCCGTTGGCTCTGACTCCGACGCCGGGACCGCCAGGAGCCACGATGCCCCGGTGGCGCTGGATGCACAGCTGCCGGCCGCCGATGCGGCGCCGCCCGACGCCGCCGTCTTGCCCCAGGATACGGCCGATGCGGTTGCCATCGACGGCGACGCTGGTGGCTCCGCCGCCGTCGGCCAGCCGTGCAGCGCCCAGGGCCAGAGCGGTACCTGTGGGTGGGCCAACCAATGCCAGGGCACGGCGATTCCGGGATTCTGCCCAGGCCCCAAGGAGGTGCAGTGCTGCGTCCCCAAGGGGCTGGCATGCGACCCCAAAGCGGCCCCGCTGCCCAACGGCGCAGCGACCCCTTCTGGCGGCTCCCCAGGTTGCCCGGCGGGGATGGCTAAGGTCGAGACGTTCTGCATCGACCGCTGGGAGGCCCATCTGCAATGGCAGGCGGCGCCAGGTCTTTTCAAGGACTGGTCGCCCTACGCGCAACCCGGAGCGCAGGTAGTTCGTGCCGTGAGTGCTCCAGACGCAGTGCCGCAAGGCTATATCTCTGGGACCCAGGCGGCGGCGGCGTGCAAGCTGGCCGGCAAGCGGCTCTGCAGTGACAGCGAGTGGCTGCGCGCCTGCCGCGGCCCCGCTGGCTGGACCTACCCCTACGGCAACACCCTTGGGCTGGGCAAATGCAACGACCACCGCGACATCCACCCGGCCGTCGAGCTCTTTGGCACCACCGCCAGCTGGATCTATAGCCAGCTGGACAACGCCTGTCTGAACCAGCTGCCAAAGTCCCTAGCTAAAACAGGCAGCTACTCTGAATGCGTGTCCGCGGAAGGCGTGTGGGACCTGATGGGCAACCTCCACGAGTGGACCGCCGATCCCGCCGGCACCTTTCGCGGCGGCTTCTACGTGGACACCAAGCTCAATGGTCCCGGCTGCTTGTACAAGACCACCGCCCATGACAGCGGCCACCTGGACTACTCCACCGGTTTTCGCTGCTGTGCGGACCCGCCCTGAGTCGACTCGCGTCAGTCCGTGGCGACCTTAAAGCGGCAGTTGCCGACCTCGATCGTGTCGCCGTCGCGCAGCAGCGCTTGCTTGGTCAGCTCGCCGTTGACGCGCACCGAGCCAAACTTCAGCTCGCTGGTCAGCTGCCAGCGCCTTCCGGTCCAGGCCACGCGCACCCGGCCCCAGACCAAGCCGCGGATCTTCAGCTGGCCGTCGCGACCCAGAAGCAGCGGCTCCGACTCTGAAAGGTCAAAGGACTCCCCGCCCTCTTTCCAAGCATCCAGGCGCTCTACGTGGCTGCGCTTGGCTGTCTTGAGCTGGCGCAGCGACGCGCGCACCTGGTCCAGATCCATCGCCGAAGTCTCGTTCTGCGCCTCCGCCGCCGCCGCCGCCACCGCCTTGACGTAGGCGTCGGCCGCGTGAAGGCCTGGGGACCCACAGCGCGGACAGGTGGCGTCGCGGCGCAGGCTGCTGATCATGCCCGACCACTGGCAGCTGGGGCAGGCATTCTTGACAAATCGCGCCTGGTTTCCGCTGTAACTATTGGCCTTCTGCTCCGTCTCTGAAAACAGCAGCAGGTTGTCGCTGCCAACCAGGATCTCGCTGCCCTCTTTGACCCACGCGGTTTCTGTGACCAATTGGCCGTCCACCACCACCGGATTGGTGTGGGAGGTGCACGAAATGAACCAGTTGCCGGTGGCGCCATCCATGTGCAGGACCGCGTGCTCGCGCGAGACGGTGGCGCTGGTCAGCACCAGCTCGCAGCTGGGATCGCGGCCGATCCGAAAATGCTTGACGGTAAACGGTGCCTTGCGAGCGAGCTTGTTGGTTTCGTGGACGATCAGGGTGGGCATGGCATCTCCGGCGGGCCACGCGATGCCCGGCGACTGCGGGGATTGTGAGCGCTGAGGAGCCGGCAATCAACCCGCTGGCCCCAGCATGCAAGGGGCTGCAGGCCGAGGTGCGTGAACGGTGCTGATGGCTGGGCTGTTACCACCGCCCGCAGCCTTTTCACCGGCCCCCGCAGCCTTCTCCGCCAGCTGGCGATGGCTCTGGCGATGGGATCGCCTTCGCCAGCCCGCCTCGACCAGCCCGCCGCCAATCACCTGCCACTGCAGAGCTTTGTCTGCGCGCGTCGCCAGCCCGAGCTGGGCGCGCAGCATCGCCCAGTGCGGACTGGAGAAGGGAGGGACCGCTCCATCCAGCGCAGCGCCGGCCCTCGGAGCCTGCAAAGGAATTCTGGATGCGAAAGAACAGCTATTGACAACATTGACTTTGTTGACAGTCAAGGCTGTGAATCCGACGTTCTTTCACATCCTGTCAAGGCGTGCACAGCGCTCCAAGTCGCCGAAGGACCGCGTGCAGTTCTTTCTCGCCCATAGATATTTCGGCCAGAGAGGCGAGAACGGCGTCGCGGGTCACCGCGCCGGAGGTCAACAAGGCCGCCACGACCTCCAAGTCCTTCTCTCTGCCGACGCGGAGCTTGACGGCAGCCACATCTTGGGCGGACAGGGCGCGCCAATTCGAGGCCAAGAGGCGAGTCCGCGATGACCAGGAGCCGGGCAGAGTGTCAGCGATTCCTGGACGCAATAAGTCTGCGTGGTAGCCATGGCGTTGGTCAAACAGACTACCTTCACCTACAGCTTCGTGAACCAGGCCAGCCAGTTGTTCGTCGCACGGACTGACCAGCAGATCGGCGTCGCGCGTCATGGCGATGGGCCCCCCGGGCTCGCCGAACCGGGGAAACTCGGCAAGCAGCGCCGCCGATCCCAGGACCGTCACTGCTTGGGCCTGGGTCAGCGCGTCGACGACCTGCAGCAGGTGCATCAATGCCGGTAGCCGCACAGGTCCCTCGCTTGGCGCCGCTGTTCGCGGGGTATCATGCCGGCAAGCGGAGCAAACTCGCGCAGCCGCTGGCATTCTGGCTCAGCACTTCGCAGGATCCGCTGCAATTCTGCCATCCCGGCCGGCCCGGCCTGGGCCTGGGCGAGCAGCCGATCCCACAGCCGCAGCATGTCTGCGGCCTGGGCGCCGTTCGCGAGCCACCGCAGCGCGTTGTCCCGCGCCACAGCCAGCAGATCGGGCTGGGCGAGCAGCGCGTCTGCGACCATTTCGTGGTAACTCTGGGCGGGGGCCATCGATGCGATCCAGACCACGCCGACTTGGCGCTCGCCGCTGATCCTACTGCAATTGCCGCGCCCAGGGCCATAGGAAATGCAGAGCGCGAATTCCGCCAGGGCCGCCTGCAGTTCAGCGCGCATCGCGAAGCGGAAGAACTCTGGTGGTGCGGTGCGCGGACCAGCCAGTTCCAGGCACCGGCCGGTCCATTTGACCGGGGCAAATGATGAGAATTGACAAACAACACAGCGGACTTGCCAGACAGCTGCTGGACCGGCATGAAACGGAGCTCGGCCTCCGGACGTGTACAGCTGACCGCCGGCAATTGGCGCCTCCGGTAGCACAATCTCCCCGCCAGGTGGCTATTGTTCCGCAGCAGCGACAGTCTATCTCACTTTGAGCCCCTAGTCGCGGTGGTCTTGGCAGACCATCTTGATAGCGTTGCGGCGCGCCTGCTGGCCGGTTGCCAGCGCGAGTTTTCCGCAAGCCCGAGGTTGACCATGTCTGCTGCGACCGCTCCCGCTTCATCCGCCCCTTCCACCAACCTCAACCGCGCCTTGTGGGCCGTTCAGGGCCTGTTGGCCGTGGCGTTTACCGGCGCCGGCCTTACCAAGCTGACCACACCCATCGCCGAGCTTGCGCCCAAGATGGGCTGGGTGCTGGACATGCCAGAAATCGCGGTGCGCCTGATTGGTGGGTCAGAAGTGGCAGGTGCGGTGGGACTGCTGGCGCCGTCGCTGTTGAGAATCGCCCCCAAGCTGACCCCGCTGGCGGCCGCCTTGCTGGCGGTGGTGATGGTGCTGGGGGCCGGCGTCCATCTGCAGCGCGGCGAGGCAGGGATTCTGCCTGTCAACCTGGTGCTGGGCGGCCTGTCTTTGTTTGTTGCCTGGGGTCGGGCCAAGGCCGTGCCGATTGCGGCCAAGTAGCTGCAGTTGCCCATGTTTTCTGCCCAGCCACAGGAGTCCCAGATGCCCGCCGCCGCCCCTTCTTCCCAATTGACCCAATTGACTTCGCGCGAAGTCCGCACGGTCATCACCGCCCATCGGCAAACGGAAGGGGCGGGGTTTGTGGTTCGCCGCCCGCTGCCATCGCCTGGCTTGTCTCTGCAGCTGGCCGACCCGTTCTTGCTGTTGGATGAGA
>CAIXGW010000214.1 GCA_903919145.1 uncultured Myxococcales bacterium
CGACAGGGTCCTAGGGCGATCGTCTTGCGAGCGCCCAGGCGGGCGAAATATTGGAATTCACTTCCAATATTTCTTGCCCGACTGAAAAAAACGCAAAATGGCACGGAGCCTGGCGGGGATTATCCCGACAGGCTCCTAGAGACGCGACCTGTTGTGCCGCCTGTCGCCACATCGATGCTGATTTGCCAGTCCGGCGTAGCCCCGTGCTTGATGCGCGAGCCGCCGCCATCCGCCCACGGTCCACGCCGTAGTGGCGGCCTGGCCACCAAGCCGCCAGCTAGTACCCCAAACCCCAAGTTCGTTCCGGGTTCCGGAACTGACGTGGTTTGGGGTACGGAAGAAGACCCAGCAGTAGGACCCAAGACCTGTGAACAAGAACCGGGTGCAACCCGGATCGAATTGACGGTCTTGGGTCCTAGTTCGCAGGGTTACCGCGCGGCCCCGCGCTGCGTCGAGATCAAGCCGGCGGGTAAAGTCCTGTACCTCGTCACGAACAGACAAAAGACCGCTAGGGAATCAACGTCGACAAAGACGTCTTGGCGGCGGGCACCACGGTCTATGACGTAGTGGCGAATTCCCAGAAAGTCGAGGCGGGGCAAGCGCATGCGGCGAGAGCACCCAGGCCCCGGCTTATTGGCAATTGGAAATACCTGACACCTGCTCTCTGGCAGCGCCGCCGTCTTGAATCTGGCGACCAGCACCGGCAGACTCGCGGGCCGCGGCCAGTCGCCGCCCCCCCTCAGCGAGGATAGCATGGCCGAACCACAGGTGAGCGAGATCTTTGACCCAAGTAAGTGGGAGTCAGTAGAAGGCTTTAAGCTAAAGGATATTACGTACCACCGTGCGATTGGCCAGCGAACTGTGCGGATCGCCTTTAATCGGCCTGACTGTCGCAATGCCTTTCGCCCGCAAACCGTCGACGAGCTCTATGCCTGCCTGGATCACGCCCGCACCAGCCCAGACGTGGGCTGCGTCTTGCTGACCGGCAACGGCCCCTCGCCCAAAGACGGCGGCTGGGCCTTCTGCTCTGGAGGCGATCAGCGCATCCGCGGCAAAGACGGCTACCAGTACGGCGCCGCCAGCGATCCGGTGGCCAAGGCCAAGCTGGGGCGGCTGCACATCCTAGAAGTCCAGAGGCTGATTCGCTTTATGCCCAAGGTGGTGATTGCGGTCGTGCCCGGCTGGGCGGTGGGCGGCGGCCACAGCTTGCACGTGGTCTGCGACTTGACCCTGGCCAGCCAAGAACACGGCCGCTTCAAGCAGACCGATCCCGACGTCGCCAGCTTTGATTCTGGCTACGGTTCTGCGTACCTGGCGCGCATGGTCGGCCAAAAACGCGCCCGCGAGATCTTCTTCTTGGGGTTTGACTACACCGCCGACGAAGCCGTGGCGATGGGCATGTGCAACGCCGCGGTGCCCCACGCCGAGCTGGAGAACGAGGCCCTGCGCTGGGCAGAGACCATCAACAGCAAGTCGCCCACGGCCATGCGCATGCTCAAGTACGGGTTCAACATGGTCGATGACGGCCTGGTGGGTCAGCAGCTGTTTGCCGGCGAAGCGACGCGGCTGGCCTATGGCACCGAAGAAGCGCAAGAAGGCCGCGATGCCTTCCTAGAGAAAAGGCCAAAGGACTTCAAGAAGTTTCCCTACCACTTCTAAAGAAGAACTTTACGCGCTCAAGCTGCCCTTTGGCGCTGGCAATTGCAGCAGACCGCCGATTGCGGCCCCAGTCACCTTGGCGATCGGCGGCAAAGGCCTACAGGACCCTGCAGCGTGGATCTGACCAGAAAACTGCGGCGTGCACGGGGAGAGCGGGCAGGTCAAAAACAAGGAGCCAAGCTGAGGAGCTGCGGGCGATTAGGGCACAGGACCCGCAGCCCCCCAGCTGGCTGCCTCTACTTGTTGACGTTGGAGCAGCGGATCGCTGACTCATCGGATGGCATGGCGGCGGTCGGCGGGTCAAACTTCTTGCCCACGGCTTCCTGCTTCATTTGGATGTAGCGGACCATGCAGGTGCCGTCTTTGCCCTTGGTCGCCACCGCCGTGTGGATGCTGCGGCTCAAAATGACCCCAGTCAGCGCGGCTTTCTTGTACTCAAAGGCGTCGTCGACAATCACCACCCGCAGCGGCTCATCGCCAAAATCGTTCTTGGCGGCGGCGGCCAGCATCATCTTCTCGAGCTTGGGATCCTTCATGCCGGCTTCTGGCATGCGCGCGTCATCCAGCATCCGGTCGGCCAGCTTGGTGGCAATGGCCAGCGCTGCTTCCTGGCCGCCACTGGCGTCATAAACAAAGCTGCCCTTGGCGACCTCTTGGCCCTTGGTGTTGTCGTTGTTCATGACCGAGACCACCACGTCAATGGTGTGCTTGCCCTTGTCCAGATTGGCTAGCGCCTTGGACAAGTCCGCAGCCACGTTCAGCTCTTTGACCTTGCCGGGGTCCTTGGGCATGGGCTCAAAGGCGGCCCAGCTGGCCTTGTAGGCTTCTGCATCTGGCGCCACAAAATAGCCGGCGGAGTCCAGCGCCTTGTCTCCCTCTTTGAGCTGCACAAACACCGCCA
Source organism: uncultured Myxococcales bacterium (assembly GCA_903919145.1). Classification (GTDB taxonomy): domain Bacteria; phylum Myxococcota_A; class UBA9042; order UBA9042; family UBA9042; genus SXRM01. The sequence continues at coordinate 2,561 of CAIXGW010000214.1, forward strand.
CGGTCTGGCCAATGTCGCCAGAGAGTTCGCCCGCCGCGCCCTTGAAGTAGGCGATGCCGTAGATGGGCTCGCCGGCCTTGAAAGAGGTCTTGAACATCGCCGGATTTTCTTTGCGAGCCTCTGGAAGTTCAGACGCCATCAGGACTTTGGCGGCATTCTGCTTGTGCCACGGGCTGGTGTAGATCTTCTCAAATTCCTTGTCCAGCTCTGCCTTCATTCCGCCAGAGACCGCCTTTTGCTTGAGGCAGCCCGGGTGAGCTGGGTCAATCAACAAGGCAATGGTCAAGGTCTCCAGGCTGCGGTCGACCAGGCCACTGGCCGCGGTCAGAGAGTCCTTGCGGAACTGCTTGGCGCTGCCCAGCAATTCGGCCGACACCGCCGCCACCTTGTCGCCAAAGCTGGCGATGTCTGGCGCCAGCTCGCTCAGGCGCTTCTTGACTTTGTCCAGACGCTCTTGCAGGGCCGGGGTGCTGGCGGGCTTGTTCAGCAGCCCCCTGGTCCCCTCTGGGTTGAGCTCCTTGAGCTTGCTCAGGACGCCCTCGCAGCCGGTGGGGCTGGTGATGCAGTCGTTCAGGCTGGCCGAGCCCATAAAGCGCTTGAGAGCCCCGGGGTAGTCGCCCAGCCGGCTCATGGCAATCGCAGCCGCGCGGATTTCGCCGCGACGGGCCAAGGCGGCCTTGTAGCGCTGGACGTCGACCTTGGGCTCGTCTCGCTCGATGCCGCGCACGGCCATCTCCAGGCGGCTCAGCGGCCCGTCGCACTGGTCGCCTTCGGCCAGGCACTGCTCGATGGCCACCAGGGCGGCCTCGGCATTGTTGACGTCGACACTAGGCCGCGCCCAAGCCACCGCAGGAGTCAGAGCCAGGGCCGGAGTCAACGCCAACACCGCCGCCAGCGCCGCGCCGCGGTGGATCGCCAAGGAGCGGTGGCTCAACAAAGTTTGGTGAGTCAACTCAGCGCGGCGACTGAGCAATGGATGGACTGGATTCATGCTTGGACCTCAGGTGTGGGCAACCGAGGCGACGCCAAAAACGCCGCTGCCGTGGGTGTCGAGGCGGCCCGCAGGCCCACTGCCGGCGTCCAGCTCTTGGGATCGGCAGTCTTGCCGCAAACCCCTTCGCCGTCAAGAAGAGCGGCCGCGGCTGCCAGTGCCAATTGCCAATGCACGCTGTGCGGGCTAAGCCGCCGGCTTCTGCAGGACCAAGGCCTTGAACTCGCTTGGCACAATGCCCATGACCCGCTCGCCAATGGGGCGAAACTGCAACCCCTCCAGGCGGTCGGCGCGCAGCTTGCCGGCACAAGCCATGGCGAATTGCTCTGGGGTCAGCGCGCGCTTGGGCAGGTCCGTGCCCACCGAGCGCAGCAGATAGCGCAGGTTGCGAAACTGGGTGCGATTGCTGGCCAGAACCCACACACTGGTGTCGAGCCCCAACAGCTCGGGCACCGGGACCAGGCTGGCGCGCAGCCCCACCTGCTCGGCGACCTGCGCCAGATGGCCAAAGTGCACCGACCACTCGCCGTGATCCAGCTGGGTAGACTCCATGGGAAACTGCTCAGGCTCGCCAAACTCGGTCAGCACCGCCGTGCCGCCTGGTCGCAGCACCGCAGCGATGCGCTCAATGAAGTGGGTCGCGCCGATTTGGATCGGCACCGGCTCTGGGGCGCGCACGGTGGTCAGGTTATACTTCTGAACCAGTTCAAGGGCCTCTGGATCGGTCTGGCCGTCGGTAATGCCGCTGTTCAGCGCATCGCGGGTGACCATGCCGATCCGCAAGTCGGCAATCACCTCATTGCTGATAAGCAGGTCGACCGAGGCCGGGTCCTGCTGCAGCTCCTGCGCATCGCCCAAGCGGGTATCGACCGGCTTGCCCGGCCCCAGCAGGCCCGCGGCAGCCAGGCGCTCTGTCTGGGCCGCTTGCAGCACTGGAGACAGGTCGACCACCGTGTAGTGCAAGTCCGCGACCTTGGCCAGCAGGGCTTCGGCCGCCGCTACGGCAAATCGCCCAGTGCCGCCGCCCACTTCTACCACCCGCGCCCGCCCGGTCGCCAGCCAGCCCTGGCTCAGCGCCACCCCGGCAAAAGCCTGGCCATAGCTGAGGTCGTTCAGAGCCGGATGGGGGTCGCTAAGTAGGTGAGAGAGGGTCGTCTCCAGCTCTTCAAACTGGGCCTCGGCGTCGGCAATCCCCTGGCGGTGGTAGTCGGCCAGGTCGCGGGTGGCAGCGTCGCTTGGCGCATCGTCATAGCTCAAGCCGGTGTAGCCATAGGGCGCGTAGGGCATGGTGCTAGAGGCGTAGGGGGGCAGCCGCGGCATGGCGCTGCGCGGACCGGGCAAGGTGCGGGTCAGCTGGCGCGAGCTATGGGTCCAGCCAGCCAACAACTCCTGAGCGCGGGCAAGGTCTTGCGCAGGGTCGCCGTCATAGGCTTCGGTCATGGCCAGCGCCAGGGCCCGCAGGGTGCGCTCGCCGTCGATCGACCGCCACAGCTCAGAAGCCCAGGCATCCCAGTGCTCCAGGCGCGGCTGGGCCCACGGCTCTTTGCCAAAGCCGCGGCTGACCACGGTTTGCACGGTGCCGTCATCCAGGCGGTGCGCCAGGATCCACGGGCCCTTGATGGGGACCACATCGGCCAGCCCGTCGATCTCTGCAGCTTCTGGCGCCACCAGGACTTTGTGCTGCAAAAACACGCCCACAAACTGCCCTAATTGCGCCTGCGACCACAGCTCTGAGTAGGCCTGCGCCGCGTCTTGGGCCGAGTGCTCGTCGCCAAAGTAGTCGACCAGTGACTTGAGATCGGCTGACATCTCAAGAAGAAAGCCATACAAGTCGTGGTAAAGGTACAGCACGTCGCGGCGCTGAAACCAAGAGAGGTGGCGCGAGGTCACGTAGCGTTCCATGGGATTCCTTGATGGGCGTCAGCCTCTTGTCAGCTCTTTTAGGACGTGCAGAGTTCTTTCGATGCCGCTGTCATCGACGTCGAGGTGGGTCACGGCCCGCAGCCGCCCCACCCCGCCGCTGACCAGCACCCCGTGCTCGCGCAAGCGCTGGACCAGGGCGATCCGCCTGGCGCCGCGCTCTGCTGCAGAGCCATGGTCGGGCGCCAGGTCAAAATACACCAGGTTGGTCTGCACCAGCGCCAGGTCGATGCTGAGGCCGGGCAGCGCTGCGATGCCCTCGGCCAGCTGCCGCGCGCGCCGGTGGTCTTGGGCCAAGCGCTCTACATGGTGATCCAGGGCGTAGAGGCCCGCCGCGGCAATCACCCCGGCCTGGCGCATGCCGCCGCCAAAGCGCTTGCGCCACCGCCGCGCCTGGGCGATGAACACCTCGCTCCCGGCCAGCAGGCTGCCGATTGGCGCACCCAGCCCCTTGGAAAGACACAGCGTCGACGAGTCAAAGGGCTCGGCCAGCTCGGCCATGGTCCGGCCGCTGGCCACCGCGGCATTGGCCAGCCGCGCCCCATCCAGGTGCATGCGCACCCCCAAGGCTTTGGTAAATACCCGCAGTGCCAGCGGATTTTCTTGGGGCACCACGACCCCGCCGCAGCCGTTGTGGGTGTTCTCTAGGGCAATCAGGGCGGTGGGCGAGTGGTGCGGGTCCTCGTCAAGGTGCAGCGCCGCCTGCACCTCTGCCAGCGCCAAGCTGCCGTCGCGCGAGTCCAAGGTCCGCAGCGTCACCCCAGAAAGCGCCGCCGCACCGCCGCCCTCGTGGTTGAGGATGTGGCACCCAGCGTGGACAAGGGCCTCGTCGCCCGGCCGGCAGTGGACGCGCACCGCCAGCTGGTTGGCCATGGTCCCAGACGGCACAAACAGTGCCGCTTCCTTGCCCAGCAGCCGCGCCCCCAGCTGCTGGAGCGCCAGCACGGTGGGGTCATCGCCAAACACGTCATCGCCCAGCGGTGCATCAAACATGGCTTGACGCATCGCCGGGCTGGGCCGTGTCACCGTGTCACTGCGCAGATCGACTGGCTGCGCCAACTAGTCCTCCACGTGGGCATCCACCAGGCTCAGGCCGCGGTCGATGATTTCAAAGCCTTCTGCCAGCTGGGCTTCGGTGATGCACAGCGGCGGGTTGGTCATGACCGTGCCCCACTGCAGCATGGTAAACAGCCCGTTGTCCTTAAGGAACTTGGCCAGCTGACCCATGGCCGGATGGGCACCAGCGTAGGGGACCAGGCGCTCTCCGCGGCTGTTCTTCTGCAGCTCGATGAGGCCAAACAGGCCGATGTTGCGGTGGGTGCGCACGCACTTGTGCTTGGCCTTGAGGCGCTGCATGTGGCCGTGCATGATCGGCTCCAGGCGCGCTGCGTTGTCGACCATGCCTTCGTCAATCATCACGTCGATGGCCGCGAGCGCCGCCGCCAGACACACCGGATGGCCGCTGTAGGTCAAGCCGCCGTAGAACACGTTGTCTCTGAAATGGTCGGCGATCCGGTCAGAAAAGCCCACCACTCCCAGCGGCAGGTAGCTGCTGGTCACGCCCTTGGCCATGGTCACCAGGTCGGGCACCATGTCGCCGTGCTCAAAGGCCATCAGCTTGCCGGTCCGGCCCCAGCCGCACATGACTTCGTCGCAGATCAGCAAGATTCCGTACTTGCTCAGCAATGCCTTTAGGCCCTTCAGGTATCCCTTGGGCGGAATCAAGATGCCGTTGGTGCCCGTCACCGTCTCAATAAACATGCCGGCGATGGTGTGCGGCCCCTCAAACTGAATGACTTCTTCCAGGTACTGCAGGTTCTTGGCCACAATCTCTTCATCGGTGGCGCCAAAGCTGTAGTCCCACGGCACCGGATCCATCACCCGGACCACGCCGGCCATGCCGGGCTCATTGGGCCAGCGGCGCGGATCGCCGGTCAGGGTCATCGCGCCGTGGGTGGCGCCATGGTAGCTGCGGTAGCGGACCATGATCTTGTGGCGGCCGGTAAAAAGGCGCGCGGCTTTGATCGCGTTCTCGTTGGCCTCAGCACCGCCCAGCGTGTAGAAGAACGTATTGATGTCGCCGGGCATCAGCTCAGCCAGCCGCTTGGAAAGGCGCGCGCGCACTTCGGTGGCCATGCCGGGGTAGACAAAAATCAGCTGGTCGAGCTGGTCTTTGATGGCCTGGATGACCTTGGGGTGGCCATGGCCAATGTTGACCGACATCAGCTGCGAGTTGAAATCCAACCACTTCTGACCTTCTGGGCCGTACAGGTACAGGCCTTCAGCGCGCTCAATCGGCATGGGGTCGACCTTGGCGGTCGCAGACCAAGAGAACAGGCTGTGTTGCTTGCAAAGGTCAATCATTTCTTGGGATTTCATGCTGAAAGGCTCCGGTGGCCGGCGATGGCCGCGGCTGATCCTAGCCTTGTAGGCCGGCGCGTCAAGGTCCGGTCAAACTAGACGAATTTCCTCAGGGCGGCCCGGCAGCCGCGGGTCGGGCCGGCTGCCCAAGAGACTGCTCGGTCAGCTGGTCGGCCAGCTTGCGCGCCGCCTGCCGCCGTGTCTCTGCCGCCGCGGCGCGCCCCACATCGGCGCCGCGCTGGATGTTGCCGGCGTAGTAGCGCGCCGTCATGCTCAGGACCAGCAGCGAGGCGTCGACGAGAAGGGCATCTGCCACCAGGCTCCAGGTCGCCACGGCCAGCCCGCCGTTGACCAAGCCGGCGGCCCCGGCGTCGCGCCACTCGCCCCCCAGTGCCTGCCCCAGACCGGGCACCACCGCCGAGGCTGCGCCGTGCCAGAAAGCGGCGGAGTCCTCGTCGATTTGCAGATCCGCCAGCGCCTCGGAGTCGGCGCGCGGCCCCAGCAGCCGGGAGGCGCACTGCCCGCCCATCGCCGCTTCCGCCGCGCTAAGGTGAATCAGGCAGCGCACGGCGGCGGCCTGGGCCCTGCGCTGCGGCTCTGCGGCAAAATTCTCCAAGCGACTCAGCATGGCCACGGCCTGCGCCGTCTGGCCATTGCGGGCCAAGGCCAGGGCCCACAGCGGGCGGTGGCGGTCGGCGCGGCCAGCATCCTGGTCGGCTTCTACAGCACCGGCAAGCAGCTCGGCAGCCTCGGCAGCGCGGCCCAGGCCCAGCAGTCTGCGGCCGTAGGGATAGCCCAGGCCGGGCGCATGCCACTGCGGCGTGGCCAGTAGCTCTTGGCGCTGGAGCTCTGCAACGGCCTGCCGATGCAAACCAAGCTCGGCCAGATACTGGGGAAAACTGGCAGCTTCTGCGGGCAGCGCTGCAGGCTCGCTCGCCCGGTCCGCCGCGGTCGCCGGCCGGGCCAGGCCGAGCAGCGCCGCCAAGACCAGCACAACCGCCGCCGCATGCCCTGCGCAGGTCGGGCGCGTCGCCGCCGGGCGGCTTGGGGTCGCAGGCCAAGCAACCATTATTGCACGACCCACTGGCCCAGGCCGGTCCGGACGGCTGAGCGCAGCCGGTCGTGGCCTTTGCGGCGGTCGACGTCGGCGCCGACCCAGGAACCATAGATATTGCCAAGGTAAAACACCGCAGCTGTCGATGCCAACAGCCAGCCGCGGACTGAGCTTGCGCCATCGCGCTCAAATCCGCCGTAGGCAAACCAGCTGGGCACGCCAACCAGCAGCAAGCTGGTCGCCCCCTCTTGCCAGCGGCCAAGATACACCCGCCCGAGCCCAGGGACGGCGGCCGAGAGCGCTGCCGCCACCGCTGGAGATGGGGTGGGCAGGTCGCGGCTCTTGGCGAGCCACTGCTGGGCCTCGGCCACAAAGGCAGCCGTTGGCGTCGCGGGCTGGGCCAGCGCCAAAGCGCGGTCGGCGTCGCGCCACTCGCCGGCGGCCAGGGCCTTGACCGCACCCAACAACTCCAAGCGGGCATCGTCTCGCCCGGCAGCCGCACAGGCGCGGGGCAGCGGCACTTCGCCCAAGGTGGCGGCCACGGCACAGGCGCGCCACCGCAGCTCTCTGGACGCGTCGATGTGGGGAGCCAGCCTTGGGTGCCACATCAGCGCCAGGCTTTGCTGCCACTGCCCAGCTTGAACCAGACAGCGCCCGGCAAGGTCCACTCCCTCGGGCGCGCGCTCTGGCCGCAGGTGGGCATGGCGAAGCGCCTCTACCGCGCAGGCGTCATACTTTCCAGACGCCCTAAGGATTTCTGCCAGTTGCAGGTAGTCCGGCGGATCCTGGGCCACCGCGGCGGCGGGAATCGCTAGGGCGATCAGCAGGAACGCCACCATCGCGGTCAGGCGGTCACTCATGGTCGGGTCCGCCCGAAGCGCCGCAGCCAAGGCAAGGTCGGTCCAGGTAGTCGGCAATCGGATCCAAGAGGTGGCGACCGTCTCCGGCGGGGGCATAGCCGTAGTCCAAAGCGCTGGGGCCGTCGCGCAGCAGCCGGTCGGTGCCCAACAAAATGCCGCGGACAAAACCGAATTCATCTATAGCCAGTTGGGCAAACCGCGAGCAAGACGGCCGGAAGGCGCAGAGGTCCAGGTCGGTGCGCGCCAGCGTGTTGCGGTAGGTGTACAGCAGCGTCAGGGCCAGCAGGTGGCCGGTGGCGCCGTCCCAAGGGTCAGGGGCAAAGTCATCGACCGCCGCCCCCTGCCCCGCCCCGGCAAAGTTGGGCTCCAGCCAGTGGCGCGCATCCTGCAGGTTCAGGTCGCACTCGGCGACGGGGGCCGCCGTCTGGGCCAGGCCAACGCCAAGCGGCGCCGCCGCCACCGCACCGACCGCTCCAGCCATCCACAACAAGTACGCAGCGCGGCGCATGCCGGGTCTCCTGCCGTTCCGCGGCGCCAGACCAGCCCCGCCTCTAGATAATAGGCATGGCCAAGACCGCAGGACAACAGGGAAGCAACCAATGACCTGCGGTCGCTTCTCAGACCTGCGTCCAGATCCACGGCGCCTGTGACACTGTCTCACTTCCCGTGACCTGATGTCTCAAGATCCACCAATTCCAGTGACGGAACTGTGGTCTAGCTGCCGCACATGCCCTTGCCCTCAACAAGGCGCAGCCACTATCGTGGAGGGACTTGGAGCTCCCACAATGAAGTCGGCCCCCCCCATCTGCCCGCCCGCGACCTTGCCAGCGCTGGGCCCATGGCCGTCAGCACCGCCTTTGCCGACGTGGTGATGCGCGCCCTGGCCAAGGACCCGCAGCGGCGCTTTGCCGCATTGTGCGCAGCGGTGGGCCAGGACCATGCGCTGTGCCAGCGGTCTGAGCGACACCTGGCCGAGGCCGCCCAGCGCCCGCCTCCGCCGGCCCCGCAAGTGGAACCAGCCAAGCTTCCTGCCGCTGCAACTGCGGCGGCTGCGCAGGACCAGCCGCTGGCGCTGCAGCAACTGCCTGCTGCAGTCATGCAGGCCCCGCCCTCCGTCGTGGGCCGGCCGCTGCCGCGCTCTCAGCGGCTTGAGCCGCGCTGGTGGGGCTGGGCTGCGGCAGGCGTCGCCGGGGCGGGCGCCGCGGTGGGCGCCGGTCTCGCCGTGGGCGCCAATGTCCAGCAGGGCGAATTGGACAGCAAGCGCCTGGCCGATGGCCGCTTCGACCTCGGCCGGAACAGCTACCAAGAGGCGCGCTCAGGCCAGCAATCCATCTCTACCGGTGGATCGACCGCGCCGGTATCGCCGCGGCAGAGCTGGAGCTGTGGCGGCGCGGACCATGAGCCGCGCGCTGCTTTCAGGTATCCGCGCGCAAATGGGCCTGCTGCGACCCAGGGGGTCGGATGGCTGGTGGGCAGTCATCGCCGTGGCCACTGCCCAGTGCCAACCTCTGCCCACGGCAGAGCAATTCGGCTACGCCGACGTCGCGGATGCCGTTGCCGACACCGGCCCTGCCCCGCCCGCTTGCGGCGACGGTCTGTGCAACGGCATCGAGTCGCTGTATGGCTGCCCGCAGGACTGCGCTGGCCCCAATCGCCACCTGGCCAATGCCTGTGCCACCCCCGGCACGACCACCGGCTGCGAGGCCGGTTACATTTGCGTTGGCCGCTCGGCGCTGGGCGGCGGGTCCGTCTGCGTCGCCGACTTTGCCACCTGGCCGCAGCTGCCCAGCGGCCACCCAGAGGGCAGCTTTGTCGCCGGCAAAGCCAGTGCGACCGACCTGCTCACCGGCCTGACCTGGACCCACCGCATCAGCGCGCCCTTGCACGAGCCCGATGCCACCCTGTTCTGCGCCCAAGCCGACGACGAAGGCCACCGCGACTGGCGCTTGCCGACCCGCTCTGAGCTGCACTCGCTGGTGGACTACAACCGCCAGGAATTGATGAGCCTGGCTCCGGGATTTGAGTGGGATCCCAAGACCTACTGCCATTGGTCGGCCAGCAGGGCCGCCAGCGGCTGGGGCAGCTGGGTTGTCAACCTGTGGGGCGGCAAGGCCATGGCCTACGGCGACCAATACAGCTGTGTCGTGCGCTGCGTACGCGGCGTACCTGCCGCCCTTCAGCTGCCCAAAGATGTTGATCGATATGTAGAATTGCCGGATACACAGACGATCCTGGACCGCCAAACTGGCCTGCAGTGGCGCAAGCTGCCGCCCAACATGGAGCGCAGCTTGGACGACGCTCTCGCCTACTGCAACGGCCTGCGCCTGCAGCACCCGGGCAGCGCCTGGCGCCTGCCTACCATCAGAGAATTGCTGGAGCTGCTGGACCTGCAACGCGATACGCCCTGCCTGTCGCCGCCACTGGCCATGGCTCCAGAGGGCAGCGCGGCGTATCACAGCGGCAGCACCGTCGTCCCTCACGTCCAGAACTGGAGTATCAATTTCGCCAACGGCCACCTCTACGGGCCCGAAGAGCTGCTGGACGTCCCGCGGCAAACCCGGTGTGTGCAATGACTCACGCCCTGGCAGCCTTGGCCAATTCCTGCCGTCGCGGGGCCCCTCTATCGCTGCTGAGCCGGCTGTTGACCCTGGCCCTAGCCCTGCAGGCCGGTGGCTGCAGCGACGCCGTGGTCAGTGCACCGGTGGATGCTGGCCAAGACGCGGCCGTGGGTGGCGCGCCAACGCCGCCGCAGTGCCCGCCAGGACCGTGGATTGCGGTGCGGCTGAACGATGGCGGCTCCTTGCGCTGGCAATGTGCGCCAGATTTCCCGGTGTGGGGCGACCAACCCTTGGCACCAGAGCCTCTGCAGTCGCAGCCAGACGGCACGGCAGTAGACAGCCTGACCGGGCTGCACTGGCAGAGCGCCCCGCCGCCTGCAGCGCTGAGCCAGGCCGCTGCCGCCGCCTCATGCGACGCCCTGGAGCTTGGCGGGCACCGCGACTGGCGGCTGCCGACCGTAGCTGAGCTGCAGAGCCTGGTCGACTACTCGCGCCATCACCCGGCCCTGCCGCAGACCTTGGCCGCCGCGACCGACGCGGGCGAGTTCTGGTCGCTGGTAGAGCGCAACAGCCTTGGCTGGACGGTGGAGTTCGAGCGCGGGCAAGTCCGCCAGCGACCGCGCCACCAACCCTGGCGGGTACGCTGTGTCCGCAGCGAGCGGCCAGACAGCCCCAAGGCCACGGACCGTTTCTCCTTCAAGAACAAAGAGACCGCCGCCGACGCCTTGCTGGGGCTTGAGTGGCTGCGCCCGGTCGCCGTCAACACCTACACCCTGCCCAGTACGGTGGGCTGGTGCAGCAAGCTGTCGGCTTCTGGCGGTGGCTGGCGCGTGCCCACGCTGCGGCAGCTGAGCTCGCTGGTCCATCGCAGCTCGCCCTGGGGCACCGTCGATTCCAGCGTTTTTGGCGGCAACCTGTCTACAATTTGGAGCTATACGATTTCAGCCGACGACCCGACCTACGCCTGGACGGTCGACTTCAGCAACGGCACCAGCTCGGCCATGGAGATCTACTCTTTTGCCGATGTGCGCTGCGTTCGCGACCTCAAGTAGCCGCAGCTCAGCGCTTGACGGCCACGGGTTCGGCCGCCGCGTTGGCCTTGAGGATCGCCGCCCAGTAGGGCGCGTTGCAGGGCCGGTCCACGTACTTGCCCCAGCCGCGCTCAACGCTCAACTTGTCATTTTGCCATACGATCTTTCCGCGAGAGAGGGTGACGGCCGGATTGCCAATCGTCTCCATGCCTTCGTAGATGTTGACGTCGACGTTGGAGTGCTGGGTCTTGGCCGACAGGGTCCGACGCTTTTCCGGGTCCCAGACCACGATGTCGGCGTCGCTGCCCACGGCGATCGTGCCCTTCTTGGGGTACATGTTGAAGATTTTTGCGGTATTGGCGCTGGTGACGGCCACAAACTCAGCGGGCGTCAGCTTGCCGGTGCGCACGCCGTGGTGCCACAGCACGGTCATACGATCCTCGACGCCGCCGGTGCCGTTGGGGATCTTGCGAAAATCCTGGTCGCCCATGCGCTTTTGGTCCTCGCAGAAGCAGCAGTGGTCGGTGGCGGTGGTCTGCAGCAGGCCGGCCTGCAGGCCGCGCCACAGGGCCGCTTGGTGCTCTTTGGCGCGGAACGGCGGGCTCATCACATAGGCCGCCGCCTTGTACCAGTCGGGGTTGCGGTAGACCGAGTCGTCAATGACCAGGTGCTGGGCCAGCACTTCGCCAAACACCCGCTGCCCCTCCAGGCGGGCACGGGCGATGACGTCCAGCGCGTCTGAGCAGGAGGTGTGCACCAGGTACACAGGGGTGCCCAAAGCCTCGGCGATGCGCACGGCGCGGTTGGCCGCCTCTGCCTCGACTTCTGGCGGCCGGCTCAGCGGGTGACCTTCTGGGCCGGTAATCCCCTTGTCATACACAATCTTCTGCAGGCGCGACACCAGCTCGCCGTTCTCTGCGTGGACCGTGCACAGGGCCCCCAGCTCCTTGGCGCGCAGAAACGAGCTGACCAGGATCTCGTCGTCGGCCATCATGGCGCCCTTGTAGGCCATAAAGTGCTTGAAGCTATTGACGCCATAGTCGCGGCACAGCGTGCCCATGTCCTCGCTGACGGTCTCGTCCCACCAGGTCACGGCGACGTGCAAGCTATAGTCCGCCACCGACTTTTCCGCCCACTCCCGCCAGGTCTTGTAGGCGCCGAGCACGCTTTGGCCCTTGCCGGGGATGGCAAAGTCAATGATGGTGGTGGTGCCGCCGGCCACGGCCGCCGCTGTGCCGGTGTAGAAGTCCTCGGTCGTGACGGTGCCCATGAACGGCAGCTGCATGTGGGTGTGCGGGTCAATGCCGCCCGGGATCACGTAAGCACCCGCAGCATCAATGACTTCGCAGCCCACCGGTGCTTCCAGGTTCTCTGCAATGGCTGCAACTTTCTCGCCCACTACCAGCACATCGGCGCGGCGCTCGCCCTCGGCCGTCACTACGATGCCCCCGCGAATCAGCTTGCTGTTCATCGCTTGCTCCTTGGCAACCGGGCATGGCGTTGTTGGACAGCGCCGCCCTTGCATTGGCTGCGGACCGCACAAAGCGCTGGCAGTCCGCGTCGTTGTTGGCTATCCGCAGGCAACCTACCAGCCGTGCGAGCCCTTGCGGTGGCGCAGCTGCTTGCCCTGGTACAGGTGCTCGTTCCAGGTGGCCGGCGCAAAGCCGTTGTCGACCTGGACCATGCTGATGCAATCCGGCACGGGGCAGACGATCTTGCACAGGTTGCAGCCCACGCACTCGGCTTCGTCAACGCGCGGCACCCGGGTGGTGCGCTCGGTGGCGCTGCCTTCCTGCGGGTGAATGCACTGGTGGGCGCCGTCCATGCACGCCACCACGCACAGCTGGCAGCCAATACACTTGTCGGCGTCGATTTTGGCCACGATCTCATAGTTGAGGTCTAGGTCGCCCCAGTGCTCGTAGTTGGGAATCGCCTTGCCGACCATCTGATCGATCGTGGCAAAGCCCTTGCTGTCCATGTAGCTTTCCAGGCCGTCGATCATGTCCTCTACAATGCGGTAGCCCTTGAGCATCACTTCGGTGCACACCTGCACGCTGGTCGCGCCCAGCAGGATGAACTCAACCGCATCGCGCCAGTTGGTCACGCCGCCAATGCCGCTGATCGGCAGGTTGAAGCGCGGGTCGCGGGCCAAAGACGCCAGCATGTGCAAGGCAATCGGCTTGACCGCCGCGCCGCAGTAGCCGCCGTTGGTAGAGAGGTTGCCGACCCGCGGCTCGGGGACAAAGCGGTCGATGTCGACGCTGACAATCGACTTGATGGTGTTGATCAGAGACACGCCATCGGCGCCGCCGCGCTGCGCTGCCAAGCCATGCGGCACAATGTCAGAAACATTGGGCGTCAGCTTGATCAAGACCGGCAGACCGGGGCGGTACTTCTCGGCGTACTTCTTGGCCCAGCTGGTGATTCGCTCGTTGACCAGCGGCTCTTGCCCCACCGCCGAGCCCATGCCGCGCTCGCACATGCCGTGGGGGCAGCCAAAGTTGAGCTCCAAGCCATCGGCGCCGGCGTCGACCGAGCGGCAGATGATGTCCTCCCACTCCTGCTCGGTCTCGACCATCAGGGAGGCGATGACGGCATGCTTGGGAAACTTCTTCTTGACCTCGGCAATCTCTCGGAAATTGACGTCCAGAGGCCGGTCCGTGATGAGCTCGATGTTGTTGAAGCCGGCCCCGCGGACGCCGCCGATGGTGTGGCCACCAAACCGGCTGGAGACGTTCTGGATCGGCTGGCCCAGAGTCTTCCACACCGCACCGCCCCAGCCGGCGTCAAAAGCCCGCTGGATCTGCTCCCCGGAGTTGGTCGGCGGCGCGGAGGCGAGCCAGAACGGGTTGGGCGACTGAATTCCGGCACAGTTGGTCCACAAATTTGCCATGCTATCCTCGTCTCGTTCAGCTGAGCTGTTACCGTTTTGCTTCCAAGCGCTTGATCAACCGCGTCTAATTGGGGGAATTGCCCTGCAAGTAGGCGTCGATGGCGATGGCGGCAGCTTTGCCCTCCGCGGCAGCATTGACGACTTCCTTGCCACCGTTGCGGCAGTCACCGCCGGCATACCAGCCAGGCCGGCCGGTCGCGCCGTGGGCGTCGGTCACCACCACGCCGCGCTCGACGGCGATCCCCTCCAGGCCGCCCACCAGATCGCCGATGCGCGCTTGGCCAATCGCCAAGAGCACCAGATCGGCCTCTACGCTAAACGTAGCGCCGGCAATCGGCTTTTTGGCCGCATCCAGCCGCTGCAGCACCGCCCGCTGGACCTTGCCTTCGCCCTCAAAGGCCACCGGCACGGCTTGCCACTCGGCCTTGGCGCTCTTGACCTGGGCGGCCTTCCACTCGTGAGCGTAGCCGGGCATTCCCTGCTCGGTGCCGCGGTACACCATGGTAACATTGGGGATACCCAGGGTAATGGCTTCTCTGACGCAGTCCAGCGCCGTGTTGCCGCCGCCAATGATGAGGCAGGAGCGGACCTGCGACAGGTCGATCTTGCCCAGCTTGAACTGCTCGATCCAGGCCACGGCGCCGATGACGCCGGGCAATTGCTCTCCCGGCACCTTGAGCGGCGTGTCCGGGCCCAGGCCCAGGCCCACAAACACGGCGTCAAACTGCTTTTCCAGCTCGGCCACGCTGATGTCCTTGCCGACCTCAACGCCGTTGCGCACCTCAATGCCGCCGATGCCCAGCACCCACTCAGCCTCTTTGACGCCCTGGTCGGCCTTCATCTTGTGCGGCGCCACGCCGGTCGTGTTCAGACCACCGATTTCCTGGCGCTTCTCTAGAATGACCGCCGCGTGGCCGCGCAGCCGCAGCTCGTGGGCGCAGGCCAGGCTCGCCGGACCAGCGCCAATCAGCGCCACTTTCTTGCCAGTGTCCGGCCCGGCCTGGTAGTAGCGCCAGCCCTCGGCGTAGGCCTTGTCGGTCGCGTAGCGCTGCAGCCGGCCAATCTGGATCGGCGGGTGCCCCAGGTGGTTGTAGACACAAGAGCCGACGCACAGCGTCTCGACCGGGCACACCCGCGAGCAGGACATGCCCAAGATGTTGGCATCAAAGATGGTGCGGGCCGAGCCCTTGTCATTGTGCGACGCGATCTTGCGAATGAACTGGGGCACATCGATGTGGGTGGGGCAGGCGTGCATGCACGGCGCGTCGGCGCAGTACAGACAGCGCGTGGCTTCGACCACGGCCTGGGCCTGGGTATAAGCAGGCTTGTAGTCGGTAAAAGCGCTCTCTGAGCGGTCGATCTTGAGCGGCGAGCGTGGGTCGGCCATCGGTCCTCCAAACGGGGGTTGCTCCCCTCCAGGTCAGCTGAAAGTCGGCTGCTGCAGTTGCGCAGCCCAGCCCAGCCCCGGGAGCCCCAGAAGGGGCGAATGTACGCCGGCCTTTCGGCAGAGGCAAGCCCACCGCAGCTGGGGCAGCACCCGCTCAACTACCCAAAAGGGGTATGCAAATTGGGCAGCCCCCACTCGATGGGCGGCGTACCGTGGTCCACCAGGTAGCGATTGATCGAAGAAAAGTGCCGGCAACCCAAAAAGCCAGAATGCGCCGACAGCGGGCTTGGGTGCGGCGCCTTGAGCACCAGGTGGCGGTGGGCGTCGACATGGCCCGCCTTGACCTGGGCATTGCGGCCCCACAGCGCAAACACCAGGTGCTCGCGGCGGCGGTTCAGCTCGGTGATGGCGCGGGCGGTAAACTGCTCCCAGCCGTGCCCCGCGTGGCTCTGCGGTTGCCCAGCGCGCACGGTCAAGACGTCATTGAGCAGCAGCACGCCCTGGGTCGCCCAGTGCACCAGGCAGCCGTGGTCTGGGCGTGGCGTGCCCAGGTCGGCCTGAATCTCCTTGAAGATGTTCTGCAAGCTTGGCGGAACCTGGACCCCGGGCTGCACAGAGAAGCACAGCCCGTGGGCCTGCCCCGCGCCGTGGTAGGGATCCTGGCCCAGAATCACCACCTTGACCTGGTCAAAGGGCGTGTACTTGAACGCGTTGAAGATGTCCTTGCCGGGCGGGTAGACCGTGGCGCCGTGCTGTCGCTCTTGCAGCAAGAACTCGCGCAGCTGGTGCATCGCCGGCGTGTTAAAGACGTCGCCCATGACGGCCATCCAGCTGGGCTCAAAGTCGGGGATCTTTTTGCCTTGCATTGGCGGCTCCTTGCTGGCCCTGCACCGTCAGAGCGCGCCTCGCAGGCGGCACCCCCGCAATTGGGCGCCCCCGGTGGGGTGCCCCTACCACAGTCACCGCCAGAGTAAAGAAATTTGCACTTCCACACAATCCGCAAGGGTGGTATGTTAGTTGGTTGTTGTGCAGACGCCGTGCGCGGCGCGGACTGGTCCCAGCCAGTCCCGCTCGCAGCCCTGCACAAAAGCACTAGCGATTTCGCGAGCGTTCCCTGATCTCCCACCCAGCGAGGCCCCCATGCGATCGACAACTGCTCCTAGCAAGCCCTGTCGCCGCTTCCGTTCGTGGTTGGTTCTGATGGCCGGAGTGCTGGCTGCAGGGCTTGGTGCCTGCGGCGAAGACACGTTGATTGGCAGCAGCGAAGAGGCGGATGCCGATGCCCTGCCCAACGACGCGGCCCTGAACGACCTCTCTGCTGAGGTCAGCGAACCCCAAGACGCCAGCGCCACCCAGGACAGCGTCGCGGTCGACACCGCAGAGGACAGCTCCGCCGTAGACAGCAGCTCGGACGCTACCAGCGCTTGCGCGGCCGGCGAGGCGTGCCCGTGCAGCGCTGACTCGCAGTGCCAGTCGGGCCAGTGCCTGATCAACCCAGACGGAACGGGTAGTTGCGCCCTGCCCTGTGGCGACACGCCCTGCCCAGAGGGCATGGTCTGCAGCCCGGCCAGCGGCAACCCGGCCCTGCAGGTGTGCGTGCCCAAGCCCCCCTGTGTGCCCAAGACCGAGGTCTGCAACGGCGTGGACGACAACTGCGACGGCACCACCGACGAGTCGTTCTGCTACGACGGCAACCCCTGCTCCGACGACCTGTGCGACAGCCAAGGCAATTGCACCCACCCGCTCAACCAGGCCACCTGCGAAGACGGCAACCCCTGCACCACCGGCGACATCTGCAAAGACGGCAGCTGCCAGTCCGGCACCGGCCCGCAGTGCGATGACGGCAACGCCTGCACCCAAGACAGCTGCACCTCTCAGGGCACCTGCAACCACACCCCGCTGCTTGGCGGCTGCAGCGACGGCGACGCCTGCACCCTGGGCGACCAGTGTCTGGGCGGCAAGTGCTTGGCCGGCGGGGCGCTGACCTGCAACGACGCCAACCCCTGCACCGACGACAGCTGCGACAAAGCAAAGGGTTGCGTCAACCTGCCCAACGCAGCCAGCTGCTCTGACGGCGATGCCTGCACCGAGCAAGACGGCTGCAGCCTGGGCGCGTGCCTGGGCAAGGCTGTGGCCTGCGACGACGGCAACGTCTGCACCAATGACGCGTGCCAGCAGGGCAATTGCGTCCAGCTGCCCATCGCCGCCACCTGCGACGACGGCAACGGCTGCACCACCGCCGACGTCTGCAAGTCAGGAAAATGCGCTGGCCAGGCGCTGGATTGCGACGACGGCAGCCCCTGCACGGTGGACACCTGCAGCGAGGACGGCTGCAAGAACCTCAAAGCCGCCGACAACACCGCCTGCGATGACGGCAACCCCTGCAGCGAAAAAGACGAATGCACCCACGAGGGCAAGTGCATCGGCTCGGCCAAGGTCTGCGACGACGGCAACCCCTGCACCGTAGACCAGTGCCAAAAAAGCGATGGTTTGTGCTACTTTGAGGCCAGCCAGGGCCAAGCCTGTGACGACGGCAATCCGTGCACCCTGGGCGACGCCTGCAGCGTGGGCTCTTGCGTCCCGGGCGGCACCAAGCTGTGCAAAGACGGAGAGAGCTGCACCGCCGACGGGTGCGACCCCGGCAGCGGCACCTGTGTGTTCAAGGCCCTAAGCGCCCCCTGCGACGACGGCAACCCCTGCACCCTGGGCGACGCCTGCGACGCCGGCAGCTGCCTGGCCGGCAAGGCCAAGTCCTGCGATGACAACAACCCCTGCACCATTGAGAATTGCGACGCCGCCACCGGCGACTGCAAGATCGCCAACACCGTGCCTGGCATCGCCTGCGAAGACGGCGAGCTGTGCACCCAGGCCGACGCCTGCAGCGAAGGCAAGTGCGTCGCGGGCAAGCCGATCGTCTGCACCGATGGCAGCGAGTGCACCACCGACTCCTGCGATACCAAGACCGGCAAGTGCCTGTTTGTCAACGACGATGGCAAGGCCTGCGACGACGGCGACACCTGCAGCAGCGCCGACACCTGCCAGGGCGGCCAGTGCCAGCCGGGCAAGGCCATCTGCGAGTGCAAGAGCCAGCTGGACTGCCAGGGCAAAGAAGACGGCGACCTGTGCAACGGTACGCTGTTCTGCGACTTCTCTGACAACAAGTGCAAGCTCGACCTCAAGACGGTGGTGGTCTGCGACAGCAGCAAAGACAGCGAGTGCCTGACCTGGGCCTGCAACAGCAAGAGCGGCAAGTGCGAGCCGGCCAATCAGGCCGACGGCAAGCCGTGCAACGCCGACGAGTCGGTGTGCAGCCTGGGCGACTCTTGCCTCAAGGGCCTGTGCACCCCCGGCGCCGGCGTAGGCTGTGACGACGGCGACCCCTGCACCAATGACACCTGCGACCCCGCCAAGGGCTGCCTGCACAGCAACAACCAGCTCAAGTGCAATGACGGCAACCCCTGCACCGAGATCGACCTGTGCTACCAGGGCAAGTGCACCGGCGGCGGCCTCAAGAACTGCGACGACGGCAACGGCTGCACCACCGACACCTGCAACCCCAAGTCCGGGCAGTGCGAATTCAAGAACGAGACCGGGCTGACCTGCACCGACAACAACCCCTGCACCCTGCAGGACACCTGCCAGACCGGCAAGTGCGTGCCCAAGTCCAATGTCGGCTGCGATGACGGCAAGCCGTGCACCATGGACACCTGTGACCCCAAGACCGGCAACTGCATCACCGCCAACATGCCCGACCAGCTCGCCTGCGAAGACGGCAACAAGTGCACCATGGGCGACTCTTGCAAGGCCGGCGCTTGCGCCCCAGGCAAGCCCGCGTACTGCAACGATGGCAGCGCCTGCACCATCGACACCTGTGACGTGGCCCAGGGCGTGTGCGTCTACAAGAACGCGGCGACCGGCGCCCCCTGCAGCGACAGCGACGCCTGCACCCTGGGCGACACCTGCAAAGACGGCGGCTGCATCGCCGGCCAGCCCAAAGACTGCAACGACGGCAATCCTTGCACGCTAGACAAGTGCGACATCGACTCTGGCAAGTGCATCGCCAAGACCGGCGACCTGCCCTGCGACGATGGCAACGCCTGCACCGAGGGCGACACCTGCACCAGCGGCGTGTGCAAGCCCAAGACCTTCATTGTGTGCAATGACGGCAACACCTGCACCAATGACAGCTGCGACACCAAGACCGGCAAGTGCGTCTACGCGCCCAACGCCTTCAACTGCACCGATGGCAACGCCTGCACTTACAATGACGCGTGCACCGGCGGCGGCTGCAAGGGCACGGCCATCAGCTGCAATGACGGCAACTTGTGCACCAGTGACAGCTGCGACTCGGTCAAGGGCTGCCAGTACGTGGCCGCCAATCAGGGCGTGTCCTGCACCGACGGCAACGCCTGCACCGACAGCGATGCCTGCTCCAACGGCAAGTGCGTGGGCAAGGGCATCACCTGCTCCGACGGCAACCCCTGCACCACCGACACCTGCAACACCTCAACGGGCTGTGCGTTCCAAGCCTTCAACGGCCCGTGCAATGACGGCAACAACTGCACCATCGGCGACAACTGCACGGGCGGCAAGTGCATCTCTGGTGCGCCCAAGGTGTGCAACGACAACAACGGCTGCACCGACGACAGCTGCAACGGCGCCATTGGCCAGTGCGTGTTCACCGTCAACGACAATAACCCGTGCTCGGACAGCAATGCCTGCACCAATGGCGACTTCTGCGTCACTGGCAAGTGCCAAGCCGGCGCCGCCAAAGTCGCCTGCGAAGACAACAACGGCTGCACCAGCGACTGGTGCGACCCTGCCGTGGGCTGCAAGTTTGTCTCCAACCAGGCCCAGCCCTGCGACGACGGCAATTCCTGCACGGTCAAGGATATCTGCTTGAACGGCAAGTGCCTGTCTGGCACCCAGAACCTGTGCAATGACAACAACCCGTGCACGACCGACAGCTGCGACACGGTCAAGGGCTGCGCCAACGTGGCCAACACCCTGCCCTGCGACGACGGCGACGCCTGCAAGGGGCCAGATGTCTGCAAGGGCGGCGCCTGCCTGTCTGGCAGCTCGGTGACCTGCAACGACAACAACGCGTGCACCAGCGACGTCTGCGACCCGAAGTACGGCTGCAATTTCCCGCCGCTGGATGTGCCCTGCGACGACGGCAACAAGTGCACCACCGTTGATGTCTGCCAAAACGGCGCCTGCACGGGCATTGTCGGCAACACCTGCGACGACGCCAATGCCTGCACGTCGGACTTCTGCCAGGGCAGCAGCGGCTGCGTCCACATCGACAAGAACGGCAGCTTCTGCGAAGACGGCGACTCCTGCACCAGCGGCGACTCCTGCAGCAAGGGCAAGTGCGCGCCCGGCGCCACGACTTCCTGCGATGACGGCCAGGTCTGCACCGTCGATACCTGCGACGGCCTGCAGGGCTGCCTGCACAGCCCCGCCTCCAACGGCAAGGGCAAGCCGCTGACCTTTGCGTCAGACACCTCGACCTTTGCCAGCAGCGGCGGCAGCAGCGGCAAGGCTGTGCCAGCCGTGGTCTCGCCCCTGTGGACCAAAGACGTCAGCGGCACCTGGCTGTGGATCAGCCCGACCGTAAGCGATCCCACGGCCAACACCACCGCCACCTTCACCTACGAGTTTGACGTGCCGGCTGGCTTCCAGACCCTTGTCGGTACCGTCAAGCTGGCGGTAGACGGCGCCTGGGTCTGCAAGCTCAATGACAAGCTGGTTGGCGTAGAAACCTCAGAGGATACCTACAGCAAGCCGGCGGTCATTGCCTTGAACGGCAAGTTGGTGGCGGGCAAGAACCAGTTTGTCTGCACGGTGACCAACCCGGGCAAGCCGGGCGCCACGGCGTCCAGCAACCCAGCGGGCATCAACTTTGGCCTGGATCTGTTCTGGTTTGAGCAAGGCGGCGCCACCCCGTGCAATGACGGCAACGCCTGCACCGCCGGCGACTGGTGCCAGGTCAGCGGGACCAAGAGCCTCTGCCAGTCCGGCGCCGTCTCTGACTGCAACGACGACAACGGCTGCACCAGCGACTTCTGCGACGCCACGGCCGGCTGCGGCCACAAGGCCAACGGCGCCACCAGCTGCGACGACGGCGATCCCTGCAGCGTCAGCGACTTCTGCAAGAGCGGCAGCTGCGTAGGCGGCGCGGCAGCCAACTGCAGCGACGGCAACCCCTGCACCGCCGACAGCTGCGACGCCAAGACTGGCTGCGCCAGCACGGCCAAAGACGGCGGAGTCTGCAACGACAACAACGCCTGCACCGCCAACGACACCTGCAAGGCCGGCAAGTGCGTGGCCGCCGACGGATCGACCTGCGACGACGGCAATCCCTGCACCGCCGATCTGTGCTCGCTGACCCAGGGCTGCTACCACACCCTGGCCAACGGCGGCGCCTGCGACGACGGCAACCTGTGCACCGCAGAGGACCTGTGCAGCGGCGGCGCCTGCCTGGGCAAGCTGCAAAATAGCTGCAGTGACGGCAACCCCTGCACCAATGACGTGTGCGAAGGCGCCAAGGGCTGCGTCAGCACCGCCGTGACCTCTGGCGCCTGCGACGACAACAACCCCTGCACCCTGGGAGACGGCTGCAAGAACGGCGTGTGCAGCGGCGGCACGCCCAAGCCCTGCTCGGACTCGCAGCCGTGCACCCTGGACATCTGCGACAGCAAGACCGGCACCTGCGTCTTTACCCCGGTCGCCGATGAAGAGAAGTGCGAAGACGGCAATCCGTGCACCGTCTCTGACAAGTGCGGCAGCGGCAAGTGCAAAGCCGGTCCGCCGCGCGAGTGCGGAGACGGCAACCCCTGCACCGACGACGCCTGCGACCCCGCCTCTGGCAACTGCGTCAACACCGTGCTGGCCGGCGCCTACCCCTGCGACGACGGCGACCCGTGCACCCTGCAAGACGTCTGCACCACCGGCAGCTGCACCGGCCAGAACAAGAACTGCGCCGACGGCGACAGCTGCACCATCGACAGCTGCAACTCCTTGACCGGCAAGTGCTACTGGAGCCCAGTGGTGCCCTGCACCCCCTAGCCCGCAAGCCCCGTAGCCCGCAAGCCTCTTCCGCGCCGCTGCCCTTGCCGCTGCCGCCTTGGCTCCTACCCTGCTGGAGCGCGCCTGTTGGCGCCACGGCGGAGTAAAGCTATGAAGTGCGCTTACGTCACCACCATCTGCAATGGCGACGGCTATGTGCCCGGGGTTGAGGTGTTGGGCAAGTCCCTGCTGGCCAGCGGCACCAAGCTGCCCATGGTCGCCCTGGCCACCGCCGACGTGCCGCCGTCTGCTCGCGCAAAGCTGGCACGCCAGGGCTGGCAGATCCGCGATGTAGAGCCCATTGCCAATCCCGACGCCGATCACCTGCTCTTTCCGCGTTTTGCCAGCGTGTTTACCAAGCTGCGAGCCTGGGAGCTGACCGACTTTGACCGGGTGGTCACGCTGGATGCCGACACGCTGGTGCTGCAGAACGTCGATGACCTGTTTGAGCGGCCGCCCTTTGCCGCCGGCCCCGACTTCTTCTTGCCCGACCACTTCAATTCGGGGGTGATGGTCGTAGAGCCCGATGCGGCAGTCTTTCGCAAGATGGTAGAGCAGCTGCTGGCCTCGGGCAGCTACGACGGCGGCGACCAGGGCTTTCTCAACGTGTTCTATGGCGACTGGTACGCCATGCCGGTCGAGCATCGCCTGCCGGTGGGCTACAACATGGCCCACTTCATCTACCAGTTCCTGCGCGGGCACCCCACGCTGAAGCGCAACCTGGAGAAGCAGGCCAAGATCATCCACTACATGGTGCAAAAGCCCTGGCAGGCCCACGCGGTGCTGACCGGCGGCTCGGCGGCGTGGTGGCAGCGCTACTTTGAGGTACACCCCGAGCAGTCACAGCACTGGCGCGACCGCGTCCACGAGCTGGAAGACTGGACCTTTGACCATGTGGCGGCGCTGGTGCTGGGCGGCTGAGCCCTGGCTAAAGGGCGGCTTGAAGGTCAGTCGGCCATGCCGATGATCTTGGCGCCAACGCCGGTAAAGCGAATGCCGATGCTGGCCGAGTCCTTGTCGCCGTCGCCGTCGATGTCGATGTCCAGCTCCAGCAGCTGCTTGACCAGGTCCAGCGCGTCTTTCTTGTTGAGGCCCACGGCGGCAAAGGTCGACTCGTCGGTGGCGTTGACGATGTCGTAGACGGCTTGGGCGGGCACGGCGCCCCCCAGCACCCCTTGCATGCCAACCACGGTCTTGCCGTCGGCGCCAAAGACGGCGCTGGCTTCAATGCGCGCGCCCTTGACGTAGAAAGTCGAGCCAGGCGCTGCGCCCACCAGGTCGGCGTCCATGGCAAACAGGGTGTCCTTGCCGCCGGCCGTCAAGACGCCACCGTTGATCACTGCGTCTTTGAATGAGAATTTTGGCTTGCACTGCGGTGTCATCGCCGTCTGGCCCACCAGCCACTCGCACACGTCGGTCTGGCCGTTGCACTTGGCCGCCTTGGAGCTCGGCGCCATCTCTGCGTAGTACATGTTCAGCACAAACGGCTGACCTTCTTTGACATAGCCCAGCAGGTCGACCACAAACGTCATGGTGCCGTCCTGCACGCCTGCCACCAGCGCCTTGTTGAGGAAGGGCGCCAGCACCGCGGCGGAATTGTCGATGCCGCCGTCGCAGTTGTTTTGCGGGGCGCAGGTCTTGGCGTCGCCGTCGATGTTCAGCCCGTCTCCAGGCTTGCCTGCCCCGCCCAGAGAGAACATGGTCAGCTTGGCGCCGGTGCCGGCAAAGCTGTTGGTGCAGATGTCACAGGCGCCCGTCTTGTTGCCGATGCAAGAGCCGCCGGTGCAGGTGTCTGGATAAGTACAGGACTCGCCGTCGTCGCAGGGGGCGGTCGAAAGCCCGTGAGAGCAGCCCTTGCCGGGCTTGCAGGAATCATTGGTGCACGGATTGCCGTCGTCGCAGTTCAGCGGCTTGCCGCCCTTGCAGGCGAGGTCGAGGTTGCACGCCTCTTCGATGACGCACGGATTGCCGTTGGTGCAGGCGTCGCCGGGCTTTTTGGCCGGATTGCTGCAGCCCTTGGCTTTGTCGCACTGATCGGTGGTGCACGGATTGCTGTCGGCACAGGCCGTGGGGTCGGTGGGAAAGCCGCAGCCCTTGGCGGCGTCACAGAGGTTGAGGGTGCACGGGTTGGCGTCGTCGCAGACCTTGGGCTGGGGGCCACCGGTGCAGACGCCAGCTTGGCAGAAGTCGGCTTCGGTGCAGGGATTGGCCTCTGTGCACGGTCCGCCGACTGGGGCGTGCTGGCAGCCCAGGGCGGGGTCGCAGCTGTCAGCAGTGCAGGCGTTGGCGTCGTCACAACTAATCGAAGCACCTGTGCATTTGCCGGCGGCGCAGCTGTCTTTCTGGGTGCAGACATTGCTGTCGTCACAGCTGGTGGCCGCCAGGGACCAGCTCACTGGCGAGGCGGCGGGGTCGCACAGCTGGCACGGGTTGGCGGCGGCCGGGCCAGGTGCCACACAGGCCCCTGCAATCACGCAGACATTGGGCTTGGCGGCAAACAAGCAGCCGCTGACAGAGCTGCAGCTGTCGGTCGTGCAGTCCAGGCCGTCGCTGCAGACCTTGGGGCTGCCCAGGCATTTTCCCTTGGTGCAGACGTCTTTTTCGGTGCAGCCGTCGCCGTCCTCGCAGGCCGCCCCGGCCGTAGCGCAGGCGCCGGTGGCTGCCGCTGGCTCTTCTGAGCAGCCCCACAGCAGCAGGGCCAGCACCCATCCCAACCTACCTGCGCTCTGAAAACCCTTGGCCATCTGCCCATCCTTTGGCGACGCGCGCGCCACCATCAGGTGCCGGCGACCTGGTTAACCTCTTGTTCGACTTCGGTCAGGCGCTGCTGCACGGCGGCCAGCCGCGGTCCACCGCCGCGCTGGCTCAAGTAGGCCACGTAGGAGCGCAGGCCCGAAGCCAGGCGCACCAGATCGCCCATGTCGCGCAGCATCGACAGGCCCTCTTCAAAGGACTCTGTGCACTTGCGGTCAATCACGGTGGCGCGGGCACCGCCGTCAGACAGGGCGCGGGTGCCAAGCACGCAGGCGCGCACCACCAGGGCCCTGGCCACGGCAAGGCGCGCCCCCGAGCCGCGGGCCACCTCTACGGCGCGCTCGCTGTCCAGGTCCGCGGTCTCTAGGGCATTTCTCTCAAGCGAGATCGAGGCCTGCACCCGGTTCAGCGCGCTGGTCAGCTCGGGGTCGTTGACCTCGCGGGCCAGCTCGGCCGTGGCGGCCATGCCAGTCACTGCGTCTTGCCACTCGCCCAGGGCAATGAAGGTTTCTGCCCGCAGCAGCAGCACTT
Source organism: uncultured Myxococcales bacterium (assembly GCA_903919145.1). Taxonomy (GTDB): domain Bacteria; phylum Myxococcota_A; class UBA9042; order UBA9042; family UBA9042; genus SXRM01. The sequence continues at coordinate 27,972 of CAIXGW010000214.1, forward strand.
CCAGATGGCGGCGCCGATCACCGACATCCTGGGCCAGCTGTGCCGCCTGCTCCCACGCCACAAAGGCCAGGCGGTACTTGCCTTGCGCCGCGTGGACTTCGCCCAGCACCGCCCGCGCCTCGGCGGCGCCCCAGCGCTCTTGGATCTGGTCGCAAATCTGCACTGCCTCCGTCACGGCTTCCAGCGCATCGGCGGTGTGACCGCGGCCCAGGTGGACCCTGGCGATGTTGCACAGAGAGCGGGCGACCACCCGCCGGTCCTGCGAGCGGCGCCGCAGCGCCAAGGCCTTGAGAAAGTGCTGCAGAGCAGCCTTGTAGGCGTCGGTCTCGCCCAGAACCAGATAGATCATGCCGATTTCGTCGCTGACATCGGCAATCCAGCGGTGGGCGCCGGCGACCTTGAGGTGCTTCTCTGCCGAGCCCAGGTAGCCCAGGGCCTGCTCATAGCGGCCAGACACGCGCGCCACCTGGGCAATCCGCAGCTGGACAATGCCGCAGCGCTGGTCGTCGTCCAGGCAGCGGGCCATGTGCATCGCGTCCAGCAGCACCTTCTCTGCCTGGGCGTGTTGAGACAAGCGCAGCAGGGCCCCGCCGTGGGCGACCCGCAGATCGCAGCCCAAGCCGGCGTCATCGGGGCCGGTGTTGCGCGCACCAGCCTCATACAGGGCCATGGCCCGCTGGATCTGGCCCACCGTGCGGGCCGCGTGGCCCCCTTCCAGGTAAGCCTGGGCCGCCTGGTGGTGGCGACCGCCGGCCTCGTAGAGCTCGCCGACGCGGATGTTGTCGGCTATCGGGTCCTGGCGCGGCCGGCTGACCAGCCACTGCGCCGCCAACCGGCTGAACAGGCTGCGCTTCTCTGAGTCCATCTCGGAGACCACCGCGGCCGGGTCGGTGGGGTGGACAAAGGCAAACTCCAGCTCGCGGCTGAGCTTGGAATCTTCTACAAAGACAATAACATCCACAGCCTGGAGCTGCAGCATAGAGGCTTTGAGGGTGCCGCGGTCGCGCTCGGTCAAGCTCTCGCTTGGGTCGCTGCGGGCGCCGCGCAGCACCGACAGCACGCCGCCAAACCAGCAGGTGGGGCCAAACACCGCTGCCGCGTCGACAACCAAGCGCAGCTCGGCGGGCAGCCTGGCGATCCGATCGGGAAGGCTGGAGCGGCCTTGGCCACTGGCCGCCAGGGAATTCTGCCACGACGCCGACAAGCCGCGCTCGGTGCGGTGGTGCCAGCGCCACTCGCCGTCGCGCAGGGCGATCTCTCCGCCAGCGACCAGGCCGGTCAGGCCGTCTAGCAGCTTCTCTGGCGAACCGCCGGCGCGCACCGCCAGCCCCTCGGCCATGTCTTGCGGGGCTCCCTCGACCCGCCGCAGCAGCTTGCGGGCCAGCGCGGTCAAGGTCGACAGGTCCAGCGGCCCCATGGCCACTGGCAGCACTTCCAGGTGCGAGGGCGGCGCCGCGGCGGCCTCTACCAGCACCGCCAGCGGCACTCCGCTGACATGGGCCTGCAGCGCCGCCACAAAGGCGCTCAGGGCTTCCGGAGCCACCAGCTGGGCGTCGATCTGCACGATCGTCGGTGTCACCCGCGCGCGCTGGCGCAGCAGGGCGGCAATCCACTGGGTGGCCACCTGCAGCGGTGGCTCGGCCTCCAGGCTCAGGTCTTCGCGATCGGTGCGGGCCAGCCCCAGCAGCCGCGCCGCCACCGCGTAGGCTTCGGCGGCGCGCTCTGGGCCCAACCACTCGGCAAATTGACGCTCTGCCTGCTGTTGGGCGTCGGGCAGCCGCAGCACCGTGGCCCCGCCCAGCATTTCGACCAGCAGCCGCCCGGCCAGAGAGGCAGGGGCCGCGCTGTCTTGACCGGTAACCTGCAGCCAGCTCAGCTTGCGAGCGCCGCCAGAGACGACCCGGCGCAATTCGATCAGCAGCCGCGTCTTGCCGTAGCCTTCTGGGCCGTGCAGCCACACCTGGCGCAGCTGCTTGCTGTTGAGCGCCGCGCGCAGGGCGTTATACACCGCCTCGGTCTCAGTGCGCCGGCCGACAAAAGGCACGTCGCTGCCAAAAACGCTGGTAATCGCCGGATGCGGTGGCTGGTGGCCCTTGGCGTCGGCAAACGGCCCCGCCTCTGCCACCGCGGACCAGTCTTCGCTGAATTGCGGCAGTGACGCAGTGATGCGCCCCGGCTGAGGGGGTGGCGGAGCGGCGCCCGGAGGCAACCCCGGAGGCAATGAAGGCGGTTGGTCTGACATGGCCCGCGCTGCCTGGCATGGCCCCAGGGCGGGGTCAATGATATACAGGAACGGCGCGATCGTCGACCTCTCGACGGCAAGCCGCGCCCGCGCCGGGGCCTTTGGTCCCTACTGCCCAAGGGAGCCTACACGCCCATGTCCGAAGGTCTGCGCCTGCACCGAATTTTGGATGCCCTGGCTCAGCTGGCCAGTACCGACCGCGGTGCCCAGCTGGCCCTGTCTCTGCCGCCCGCCGCCACGGCCTTGGAGGCGGAACAGCGCCTGAGCGAAGTCGCCGAAGCCGAGATCCTGTTGCGCAACAGCGCCCTGCCCCAGCTGCCGCCGCGGCTGCTGCTGGACGACCTGCTGGCTACGGCGCGGCTGGGTGGCGTGCTAGACGGCATCGACCTGGTGCCCTTTGCCCGCCTGACCCGGACGGCCAAGGACCTGCGCCGCCAGGCGCGCAGCTGGGGCGTCGCCACGCCGCTGCTGCAGGCGCGGGTGATCGCCCTGCCCGAATTGGACTTGCTGGCCTCTGTGCTGGCCGACGCGCTGAGCGACGAGGGCCACCTGCTGGACAGCGCCAGCGCCGCCCTGGGCCACCTGCGCCAAGAAGTGCTGGCCATTGCCGCGCGCCTGCGCCGCCGCATCGAGTCGCTGGTCAAAGAGACCGACGCCGCCGGCCTGCTGCAAGACGAGTATTTTACCCTGCGAGACGACCGCTATGTGTTGCCCGTGCGCGCCGCGGCCAAGCGCACCCTGCCGGGCATCATCCACGGCGCCTCGCAGACCGGCCACACGGTCTACGTAGAGCCCCAGGAGCTGGTCGAGACCAACAACCAGCTGGCTTTGGCCATGGAAGCGGTGCGCCGCGAAGAACGGCGAATTCTGGCCGAGCTGACCGAGATGTGCGCCGAGCACAGCCAAGAGCTGGCGACCGCTGCCGACATTGTGGCCGCCCTGGACCTGCGGCTGGCGTCGGCGCGGCTGGCTGAGCGGCTGCACGCCCACCGCCCACAGATCGACCCGGGAGATCGGCTGGAAGCTCCGTCTTTGCGCCACCCGCTGCTGGTGCTGGACGGGATCGCCGTGGTGCCCTGCCACCTGCGGCTGCAGCCGCCGGCGCGGTGGTTGGTGGTCTCTGGCCCCAACGGCGGCGGCAAGACTGTGGTGCTGAGCAGCCTGGGCCTGCTGGTAGAGATGGCCCGCCGCGGCCTGTTTGTCTGCGCCAGCGCCGACACGACGGTGCCGTGGTTTGACGACGTGCTGGTGGTGATGGGCGACGCCCAGGACATCGAGCGCGGGCTGTCGACCTTTGAGGGCCACCTGCGCCTGGTGTCGCAGGCGCTGCAGGCGGCGGCGCGGCCCGACCGGCGCACCTTGCTGCTGCTGGACGAACTGGCCACCGGCACCGAGCCGATTGCCGCCGCGGCGCTGGCCACCGCGGTGCTGGAGCACGCCGTTGCCGTGGGCGCCAAGACCTGGGGCGCGGTCAGCACCCACTTTGAGGCGCTCAAGCTGCTGCCGCTGCGCGATCAGCGCTTTGGCAATGCGGCGCTGGAGCTGGACCCGCACACGCTGACGCCCACCTACCGGCTGACGCTGGGCCAGATCGGCACTTCCAATCCGCTGGCGCTGGCGGCCCGCCTGGGCCTGCCGCAGCCGCTGCTGGACCGGGCGGCCCAGCTGCTGGGCACCGGGGGCAGCCAGGTGGCAGAGATGCTGGCCTCTCTGCAGCAGCAGCGCCAAGCCTTGGAGCGCGAGCTTGCCGCGGTGCAGCATGAGAAAAACCAGGTGGTCCACGCCCGCACGCTGCTGGAGGATCAGCGCCGCAACGAGCAGAAGGCGGCCGACCGCCGCATCGAAAAGGCCACCGCAGAGGCCATGGACCAGCTGCGCGCCGTGGGCGCTGAAGTGGCCCGCCTGCGCGACAGCATCGTCGACGCCGATCGGCGGCGCCTGGAAGAGGCGGCCAAGGTGGTCTCGACGCGGCAGGTAGAAGTCGAAGCCCTGCAGCGCAAGACCCAAGAGAGGCTGCTGGGCAAAGCCATCCGCCACGAGCTGACCACCGACGCGCTGTTTCCGGGCACCAGCGCCTGGCACCGCGGCCTGGACCGCGCCGTCAAGATCATCGAGCGCAAAGGCGACCGCATCAAGGTCAACGCCGGCTCTCTGGAGATGTGGTGCCCGGCGGCTGACCTGCAGAGCGTCACCGCCGCCGAAGCGCAGTCGGCCGGGCCAGTGCGCAAGGCCGACAAGGCTGCGGGCGTCCAGTCGCGCCAGCTGACCGACGCGACCCACGCGCCGCAGACCCTGGAAGAAGGGGGCATGGCCCTGCGCACCGCCGATGCCACGGTGGATGTCCGCGGTATGCGCGTCGAAGAGGCCCTGGCCAAGGTCGACCAGCACATCGACCGCGCGGTGCTGTCTGGTAAGGTGGGCGTGTGCATTGTCCACGGCCTGGGCACCGGGGCGCTGCGCGACGCCGTGCGATCGCACCTCCACCGCCATCCCCACGCAGAGCGCTGGCGCACCGGCGACCGGACCGAAGGGGGCGAGGGCGCTACACTGGTGTGGCTGCGCCAGTAGCTGGGGATTTTGCCGTCAGGGCCGAGCAAGACCGTAGAAGCACTGCCCGGTGGTCCACGGCGTGTCGCTGCCCGGCCAGCGCACCAGACGGGTGTTGACCACCTCGCCGCCGGCATCGCGAATCACCAGCGGGCGCGAGGCATCTACGGCCATCCGGCGCACTTTGCCGGCGCGCTGGGCAATGAAGATGGCGTGGCTGCCGCGCACGCGCTCGACGACGCCGACCAGCGTCACCCCGTCATCAGGCTTGCTGTTGCCGTTCAGATCGGCGGTATCGCGAAAGAACACCAGATCGCCGGGGCGCGCGTCGGCCTGGGCCACTTTGCTGCCGGCGGCGTCCAGCTTCTGCCACAGCGAGGCGGCGTAGGGCTGCTTGGCGTCTACGGCAATGTCCTGACCCGCTGCGCGCAGCACGTGGGCCACAAAGGCGCGCTCTTGCAGGCCTGGGGTACCCAGCAGGGTCTGGGCTGCCTCGACCCGCTGCACGGCGCGCAGGCGATCGTCGCCCTGGGGCGGCGGCGTGGCCGCGGGAGCCGCTGGAAGCTGGCTTGGAGGCTGGGATGCCCTGTTTGCCGGCGGTTCTTCAGCGCCCTCGGGAGCAGAGGCCTGCCGGTCAGCGGTAGGAGCAGCCAGCTCCGCCCGCGGCAGCCGCGGTCCAGGGGCTGTCTGGGGAGCCGTGCGCGCCGACCGCTCTGGAACTATTCGATAAGTAGGGCGAGGGCGCGGCTCTTGATCGCGGCCTGGCTCGGCGTCGCTGGCAGCGAATTGACGCTCGGCCGGCCACACTGGATCGCCCGGCTCGCGCATCAGGTTGAGGGTAGAGTCTTCCCACGCATAGTCGCGACTCTGCAGGGTGGGCGCCGCACATCCGCCCAGCGCCCAAGCCATCGCCAGGGCCGCCCGCCCCGCAGGCAGCACGGCCCGGAACTGTGCGGATAGCATGGTAACTTTTGGCGCCAATCGGACTCCTGCGACCGCCGGGGCACTGCCGCCCTGGCCCCTACAGGATCGGCGCCACTGGGTATCCGTCAAGAAAACCGCAATCCAAGACTGCAAGAGAGGCCAGCGCAGCTCCTCCCGGCTCGGCGCCCTGCCGTGGTGGGCGTGCGGCCAGATACTGAATCGGCGGGGCCCCTGCCGCGTCCCTGCAGTGCCGGCGCTGACCCCTGCGCCGCCACCGTCCAAGAGGTTGCACCATGTCAAACTCCGCCAGCCCCAAGGTTCTTGCCTCGTCTTCTTTTGGCGCATCGCTGCGAAGGGGGTGGCTGCCTGCCGCCGCTGCCCTCGCCATGAGCGGCTGCGTGGTCAGTGAGCCCTCGACCCTGACCGCCACGCCGATTGGCCCCACTGGCGCCGTGGTCTTGGCGTGGACCGTCGACGGCCAGCCGGCTGCCAGCGGCTGCGCAGCGGTGGGGCTGACCAAGGTCGACGTTCTGGTGCTCAACTCTGCAAAAACACAGGTGCTGGCCAAAGGCTCGGCGGCGTGCAGCGCCGGCCAGGTAACGGTCAGCGCAGTGCCCACCGTGGCCGGGGGCTGGCTTCAAGTCGATGGCTACGCGGCCAACGACCCCGCGGGCAGCCCGAGCTGGGGCAACTCGCCGCTGACCGGCCCGCACACGATCACAGCCAACCAGACCGTGCAAGTCGCCGCTCCGGTCAATTTGGTCAAGCTTAGCGCCGTGGTCCAGCCGTCCGGCAAGGGCAACGTCTACGTCACCTGGACTGTCAAAGGCGAACAACCAGGCACTGGCTGCACCCAGCGGGCGATCACCAGTGTGACCGTGCGCATCTTGGACGAAGCCCGCGCCGAGATCGCCTCGCAGCAGGCCCCCTGCAGTGCCGGCAACGCTACCGTTGCCAACGTGCCAGCGGGCAGCCGCTACGTGCAGATCGACGCCGTGGGCCCAGCAGCTCCGGCGGCGTGGGGCAACATCAACCTGGCAGGGCCCTTGAAGGTAGAGAATGCCAAGGTCACCAGTGGCGCCAAGCCGATTGACCTGGACCTGCGCAGCGTCATCAGCATGGACTGGGCCATGGCCAACGGCGGCACCTGCGCGGGCAATGGCGTTGGCATGGTCTATGTAGAGGCGCGCAACGCCGCCAACCAGCTGATCGTGCCCATGAACGACCCGTGGGCGGCCAAGCCGTGCACCCTTGGCAGCGCCGACAGCTATGATGCCCGCGTCATTGACATGGGCTTTGCCAAGCCGCAGTGCGCCATCCCCCCGGGCGCCAAGGGCCTGGTGCTGTGCAACGTGCCCGCCGGTGGCGCTGGCGTGTTCTTGACCGCCACGGCCAGCGGCAGCTCTTTGCCCAAGCTGGGCGGCAGCGTTCAAGTCAAAGGTTTTGAGCCGGGCAGCCACATCGCGCTGCTGACTCCCGTGCTGCTCTCTGCCTGCTCGGGCGCCAACCCGTGCGTGCAGCCGTAGCGGCGCCGCTGCGCAGGGGCCCTGGCCAGCCCGGATTCGCCTTGACGGCGCCGGCGAACCCTGGTCAGATCGGCGCGCTTGCGGGACCTTCCACGGGGAAGGCAATGGGAAGCCGGTGAGACTCCGGCGCGGACCCGCCACTGTAAGCAGCCGCCGCGACACCACAAGTCGATGGCAAGGCGCAACTCTCTGGCCACTGGGCGCTGCCCGGGAAGGCCGTTGCGCCCGCTGCAAGTCAGGAGACCGACCGCAAGCGCTTTGTCTGGGCCCCCGAGGACTGGGGCACCGGAGTCGCGGTTGTTGTCGGCATTTTTCCAGAAGCCAGGGGGCCTGTGGCGGCAGTGGTGTCGCCGGCTTGGTTGCGCGCGGCTGCTGACGGCGCTGGCGGTGCTGGGGGTGGCCTCACCAAGGGTGACCCTATGTCAACCCCATGCTCTGCCTGAACATTTTACGCCGACGGCGGGCGGTGCCGATCCAGCGCCAGAGCTGTGGGTGAGGGCGGCGCGGCCGATCAGCTTGGCGGGCCAGCTGGACGCGGCGGGGCCGGTGACGGTGGTGAGCGGCGCGGACCTGCGGCGCACCTACACGTCGCCGGCGGCAGCGCTGGCAGCCCAGCCCGGCCTGGCCGTCATGCACACCGGCGGCGTTGGCAGCCCGGCCCATCTGATGGTGCGCGGCTCCACGGCAGAGCAACTGACTGTGGCGATTGACGATGTACCGCTGAGCAACGCCGACGGCGCGCCCTTTGACCTGTCAGACCTGCCGCTGTCAGCGGTCGACCGGCTGGAGGTCTACCGCGGCGCGACCCCGGCTTGGCTGGGCCCGCAGTCGATGGGCGGCGCCCTGCGGATTCTGCTGCGCAAGGCCCGCGGGTCTGGCGGCGAATTCTCAGCCGCGATGGGTAGCTTTGGCACCCGCCAGCTGGACGGTGGCCTGGGCTGGCAAGGCGATCAGGGCTCGGCGCTGCTGGGCCTGCGCTGGCTGGGCAGCACCGGTGACTTTGCCTACCGCCAAGATCCCGGCACCGCCTTTCAGACCAGCGACGACCGCACCCAGACAAGACAGAACAACGATCTTAGCAGGTTGGGTGGAGTCCTGGCCGCGGAGTGGCGGCTGGGAGAGCGGTGGACCGCCTACCTGCGCTGGCTGGGCGCGGGCTCTGAGGTGGGCGTGCCGGGAGCGGCGCTGTACCCGGCGCTCAAAGCCCGCTACGAGCAGAACCGCCAGCTGCTGGCCCTGCAAGCTGTGCGGCGGACGGGCTCCGCCGACGGACGCTTGCTGCTGTCTCTGCACACCTCGGGCGCCTGGACGGTGACCGACGACCGCGCCGGCGAGCTGGGGCTGGCCTGGCATTCGCGCCAGCGCGTGGCCGGGGCCGGGGCCGTGGCGGCGTGGGAAGGCCCCTTGGCCAGAACCTCCCGCCTGGCCGCTGATGGGCAGCTGCGCCTGGCCGGTCAGCTGGCCAGCGTGGATGGTCAAGACCTGCTGCGCGGCGAGACCCGTCCTCGCTCGTGGCGCAACAGCGCAACCCTGACGGCCGCCGTGCCGCTGCGGGTCGGCGAGGTGACCCTGACTCCGGCGGGCGGCGCTGAGTGGATTGGCCAGTCGCTGCAGGATGCCCGCCAATATCCCTTTGCTTGGTCTGAAGTGACCACGGTGCAGGCCCTGCCCTGGCACGCAGCCCTCAGTGGCCACTGGCAGCCGCGCAACGGCTGGGTCGTGCACACCTCTGCCCGGCGCGCGGTCCGCCTGGCCAATTTGCAGGAGCTCTTTGGCGACTCGGCTGTGGTGCGCGGCAACGCCCGCCTGCAGCCAGAGTCCTCTGTGTCCCTAGATGGCGGGCTGAACTGGCAGCGCCGCGGGGGGACCCGGTGGGATCTATCTGTAGACACAAGAGCTTATGCCACGTGGGCCAATGACCTTATCCAGCTGGTCGGCCTGGGGGCTCGCCAGGCCGTGTACCAGAATATCGGCCAGGCGCGGCTGCTGGGCGCCGAGCTGCAGGTGGACGGGCAGCTGGGCCCGGTCCGCGCCAGCCTGGGCCACGCCACCCTCGCCAGCGTCGACCGCAGCCAGCAGGTGGCCTACCGCGGCAACGCCCTGCCGCTGTGGCCGCGCAGCCGCTGGTCCGGTCGGGTGTCCTGGCAATTACCATCAACTTCCAAGCACTTCAGCGCCGCCCTGTGGAGCGCGGCCCAGTGGCAATCCGGCTACTTCCTAGACGCCGCCAACCTGGTGGCGCTGCCTGGCCGCACCTTGCTGTCGGCAGGCCTGCGCGCTGACCTGGGCCGGCTGGGCTTGCACGTGGACGCCAGGCTGGACAACGCCGCCGACGTGCCGTGGTTTGACCTGGTCGGCTACCCGCTGCCGGGGCGCACCGCCTGGCTGCAGGTCGGCTGGTCCGGCCACCGGGACACCCCATGACCTACGACCCCAGCCGCGGCAGCTGCCCCACCACCCAGGGCTTTGGCAATTCCATGTCTGGCAAAGGGTTTTCTACCATCCCTCCCCTCGGCGCAGCCCAAGCGGGCCCGGCACAGAAGCCACTCAAGCAGCGGGGGCCGCGCTGGACGCCCGCCTGGCCCCTGGCCGCCGCGGTAGCCATCGCTGGCTGCGCCGATGACACCCAAGGCTTTGGCAACTCCTTGTCAAGCCATGCGCAATTTGCCAAGGCTGCCGATCCAGGCCCGGCAGTGGACCGCTACCTGGCGGTGGTAGGCGGCGACTACAAAAGCACCGCCCTGTCTCTGCTGGACCTGGCCTCCCTGCCGGCGGCGGGCCTGCAACAGGCGCCAGCGGCGTGGTCCGCCGTGCTGCACTCTGGGTCGCGGCTGGGGCCGACGGCGATGGCCCTGTCGGGCGATGTGGTGCTGGGCCAGCTGCCCGGTCAGCCGCGCCAGGTGCTGCTGGTCGATCGCGCGACGGCGGTGCTGACCCAGGTGGCGGCCGACAGCGGCCAGGTCCTGCGCCAGGTCTCGGTGGCGGCAGGCTTCTACGCCAACCCCCAGGACGCGCTGGCCGTGGCGGCGGATCGCTGGCTGGTGCCGCGCATGGGCCGCAACCCAAAGCCCAGCGCAGCCGCTGGTGATTTTGACGACGGCGATGACCTGGTGGCGGTGGATCCGCTGGCGGGCAAGCTCGTGCAGTCCCTGGCTCTGGGCAGCCTGTCTACCCTGCCCGGCGGGTTGGCGGCGCCGCAGCGCATGGGGCTGGCCGGCGGGCTGGTGTGGCTGCCGCTGGGGTCCTTTGCCGCCGATTTCAAGGCCCAGGGCCCAGCCCGGCTGATCGCCATCTCGCCCAGCGACTGGAAGGTCGTGGCGCAGGTTCAGCTGCCCGGCCTGAAGAACTGTGTGAGCGTCCGCCCTTTGCCGGGAGGCCTGCTGCTGGTCAACTGCCAAGGGTCCTATGCCGCGCCCGCGCAGCAGCTGGCGGAGTCGGCTCTGGTGGTGGTCGATCCGCAGACCGGCAGCCCGACGCTGCAGATCCCGGCGCGCGCTGGCGATGGGCCTTTTGGCCGCGACGCCGTGGCGATCGACGGGCGCTGGGTGGCCGCCGTCACCCTGGGCGATTTTGCCAGCCAGCGCCCCGACCGGCTGTGGCTGGTCGACCTGACCACAGGCGATCGGCAGCTGCTGAGTCAAGCCGCTGAGCCCTTTGGCTATTCTGGGATATGGGCCGATCCCTGGCGGCGCACCCTGTGGCTGGGCGAGCCCAAGCACGCGCTGGACCTGCTGCGCTTTGGCGTGGACAGCGCGGGAGCCGTCACGGCGGGGTCGCGGCTGTCGTCCAATCCGGGGGGCCTTGGCGCTCTTGAGCTTGGAGGCTTGTGATGAGGCAGCGGGTTGGTGGACGATTCTCACTAATTATAATGCTGTTGTCTTGCCTATGGCTATCTTTTGCCTGCTCAAAGGCATCGCATGTACCTGACAATGCCATAGTCGTTCGCGATCAACTGGGCCGAACGGTGGCCCTGCCGCAGGCTGCCAAGCGCATTGTCTCGCTGTCCCCAGCCGCTACTGAGAGCCTTTTTCACATTGGCTGCGGCGATCGAATTGTATTGCGTGATAATTGGAGCGACTACCCAATACAATCAAAGGCAATTGCCAGCATTGACGGCTTCAGCCCCTCCGCCGAGCTGATCCTGGCTGCCCGCCCCGATCTGGTGGTGGCGCACTTTCCCACCGCGGCGCTGCAGGCGGCCCTCAACAGCGCCGGTGTGCCGTGGATCGCGCTGGCCCCCGCCACTTTGGCTGACGTCTCGGCTTCTCTGGCTACGCTGGGCCTGTTGTGCGGCCACGCCGAAGACGGCCGCCGCGCTGCGGCCACCTTTGCGGCCCGCCAGGCTGCCATCGAATCGGCGTTGCAGGGTGCCACCAAACCCAGGGTTTTCTATGAGATGGATGGCGGAGATGGCTCCAGGCCCTTTACGGTGGGCCGCGGCAGCTTTGGCCACCAGCTGGTCGAGCACGGCGGCGGCATCAACGTGTTTGGCCAGCGCAGCGAGCCGTGGCTGCAGGTCGGCCTGGAGGCCATCCGCGCCGCCGACCCGCAGCTGTGGCTGCTGGCCGACGCCGACTCCGCCGATCGGCCGCAGTCGCCGGCCACGGTAGCCGCCCGCCCTGGCTTTGGCGCCATCGCGGCCGTCAGAGATGGCAAATTTGCCAGCCTTCCAGCTGACCTTGCCGCGCGCCCCGGGCCGCGGCTGATCCTGGGCCTGGCCGCCGCCGCCAAGGCCATCCATCCCGACCGCGCTGCCGCCATTGACGCGGCCCCGCAGGCGGCGACCGCAGCGCAGCCTCTTGACGTTGCGCCTGCCGCTGCCCGAGGCAGCCAGTGATCTGCGGCCCGCGCTTTGCCTGGCTGCTGGCCGCTGGCGCCAGCCTGGCCGGTGTGGGCGCTGGCCTGGCCATGGGCCCGCTACCCACGCCTTTTGGCCAGCTGTTGAGCCAGGCGTGGAGCGGCGACGGCCCGGCGCGGGCGATTCTGCTCGACGTGCGGGCGCCGCGCAGCGTTGGCGCATGGCTGGTCGGCGCCAGCCTGGCCCTGGCCGGGGCGCTGCTGCAAACGGTGACCCACAACCCGGTTGCCGACCCCTATCTGGTGGGCACCAGCGCCGGGGCGACCCTGGCGGCGGTCTTGGCCGTGCCAGCGCTGCTGGGCCTGGGCGACTGGCTGGGCCTGCCGCTGGCCGGCTGGCTGGCGTGGGTGCAGCCAGCGGCCGCCTTCGCGGGTGCGCTGGCGGCGGTCACGGTGTCGTTTGGCCTGGCGCGCGGCGGCGGAGCGCGCTCGGCAGAGCGGGTGCTGGTGGCCGGCCTGGTGGTCACGGCTTTTGCCGGCGCAGCGACTTCCTTTGCCCTGACCCGCCTTTCTGACGTGCGCCTGCGCGCCGCGACCCAGTGGATGATGGGCGGCGTGGCCCTGCCCGACCTGGCCGCGGCCCTGCCCGGGGGGGCGGTGGTCGCCGCAGCGCTGGCGTGGGTGGTGGTGCGCGCTGGCGACCTGCAGGCCCTGCAGCTGGGCGATGAGGCCGCGCAAGGCCTTGGCCTGGATGCCGCCCGGCTGTCTCGCCACGCCGTGTGGTGGGCCAGCGCCTTGTCTGCGGTGGCGGTGGCGGTGGCGGGCATTGTCGGCTTTGTGGGCCTGATGGTGCCCCACGCGCTGCGGTTTGTGGTCGGCCGCGATCTGCGCAGCTTGCTACCGGCGGCGGTGGGGGTGGGCGGCGGCGCCCTGGCCCTGCTCGACGGCTTCTGCCGGGTGGTGGTGGCCCCGGCCGAGCTGCCGCTGGGCATCCTGACGGCTCTGCTGGGGGCGCCGGTGCTGGTGGGCCTGCTGGGCTTTGGCCGCCGCGGCAAAGGGGCCAAGGCCGCCATGCCCACCCAGAGCCCACCTTGCAGCGTTCACGCCAAAAACTTGAGCGTGCACAGCGGCCTGCGGCAGCTGCTGGGCGGCATCGACCTGGATCTGCGCGGCCCGGCGCTGGTGGCAGTGATTGGGCCCAACGGCGCCGGCAAGACCACGCTGCTGCGCAGTCTGGCGGGCATCGCCGCGGCGCAGGCCGACGCGCTACAGCTGCCCGCCCAGCGCTCCTACCTCCCTCAACACATGGACTCTCAAGGTGGTCTGAGCGTGCAGCGCCTGGTCGCCCTGGGCCTGCATCGCCAGCTGCGCGGCGACTGGGGCTGGCGGCTGCGCGGCGAGCTGCCGCCCCACCACCGGCAGCAGGTGGACGAAGTGCTGGCGGCGCTGGGCATTGCCGAGCTGCAGCCGCGCGACGTGGCCAGCCTGAGCGGCGGCGAGCGCCAGCGCGCCCTGGTGGCCATGGCCCTGGTGGGTCAGGCGCCGCTGCTTTTGCTAGACGAGCCCACGGCTTCTCTAGACTGGGGCCAAGCGCGCGGGCTGCTGAGCGTGCTGCGCCAGACCTGCGCCGACCGGCAGGTGTTGGCGGTGGTGGCCCTGCACGACCTGCCGCTGGCAGCAGAACTGGCTGACTATGTGCTGGTTCTGGCTCAGGGGACGCTGGTGGCCGCCGGCCCGCCCCACGCCCCAGAGGTCAACGCCGCGGCGCTGCGCTGGCTGGGCAGAGCGGTGGTGGGGTAAAGGCCGGGGGCCAACGCCCTAAAACGCAAGCATTATATGCAGTTCAAACCTGTTCACCCGCCGCACCTACGGCTCCGCCCGCTAGCGGACCGGCAGGGCTTGCAGCTGCGCCGCTCATGATTCCTTGCCGAGGTCGGTGGAGGCGCGCGGCTGCCCGTCGCTTTTGCCGGTTGCCTTGCACCTGCCGCTGCTCTACGCTCTGAGGGACTCAGAGGTAGGCGCGCTGAGCCCTGGAGTACAGATGTCCACCGCAACGGGTCTTTTGCGCAGCGGGCTATGGGTGGCGATGGGCTTGGCGGGCCTGGCCGGCTGTTCAGACACCCAGGGTTCGCCAGCCACGGCCCCAGCGGGCCTCTGGCTGGATGTCCAAGCGAGTGACACGGTCTCGGCCGGCACCGCCGATGCCAAGGCGCCCGCGGCCGACAGCAGCACCGCCGGCGACGCGCTCGCCAGCGACCTACAGGGCTCGGGTGGCGATACTGGCGCAGACAGCGGCAGCCCCAAGGACAGTGCCAGCTTGGACACCACGGCGGATGCCGGCCCTGCCTGCCAGGCCAGCGACCCCGCCGTGTGCGCCGACCCGTCCACGCTGGTGCAGTGTGTCGATGGCGCCTATGTCGCAACGACGTGTGCAACGGGCAAGGCCTGCTGCATCGACCAGTGCGCCGACCAGGTCTGTACGCCGTTTCAGACCAAGCAATGCCTCGGCCCGGCGACGGCCGGTCTCTGCAACGCCTGCGGCACCAGCTTCACCCCGCAGCCCTGCCTCCCCAACTACGTGTGCGACGCCAAGACCCAGGCCTGCACCTGCAAGAGCCCGCTCGAGGTGCTGTTCGTGCTCGACGCTTCGGGCAGCATGCAGCTCTCAAGCATCGGCGGCCAGACCCGCTGGCAGCTGGCCCAGCAGGCGATCGACGAGGTCATGAAGGCCTTTCCAGGCATCCAGTACGGTCTTGCCACCTTCCCCGATCATGCGGTCGACTGTGCCGCGCCCGGGTGTACCAGCAAGGGCGGCTGCGACAAGAGCTTTTTCGACGAACTGAACGCTCCGACCGGTACGCCGCCCGACGTCTTGACCGCCTACCTCGCCAAGCGGCAGCTGGCGACCGCGGGCAGCAAGCTCGAGCTGGTGCTGACGCCGCTGGCCGGGGCGATGCAGCAACTGGTCGACGGCGACCTGGGGACGCTCAAGAAGAACACCAATTCGCCGCGCTACGTGATCCTCATCTCAGACGGCGAGGACACCTGCTACGCGCCACAGGCACCTAAGCTGCTGCCCGGTGTACTGGGCCAGTCGGCGGCAAAGCTGCGCGACCAGTGGAATATCCAGACCTACCCAGTTGGCTTCGGCTACGCCTCGGGCAGCGCCCAGCTGTCGGCGATCGCCCAGCAAGGCGGCACGGGGCTGGCAACGCCACTGCTGGCCGGCGATGGTGCTGGACTGGTGACAGAGATCTCCAAGATCATCAAGCTCATCGACCCCAAGAAGTGCGCGGGCACCGCAGCACCGCCCAAGGCCGCAGCGTGTACGGCCGCCGGCCTACAGGACAGCGACGGCGACGGCTGGTGCAGCGACCTGGACTGCAAAGACGGCGACAAGGCAGTGCACCCCGGTGCCACCGAGACCACGGCTGGCCAGGACGACGACTGTGACGGCCTGACCGACGAGGCCGACGGCTACATCCCGCCTGCCGAGCCCAAGTCAGGCTGCAAGGGCATCGATTTCCTCTTTGTGATCGACAACTCGGGCTCAATGGGCGATGAGCAAAAGGCACTCATCCAAAGCTTTCCGGGCTTTCTGAACGCCATCCAGACCGCGGTACCAAACGGCGACTTCCAGGTGATGGTGGTCGACTCCGACGCCACGGGGCTGACCAGCTCGGGCAGCTCGTCGTCGTCTTGCACCTCCAACGGCAAGGACAAGAGCTGTACCTGCAGCCCTGGGCCGTCGTGCTGCGACAAGATCTGCGCCGACCCGCTGTGGGGGTCCGCCACCATCTGCAACGGGTCTCCGGCCTGCAACCAGAAGCCGCCGCCGCAGCTCAGCGCCTGCGACAATGCGCTGGGCGCCGGCCGCACCTATTCAGGCGCGTACGACGTGTGCTTCACGTCGCCGCCGCGCTACATGTCGAGCAAGACCGTCAACCTCGCGCAATCGTTCACCTGCGCCGCCAACGTCGGCATCGGCGGCAGCGGCGATGAGAAAGTGATGCAGGCGATGGCCGCCGCTGTGACCCCGCCGCTGTCATCGCCCGGCGGCTGCAACACCGGGTTTGTGCGAGACAACGCCATCTTGGTGGTGACGTTTGTCACCGACGAGCTCGACACCGGCAGTGCGGGCACCCCGGCCTCGTGGAAGCAGGCCCTGGTCGATGCCAAGAAGGGCAAGGCCGATGGCATCTATGTGCTCGGCATCTATGGGGATCAGGGCAAGCAGGCGCAGCTGTGCAAAGGCGGCCAGCCCGCCACCTTGCTGGATGGCTTTCTGACTGCCATTGGTGCCCAGGGTCAGTTCTGCAGCATCTGCCAGGCGGGCTACGCCAAGTGCTTTGCCGACGCCATCGCCGGCATCAAGACCACCTGTGACAACTACGTCACCGAATAAACAAAGCCGCTTCGCCACGGGGGAAATATCATGATCGTCCGGATCTGCGCGATCGCCGCCGCTTTGGCCGCCTGCCTTGGTCTGGTGGCCTGCTCAGACAGCACCAGCGGCAGTGGCCAGGCCAAGGCCACGCCGTGCAGCCTGGAGAGCGACTGTCCCGCCGGCCAGACCTGCGCCAGCGGTGCCTGCGCCCCGCTCAAGAGCTGCAAGATCGACAGCGAGTGCCCGCTGTTCACCGTGTGCGTGCTCGGCAGTTGCAAGGCCAAGCAGTCCAGCCCCGACGCCAGCGGCGGCAGCAAGGACAGTGACGGCGGCGCAAACGACGCGATCCCCCCGGCGGGCTGCACCACGCCCACCGACTGCGGCGACGGCGACCCCTGCACTGCCGACACCTGCAAGGACGGCAAGTGCGGGCACCAGGCCATTGAGGAATGCTGCAAATCCGCCAGTGCATGCAATGACAACAACGTCTGCACCACCGACACCTGCGGCCCTGACCACGCCTGCAGCTACGCCGAAGCCAAGGGCGTGTGCTGCACCACCGTCAAGGACTGCAGCGACGGTGACAACTGCACCAGTGACGTCTGCATCGCGGGCAAATGCGTGTACGCCAAGCCGCCGCAGGGCTGCTGCAGCAAAGCCTCTGACTGCAATGACAATTCGCCATGCACGACCGACACCTGCGAATCAGGTGCCTGCAAGCACAAGGACGCCGCGGGCTGCTGCACCACCGACAGCCAGTGCGCCGATACCGACGCCTGCACCGCCGATGTGTGTGTCGCCAACCTCTGCCAGTCCAAGCCGGTGCTCGGATGCTGCCTGGTGGGGCTGCAGTGCGAGGACGGCGACCCCTGCACCGCCGACAGCTGCAACAAGGAGGCAGGCCAGACCGCCGGCCTGTGCAAGAACGCTGCCCAGGGCGGCTGCACCCCAACCGCATGCGGCAACGGCAGCTGCGACAGCGGCGAGACGGCGGTCAGCTGCCCCAGCGACTGCCCCAAGCTGGTCGCCCAGTGCGGCAACGGCAGCTGCGAGAGTGGCGAGAGCAACGCCAGCTGCCCGCTTGACTGCAAGCCCGCCAGCCTGTGCGGCAACGGCGTCTGCGACACCGACGAGACCTTTGTCTCCTGCCCTAAGGAGTGCCCGCCGCCCAAGGCGGTGTGCGGCAACGGCGCCTGCGAATTCGGCGAGAGCAACGCCAGCTGCCCCAAGGACTGCCCAGCGCCCGGCACCTACACCGGTCTACCGGTGGTGGTCAGCGGCTCAGAAACCAGCTGCGCCATCACCACCAAGGGCAACGTGGTCTGCTGGGGCAAGGCCGACTACGGCATCACCACCCCGCCGGCCTTGACGGGAGCCAAGCGCCTGTCGCTCAGCCTGACCAGCGCCTGCGCCGCAACCGACACGGGTCTGCAGTGCTGGGGCATCCAGCACGCGTGGGTCAAGACCCTGCTCGGCGTCGCCTCGGCCAAGGAGGTGGCGCTCGCCAACTTTGGCGGTTGCGTGATCAGTGGCGCCGGTGAGTTGGTGTGCGCCGGCCAGGCCGACGCCGTACCGCTGGCGCCCGCTGCCGGGCCGTGGACGGCGGTGGACGCGTTTGTCTACCACTCTTGCGCCCTGTCGGCCGCCGGCCAGCCGCAGTGCTGGAGCTTGGTACCCGGCGCGCTGACGACCCCTCCGGCGGGCAAGCTCGCCAGC
This sequence comes from uncultured Myxococcales bacterium, assembly GCA_903919145.1. GTDB lineage: Bacteria > Myxococcota_A > UBA9042 > UBA9042 > UBA9042 > SXRM01. Next base: position 46,111 of record CAIXGW010000214.1, read on the forward strand.
GTCGACGTCGGCCAGAACAGTGCTTGCGGCATCGCGGACCAGGGTGGCCAATTGGTGTGCTGGGGCGCCAACACCTACGGGGTGGCCAAGCCGCCGGCGGGGGCCTTCCAGCAAGTGGCGGTAGGGTTCTTCCAGGCCTGCGCTGTCGGCGTCGATGGCGCACTGGCGTGCTGGGGCGATGCCACCCACGGCGTGATGTTGCCGCCGCCCGGCCAATTCAAGCAGGTCAGCGTGGGCTGGAGCCATGCCTGCGCCGTACGTGTCGACAACCAGGTGGTGTGCTGGGGCAGCGGTGCAGCCATCCAAGTGCCTGCCGTCGCCTGGTGAGGCGTTATCCTACGGCAAGGCAAAGGGCCGTCTGGCGACGGAGGTGACGCTCGGCTCGCCGCTGGTGGCGCGGATTGGCGCAAGCTACGGCGCTCCGGGCTACAACGCGCCCAAGCCGGAACCGCTGCGCCTTCCGCCGACTCGCGTAGGAGGGTGTGGGAGGGCTGAGTCGATTCAATAGTTTCAGGGAAGTACCCGTAGGTGCCGGCAATTCTCTGGCAGGCTCCTGGGTGAGAGGCTGGGCTCAAGGCTTGGGTGGTGCAAGCAAGTCGACCGCCTGCAGACCCAGCCACGGCGGCGGGTAAAAAATCGTGCGGTAGTCATGAAGAGCACTGGTATCAGACAGTTCCGACCAGTTCGGCGGCACAGAGACGTCCAGCAGCTACTTTTTCTTGCTGAGCTTGACGGCTTCGCTCCGCACCTTCTCCAGGTCCCACTCTTCAGACAACGGCTCGCGCTCGTCGAGCTTGATCTTGTAGGCCTTGAGGTCCAGTCCGGCAGCTTTGACTTGGTCGATCCACGCCACAATGTTGGTGGCTTCGCTGTGGACCCGCTTGACGCACTCGCCCTTGCAGCCGCCCCAGTTCTTGTCCACATCGGTCTTGAGACTGCGGAAGCTGTTGCCTATCGCCCTGACGCGCACAAGGCCATTGCGATAGACGATTCCGAAAGCGATGTGCTGGCCGAGCCCGTCCTTGTACGCCTTCAAGACTGCGTTGCTGGCAAACTCTGGTCGATTGAGAATCTCCTGCAGCTTGGCAATCTTTGCATCACCTTCTGGACTGACGCTGTTGGAGCCGCGCAACCCATTGACTTTGTCTTCTAAGGACAACAGGAACTTGGCCTCCTCTTCGCCGACCTTCTGGCCGTCAAAGTCCCACTCGCGCCACTGGCCGACGTACAGTCCTCGCTTGGCGAGCTCCGTCCTTGCGGCGGCAAGCCGAGCATCACAAGCGGCAAATTCCGGATGCGCGCGAAAATCAACGTTTGGGTGAGGGTTGCGCATGTCGCGACGCAGGTCAACGATGCTGCCCACTTGGCCCGCCAGGATCTTGGCCGGGTCCGTCAGAGCCACAAAGGCTTCAAGCTGGGCCAGTTTCTGCTTGTGCCCGTCGATCCACCGATCAGCCCGCGGCTGGTCCTTGGCACCAATCGGCGGCGGAGTGGCTGGTGTTTCCGCATGGGCAACGGGCAGCGCAAGGACGAAGGTTGAAATCGCAGTCGTCAGGCATAGACGGACAAGACGCATCGAGGACTCCTTTGGGCAGGGGCGCAGCGGCGCAGGTTGGGCAAGGTCAGCATGGTGCGCAACGTTTTATCGACAAGCTGCACAACCGTGCAAATGGCCGGCCATGTGGCTCCGGTGGTTCGGATGGACCCAGGGCAGCTCGCTTCCGCAGACCTGGCTAGAGTGCCCCCAAGCAGGCCAGCCGTCCAGGCGCTTGCGCGGCAGCACTGGCCAACAGTCGCTGCCGGACCGGGCCATCCTCCTGCAGCCCCCGTGGCTGGCTTCTTGCGATGGCCCCGCGCCGTCCCGCCGGCCATCTGGCACATTGCCGTTTGGCTGTGGTATGGTAAGGGGCTTGGGCAAGCACGCAGCGGGGCAGCAGCTTCTCTGCGGTGGCGCCTCACCAGTAATCCATTGACTTCCGCAACATGCTGCGGGGGGTGTCTATGATTCAGTTCTTCCATCGGTCCAAGCGCGGCCGTACCTCAGTAGCCCTGGGGGTGCTGGCGTGCCTGACCGTGCTGGCCACGGGCTGCAACGACTATCCCGTCCACAGCCTGCTAGACAGCTTTGAAGTGCGCGTGACCAAGTCACTGACGCGCAACCAGGCCGTCAAGGTCGACTTTTTGTGGATGATCGACCACTCGTCTTCGATGTGCCAAGAGCAGCGCGCGCTGGCCAACGGTTTTGCTGCCTTCATTGAGAAGCTGCAGAACTATGGCCGCGTCAACCCCAACGATCCGCCGTTCATCGACGCGCAGATGGCGGTGGTGACGGTCCAGCAGATCCCCGACTCCACCGAAATCAAGAAGATCGGCGAGTTTGTTCACAAGCCGGCCACCACCCTGCCGCCGTCTTGCATCGAGCGCACCAAGCAGCCCTGCGTTGGCGACTCGGACTGCACCTCGCCCAAGTGCTTCAAGATGTACAATTTTGACGCCAGCGCCAGCATGTGCCCCAAGGAAGGCGAGACGTGCCTGACGCCGCCGGCCATGTCTACGGGCAACTGGTACTGCAAGGCCGACACCGCCAGCCCGCAGTTCAACAACAACGACAACTGCTCGGTCAACACCCACTGCCAGCTGCGCTGCAACACCGACTCCGACTGCTATGCGACCTTTGAGCCCAACATCGGGCCCCAGGGCAAGCACCGGGTGTTCTGCAACAAGAGCACCGGCCAGCCGGGCTGCATGTTTCCCGCGGAGACCGAGGGTTGCCCCACCGCAGACAAGCTGCCCGGCGTCCTCAAGCAGAGCGCGGCTCTCAGCGAGGTCAAGTGCGCCTTTGATCACCACTGCAGTGGCGGCACGTGCGTAGTGCCCAACGGCGCCAAGGAAGGTGTCTGCTACGACAAGAGCGGCAAGATCAAGAAGAAAGGCAGCCAGCTTGACTACTTCCGCTGCGCCGCCTCGGTGGGCGCCAACCAGACCAAAGAAGCCCAATTTGAGGGCGGCCTGCGCTCGATGTGGACAGCCCTGGACCCCAACGGCCTCAACTGCCCCAAGGGCACCAATGGCCTGCCGACTGCCGCCTGCCAGTACAAGCAGCTGGTGCGCCCCGACGCCTACCTGGTGCTGGTGGCCGTGTCGGACGACGACGACTGCTCCTACACGTTTGAGCTCGACCCCTACGTCGGCGACGGCACCAGCGCCGGGGCCAAAGACACGCTCAAGAAGGTTCTGCCTGACGAAGTGCGCACCTACTGCCAGCAGTACGGCGACCGCGCCGCCGGCAACCGCGACCTGGTCAACGGCTACTGCGAGTACATGAAATACAAGGACAAGCAAGGTGGCAAGCCGCCGCGCAAGTGCCCAAGCGACTGCCTGTCTCTGGACCCCAAGAGCGCCGACTACGCCGCTTGCAAGACAGAGAGCGATGCCAACGTCGCCCTGCTGCTCAAAGAGAACCCGCAAGAGTACCTGCAGAACTGGCGGTTTGCCTCGGTCACCGACTTTGTCAATCGCTTCCGCAGCCTAAAGACCGACCCGGCGCGGGTGATTTTTGCCGCCATCACCGGCGATACCCTGTCGGGCGGCACCACCACCGACAAGCAGAGCGACCTGGACCGCGGCAGCTACTACCGCTCGATCCTGCGCAACCAGGCGGGCCCGCAAGCGCCGTACATCTGCGCTGGCGAGCGCGGCGAGGCGGGCTACGGCTCGCGCTACATCCAGGTGGCCAAGGCCTTTGGCGACAACGGCCTGATGTCCAACATCTGCAAGGGCGCCGACTTCTCTGACGCACTGGGCAACATCGCCGACACCATCCTCAGCCGGGTGGTCAAGGTGTGCCTGCCCCACCCGCCGCAGGTCGATCCCAAGACTGGCCTGCCGCAGCTCAAGGTCACCCGCACCCGCGGCACCAAGTCCGAAGAGATGCAGTACGTGGCCGATTCCAAGACGCCGGGCGCAACCGAAAAGTCCTACTACATCAAGGCGACCGCCGACTGCCTGGTGGGCAAGACCAATCTGGCGGGTCAGCAGGGCCAGACGTGCGCCAAGACCATTGACTGCCCAGAGGGCCTGGCCTGCCAAGACGGCCTGTGCAAGATCTACGGCGAGGCCATCTACTTTGTGGTCACGCCGCAGCAGGGCGACGCCATCGATGTCAACTACGCAGCGGACATCACCGTCAAGTAGCCCCGCCCGCCGCCGATTGGCCTGGATTTTTTCAACCTTTCCGAGCCCTTGCCAACGATCAGCAGAAATTTTGACAGCAGCTGCCTTGGATGCATGCGCCGGCAAATTTTGCTAAGCTGCCAGCGAATCGCGTTGTAGCGCCCTAGAGGCGACGTGCGATTCTGTTGGGGGCTTTATGCGGAATCACCAGTTCAGTGCGTCAGCTAGTCGCACCAAACCATTGAGCTATCGTGCAGCCCTCCGCGGATTGTATGTGTTGCTGGTGGCGTGGCTGTTTGCCGCCTGCGGCCCCGACGATCAGCCGGTGGTGGGCTATTCAAACCCGCTGAGCGACGCCCAAAGCAATGACCTGGGGGGCCTGGACGCCAATGGCGATGCGGTGTTGACCGACACCGGCCCCGGTCCAGCCACCACCTGCTTGGTCAAAGACGACTGTCCAAGCGGCCAGCAGTGCGACCCCAAGACCAAGTACTGCTACAAGCCCAGCTGCACCCCCGGCGCGGCCATCTGCGTGGGCCCCTACGCGGCGGTGTGCGGTCAGGATGGCCAAACCCCAGACAACGCCAAGCTTTGCCCTGAGGGTACCAGCTGTCTGAACGGCGTGTGCGGCGCTGCGGGCTGCGGCAACGGCACCTGCGATCCCAACACAGAGACCTGCTCCAGCTGCCCCAAGGACTGCGGCCCCTGCGCCCAGTGCGGCGACGGCCAGTGCAGCGCCAGCGAGAATTGCCAAGGCTGCGCCGCCGATTGCGGACCGTGTGGCCCCGACCAGGGCTGCCAGACCAGCGACTTTGGCGGCTGCAAAGGCTGCAGCTGCGAGATCTGTGTCTGCAAGATGGACCCAAGCTGCTGCACCAACCAGTGGGATGATCACTGCGTAGAGTTGTGCGGCAAGTGCGGCACGACCTGCCAGCCGGCCATCTGCTCAGACGGCAAATGCGACGCCGCCGCCGGCGAAAATTGCGGCACCTGCCCCATCGACTGCGGTCCGTGCAAGCCCGCCTGCGGCGACGGCCTGTGCCAGCTGCAAGACGGTGAGAGCTGCAAGACCTGCGCCACTGACTGCGGATTGTGCCCCGGCCAGTGCGGCGATGGCCAGTGCCTGGCCGATGCCCTGGAAACCTGCAGCACCTGCGCCGCCGACTGCGGGAAGTGCCCGCCCAAGTGCGGCAACCTGGTCTGCGAAGAGGGAGAGAGCCCGCTTGGCTGCCCCAGCGACTGCCAAAAGACCAACTGCGGCAACGGCGCTTGCGAATTCACCGAGACCTGCTCTGGCTGCCCCCAGGACTGCGGCAAGTGCGGCGGCGGCTGCGGCGACGCCAAGTGCGAGTCCAGCCAAGGCGAAGACTGCATGGGCTGCCCCCAAGACTGCGGCAAGTGCGCGCCCACCTGTGGCAACAAGGTCTGCGACGCCAAGGAGACCTGCTCCAGCTGCCCCATGGACTGCGGCGAGTGCCAGGTCAAGTGCGGCGACGGCGTGTGCGCCTTTCAGTCGGGAGAGAGCTGCGAGACCTGCCCGACCGACTGCCCGTGCCAGCAGGGCTGCGGCAACAAGGTCTGCGAACCCAGCCAGGGCGAGTCCTGCCTGACCTGCATTGCCGACTGCGGCACCTGCCCGGTCCAGTGCGGCGACGGCAATTGCACCCCATCCAGCGGCGAGACCTGCGACAGCTGCGCCAAAGACTGCGGCCCCTGCCCGATCAAGTGCGGCAACAAGATCTGCGAGCCCGGGGAGTCCTGCAGCAGTTGCCCCAACGACTGCGGCCCCTGCCCGATCAAGTGCGGCAACAAGATCTGCGAGCCCGGCGAATCGTGCAACAACTGCCCCAACGACTGCGGCCCCTGCCCGATCAACTGCGGCAACAACATCTGCGAGCCCGGCGAGTCCTGCGACAGCTGCCCCAATGACTGCGGCCCCTGCGTGTTTGGCTGCGGCGACGGCAAGTGCAGCATCGGTCCCGACGGTGTGCCAGAGACCTGCCAGAGCTGCCCCAAGGACTGCGGGCCCTGCAGCCCGGGCTCGTGCCAGGGCAATTGCGGCGGCGCCTCGGAAGGTTGCTTCTGCGATCAGGCGTGCAAGGGCGCTGGGGATTGCTGCAAGGACTTTGAGCTGTTCTGCCCGTCTGTGGTCGGCTGCGGCGACGGCAAGTGCGACCCCAACATGAAAGAGACCTGCCAGACCTGCGCCCAGGACTGCGGCAGCTGCCCAGCGGCCTGCGGCAACGGTGCCTGCGAGCCGGGCGAAGACTGCAAGGGCTGCCCCAAAGACTGCGGCGCCTGCAAGACCTGCGGCGACGGCAAGTGCGACCCCAACCTCAAAGAAGACTGCAAGACCTGCGGCGCCGACTGCGGCCCCTGCCCGGTGGTGTGTGGCAACAGCAACTGCGAGACCGGCGAGTCGTGCAAGCTCTGCCCCAATGACTGCGGCCCGTGTGCCCAGTGCGGCGACCAGTTCTGCAGCGCCAACGAGTCGTGCGAGACCTGCCCCGGCGACTGCGGCAAGTGCGCGCCGACCTGCGGCAATGGCCAGTGCGGCGCCGGCGAGACCTGCAGCAACTGCCCCAAAGACTGCGGCGCCTGCTCTATCTGCGGCGACAAAGTCTGCGACCCAGCCAAGGGCGAGTCCTGCAAGACCTGCGGCCTGGACTGCGGCAGCTGCGGCGATGGCTGCAAAGAAGGCCCCGCCGGCTGCGACGGCTGCGCCTGCGAAGACTGCGTGTGCAAGAACGACCCGTTCTGCTGCCAGGGCAGCTGGGACCAGCTGTGTGTCCAGGGCTGCGTCAACTGCGGCCAGAGCTGCCCGGGCGTAGCCGTCTGCGGTGACGGCACCTGCGGCAACGGCGAGACCTGCGACACCTGCCCCAACGACTGCGGACCGTGCAAGCCCATCTGCGGCGACGGCCAGTGCCTGGGCCAAGCGGGCGAGACCTGCAGCACCTGCCCCAACGACTGCGGACCGTGCAAGCCCTTCTGCGGAGACAAGGTCTGCCAGGCGCCATCGCCTTTTGGCGGCTACTCTGAGACCTGCTCGACCTGCCAGCTGGACTGTGGGCCCTGCGCCGCCGGCTGCGGCGACGGCATCTGCGGCCTCAGCGCCAATGGCACCAAGGAGTCGTGCTCCAGCTGCCCCAAGGACTGCGGCCCCTGCCCCGTGACCTGCGGCGACGGCATCTGCGCACCGCCCAGCCCCTTCAGCCCCGGCGAGAGCTGCAGCAGCTGCTCCAAAGACTGCGGGCCGTGCAAGCCGATCTGCGGAGACAAGGTCTGCGCCAAAGAGCTTGGCGAGTCCTGCTCCAACTGCACCGCCGACTGCGGCAGCTGCCCACCGATCTGCGGCAACGGCGCCTGCGAAGCCGGCGAGAGCTGCCTGCTGTGCGCCAAGGACTGCGGCAGCTGCCCAGCCAACGACGGCTGCACGGCGTGGAAGCTGCCGACCTGCAACGGCTGTGCCTGCGAAAAGTGCGTGTGCGAGAAGGACCCCTTCTGCTGCCAGGTGGCCTGGGGCCCTGAGTGCGTGGACCAGTGCAAGGCCGGCTGCAACGGCACTGGCTGCGGGACCATCTGCAAGCCCAACTGCACCAACAAGAAGTGCGGGTCTGACGGCTGTGGCGGCTCTTGCGGGCTGTGCGCCCCGGGAGAGATCTGCACCTTTACCGGGGTGTGCGCCCCGCAGCCCAAGACCTGCGGCGATGGCGTGTGCAAGGTCACCGACGGCGAGTCCTGCAAGGTCTGCCCCCAAGACTGCGGCACCTGCCCGGCCGTTTGCGGCGATGGCGCGTGCGTGACCGGCGAGACCTGCTCGGCCTGCCCCCAGGACTGCGGCACCTGCCCCACCACCTGCGGCAACGGCAAGTGCGAGACCGGCGAGAATTGCAGCAGCTGCGCCAAGGACTGCTGCCCGCTGCCCAAGTGCGGCGACCTGGTCTGTGATGCCAAGGGCGGCGAGACCTGCACCAGCTGCGCCCAGGACTGCGGCCCCTGCCCGTGTGTCCCGCAGTGCAAGGGCGAGCAGTGTGGCGCCGATGGCTGCGGCGGCCAGTGCGGCACCTGCCAGGCCGGCCAATTCTGCAACGCGGCCAACGCCTGCCAGTGTGCCCCCCAGTGCGCCGGCAAGCAGTGCGGCTCTGACAGCTGCGGCGGCCAGTGCGGCAGCTGCGCAGCCAACCTGTTGTGCGTGGGCAGCCAGTGCGTCGACCCCAAGAAGTGCAACACCGATGCGGAGTGCGCCGACAGCGACGCGTGCACCTTGGACTACTGCCTGGCCGGTCTATGCGCCCACGACCCATCGCAATCGCCGGCGTGCTGCAAGGACCCAGACGGCGACGGCGTCTGCGCCACCAAAGACAACTGCCCCGATTTGGCCAATCCGACCCAGGCGGACAGTGACGGCGACCAGATCGGCGACGCCTGCGACCTCTGCCCGACCACCGCCGGCCAGGGCAACGGCGATCAAGACAAAGACGGCCTGGGAGACAGCTGCGACAATTGCCCCGCGACCGCCAACAAGGACCAGGAAAACCTGGACGGAGACAAGCTGGGCGACGCCTGCGACAGCGATATGGACGGCGACGGCTTTGCCAATGACCAGGACTGTGCGCCCAAAGACAAGGAGATTCCAGCGCTTATCGACACACCGTGCAACGGCCTGGACGAGAACTGCAACGGCCAGACCGACGAAGGCGGCGTGGCGGTGTGGCAATTTGACGACGGCAGCCAGGGCGGCTGGTCGATGGACAAGCCGGTCAATGGCGTGGGCTGGCAGGTCTGGCAGGGCGGCGAAGCCAAGACGCCCAAGGGCGCGCTGTGGTTTGGCAATCCCAAGACGGGCAACTTCAACGGCGCCAACCAGACCGTCAAGGGCGCGGCCCGCTCGCCGGTCATTGCCCTGCCCGTCGGCAAGATCACCTTGACCGCTTGGTACTTGCTGCACATCGAAGCAGGCGAAGGCTTTGACAAGCTCGACCTGCAGGTCGCCAGCGAGGCCGCGCTGTTCAGCAACTGGAAGACCGTCAGCTCCAAGACCAACAACACGCCGATTGGCGCCTGGACACAGGTCGTTGTCGATCTCTCGGCCTTCCAGGGTCAGAAGATCCGCTTGCGGCTGGCCTTTGACTCCATCGACGGCGTGGCCAATGACACCAGCGGCGTGTGGATCGACAGCATCGCCATTGGCTCGACCGCCACCAAAGTGCCCGACACCGACGGCGACGGCACCGTGGATGCCTGCGACGGCGACGACGACGGCGACGGCATCCCCGACGTCAAAGACGGCTGCAGCCTGGTCAAGGACGGCGCCACCACCGGTACCGACAGCGACGCCGACGGCTTGCCCAACAGCTGCGACCCCGACGACGACGACGACGCCGTGGTGGACGCCAAGGACAACTGCCCGCTCAACGCCAACCAGAACCAGCAGGACAGCGACGGCGACGGCGTGGGCGATGTCTGCGACCCCACCCCCAACGGCGGGCCCAAGAAGCTGCCGTTTGGCGAGAAGTTTGACCAGTACAAGAACAGCTTTGGCGAAGGCGGCTGGAGCAGCTCCACCGATACTGGCCTGGCACCTTGGACGCTGCTGCAGAGCGCGGACGGCAACAAGTACGCGCAGTTCTCTGCCACCGCCGGCAGCACGAGCTTGGCATCGACCGGGCGGCTGGTCACGCCCCAACTGGAGATCGGCGCGGCCCAGGCGCTCAAGCTGTCGGCCGTGGTCAACTACACGCTGCCGCCGATCATGCCGCCGGGTCCGCCGATCGCCGCGGCCACGCTGGCAGTGCAGGTGTCGGTAGACGGCAAGAACTGGACGACGTACCAGACCGTGCAGCTGACCGGTGGGGCGCTCAACCTGTCTTTGCTGCTGGGACCGCTGCCGCCGGGCGGCCAAGTCTATGTTGGCTTCTTGGTGCAGGTCGGGGCCTCCTTCTTTCCGGGGACCGGCGTGAGCATCGACAACGTGCAGATCGCCCCCTAGCCGTGGCGTGGCCCGGAGCTTGGCAGCTGAGAACCCAAACATGTAGCCGCTTTGCCTAGGATTTCTGCTTGAAGCAGGCGCTTTTGGCGGCCGCCGAGTCCACCCCAGCGCAGGACCTGACCATGGCGACGGCGGCGGCGCAGGCGCGTGACAGTTGTGCAGGGCTCGGCTACGCTGCGCAGGCGATGGCGCCGCTTTCCCACCAAGCACACAAAGCAATTGCCCTGTTGGCTGCGATAGCGGCGCTGGCAAGCTGCGCCCTGGAGCCCAAGGCGGTGCAGTGGGAGCGCGATTTCTATTGGACTGAGCGCCTTTCGATGGATGGGCAGAACGACTTGGCCGCCAAGCGCTTTGCTGCGCTGCGCCGGTCAGCGGTCGACCCCCGCGATGCCGACGAGGCGGCCCTGCTGGAGTGCGAGACGCAGGCGCGCGGCGACCAGGTGGCGGCCGGGGCGGCGTGCTACGACCAGCTGGGGATCAGCGCGGTCGGCAGGCCGATGCGGGTCCGGGCGCTGCTGCACGCTGGCGAGCTGCGCTACTACCAGCTGGGGATGCGGGAGGCGGCGCTAAAGCTGTGGAAGGCGCTGGTGGTGCGAGCGCCGGACCAGCCGGGAGCGCTGCGGGCCTTGGACCACCTGTACCTGCACGGCGACCTGGAAGCCGGTCACCGCGAGGCCATGGTCCAAGACCTGCTGGCCTTTGAGGCGGCCGAACCGGCCTCTGAGCTGGCCGACAACCTGTTGCTGCGGGTAGCCATGCTACTGGAGCATGACGGCCGCCCCGCCCAGCTGCAGCAGGCAGCGCAGCTGCTGGAGCGGCACGAGCGCGACCACAAAGAAGACGCCAGCCTGGTCGACGCGCTAATGACGCGGGCGCGCATCTATCGGGCCCTGGGCAACTTCAAGCTGGAGGCCCGCGATCTGGAGAGAATGGTCCAAACCTATGAGACCAGCTACGTCTTTGCCTCCTACGCTTACGATGCCCACAAGCCGGCCGCGGCGCGGCTGATTGAGCTGTACCTGGGTCCGCTGCACGACCTGGCGCGGGCTGAATTTCACGCGCGCAACCTGCCAGAGATGCTGCGGCGGCCGCTGAACATGCCGCGCTATCTGCTGGCCTTGGCCGAGATCCAAGAGCAGCGCGGCAATCGGCTGGAGGCCCTGGCCACCTACCAAGAGGTTCTGCGGTTTATCACCTGGCGCAACAAGGACTTTCGCGCCAACGACCAGCGCATCTGCGACGAGGAGCCCCAAGACGCCGAGCGGCAGCGCTGCCACCAGCAGCTCAAAGAGTGGTCAACGGATGTGGAGCCCAAGGAGGCAGGCCAGGCGCGCGGCCAGATCGCTCGCTTGGAAGCCGAGCTGCGCCGCCCGGATCTGCGCCAGCCGCGCACGCTTAAGCAGGGAGACGGCCGATGAGCCCTGCGACCGACCAGCCCGGTCAGCGCGAAGTCGTGCTGCGCGTAGAGAACCTGAGCCTGTGGTTTGGCGAAGTCTGCGTGCTGGACGGCGTGGACTTTGAGATGAGGGCCGGCGAAGTCGTGGGGCTGATTGGCCCGGGCGGCGTGGGCAAGACGGTTTTTTGCAAACTTTGCTGTGGGTTGCTAGAGCCCGACGGCGGCCGCATTGAGGTGCTGGGCCAGGACCTGTCTGGCGCATCGGGCAAAGAGCGCCAAGCCCTGCGCGAGAGAATCGGCCTGGTCTTTCAGAACTACGCGCTGTTCGACTTTATGACCGTGGGCGACAACGTGGCCTTTCCCATGCGCCAGCGGGCCTCGCACCTTGCCAAGGACCAGCGCGAGGCCTTCAGCGAAGAGAACATCGCCGCCAAGGTCCAAGAGCGCTTGGCCGAAGTGGATCTGCCGCGGGTGCGCCACCTGATGCCCAATGAGCTGTCTGGCGGCATGAAAAAGCGGGTGGGCCTGGCGCGCGCCAACATCAACGACCCAGAGCTCATCTTCTTTGATGACCCGACGGCGGGGCTCGATCCGGTCACGTCTTCAAAAATCTTCAATCTGATCAGAAAGACCCAGGCGCAGCGCAACTCAAGCTGCCTGGTGGTCTCTCACGACATCGACCGCATGCGCCCGGCCTGCGACCGCTACATCCTGCTGTACCAGGGCAAGGTGCACTTCTCTGGCACGGCGCAGCAGGCCATGGCCTCTAAAGACCCGGTGTTGCGCGACTTTTTTGGCAAGGAAGCGGGGCTGATTGCATGAATCCGCTGCGCACCATTGGCCGCACGTTCTTGGAGACCTCTGACACCGTCGGCGGCATCACTTTGGTGGTGTGGCAGATTTTGAAGGCGCTGCTGCCGCCCAAGTTTGACCGCGAGCAGACCTGGCTCAACCTCTACAAGGTGGGCGTCAAGTCCTATCCGATTGTGATCATGACGTCGCTGTTTACTGGGGCCATCATGGTGATCCAGTCGGGCCAGTACGTCAAAGCCACTGGCGCTACAGGTCTTTTGGGCTGGGGTGCTGGCTACGCGGTGCTGGCCGAGATCGGCCCGGTGCTGATTGGGCTGATGTTCTCTGGCCGGGTGGGCGCCAACAACACCGCCGAGCTGGGGACGATGCGGGTGACCGAGCAGATCGACGCGCTGCGCACCTTGGCCATTGACCCGATGCACTACCTGGTGGTGCCGCGATTTTTGTCGATGGTGTCGATGCTGCTGCTGCTGACGGCGCTGGGCGACCTGTTTGCCCTCATTGGCGGCGCGCTGACCAGCCAGTTTGTCCTGGATGTGAATTGGCGGGTGTTCTTTCAGGGCGTGGTCAATTCCAGCCTGCTGGACGAGTACTTGACCGGTCTGACCAAGGGCGTAGTGTTCGGCGCGTCGATCAGCGTGGTGTCCTGCTACTACGGCTTGGGCGTCACCGGCGGCGCGGCGGGGGTCGGGCGGGCAGTCAACAGCTGCGTGGTCACCAGCGCCATTGGCATCTTTGTGTGGGACTATCTGATCACTTATATTGTCAACGGTTTGTAGCACATAAGGCAGGGGGCATCGATGCACAGGGACCACGGACTCTTGGATGGCGCGCAGGGTCGCCGGGCCACAGCCCTTGTCATCGCACTGGCGTGCCTGCTGCTTGGCGGTGCAGCGGCGCCGGGCTGCGGCAAGTCCGACGGCGAAAAGAAGCCCGCGCCCAACTTCTTTCCGCCCGAGCCGCAGGTGCCCAAGCTCGACCTGAGCGACATCCTGCAGCCCGAGCCAGAAGCCGCGGCGGCCAAGACCGCTGATACCTGGGCCGGCAAGGTCAAGGAGTTGGTGGCCCAGGCCGAGGCCGACCTGCAGCGCTGCCGCAATGAGTACCTGATTCCGTTTCAGTTCAACTCGATGAAGCGCCGCGACGTGATGTTTGTCAACATCGCCGACATGGACGAAGTGTGCGAGCTGGGCAGCAAGGAAAAGAAGGCCCGCGGCCCGCGCAAGATCCTGGACCAGCTGGCCAAGGAGCACAGCGGCAAGCACCCACAGCTGGACCGCTTTATTGTGCTGGGGCTAGAGCAGGTTGAGACCTATCACGTGATCTCTTGGATGACCAAAAAGATCGGCGCGCCCGACATCGAGGTCGTGGTCGACATTGCGCAAAAGGCCCAGCAGCGGGTGCTGGAGGCGGGAGGCCAGCTCGACCGCGCCGCCGCCGACGTCGCCAAGTGGAGCGATGACCAGGTGGCCGATGACGATGCCGCCGCCGCTGGAGCCACCCTGGACGTGGCCGCGTTCAAGAAAGCACTGGTCGATGCCTACGGGCCGCTGGTGGGCGACCTGGCCAGCGGCTATGAGCGCATGGCTGACAAGTCCTGGCAGAGCTACAACATGCCCAAGCTGGACACACTGCGGGCGATGATGGCGATCCTGGAGAAGCGCGTCCAGCAGGACCGGCCCAAGCTGGCCAAGCTGGGCGAAGACAAAGTCCAGGCGGAATTCAAGGTGTTTCTGGATGGCGTCGACGCGGCCACCAAGCAGGTCGCGGCCGGCTACGATTTCTATGAGAAGAAGCCCAAAGACGAGCGCCCAGAGCGCGACCCCAACCTCAAGAAGGTGCAGGCGGCCCAAAAGGCGCTGGCCAAGCAGCTGACGGCCTGGGGCTGGACCGCGGCGCCCAAGTAGCCCGCCACTGCCATGCCGATCTACTCCCTGGGCCAGAAGCCGGAATTTCCCGAGCCAGAGCGCGCCGATCCCTCGGGTGTGCTGGCGGTGGGCGGCGATCTGAGCGTAGAGCGGCTGTTGACAGCCTACAGCCTGGGGATCTTTCCGTGGCCGGTAGAAGGCTATCCCCTGCTGTGGCACGCGCCGCCGCAGCGGTTTGTCTTAAAGCTGGACGAGCTGGTGGTCAACCGCAGCCTGGCCAAGGCCATGCGCAAGCACCCGTACCGGGTGACGCTGGACCGCGACTTTCTGGGGGTCATTCGCAGCTGTGCGGCAGCGCAGCGGCCCGGTCAGGACGGCACCTGGATCACTGACGAGGTGCAGGAGGCCTACCACCGCCTGCACCAGCTGGGCTTTGCCCACTGCGTAGAGGCATGGCGCGGCGACGAGCTGGTGGGCGGGCTGTACGGCGTGGTGCTGGGCCGGGCCTTTTTTGGCGAGTCGATGTTTGCCAAGGCCGACAACGCCTCCAAAATTGCGCTGGCGACGCTGGTGCAGCAGCTCAAGCGCTGGCAGTTCCACTTCATCGACGCCCAGGTGCACACCGATCTTTTTGAGTCGCTGGGCTGCAAGTTTGTCAAACGCAAGCGCTTCTCTCAGATGGTCGCCGCGGCGATTGTGCAAGCCGGGCCGCCGCTGCCGTGGACCCTAGACGCCGATCTGGCCGCGGGCTGGGCGCCGCCGGCTGGGGCCTCCGTGCCGAAGTAGTTCAGCTCCGCACAACTGCTCAAAATTCCCCAGCTTTGCGCAAGGGGCGGGCAGCGTGTAGGCTTACGCAACGCAAGCCCCCGCTTGCCCAGGACTCCGATGACCAGCGCGACCCAGGACCCGCAGAAACCCGCTCCGCCGCTGCCGCGCTGGCAAGGCACGCCGCGCTACATCGCCGACGAAGGGCTGCAAGCGACCGTCAACGTGGCGGTGGCGCTGGGCCGGCCGCTGCTGGTCAAGGGCGAGCCGGGCACCGGAAAAACCCTGCTGGCCCAGGCGATTGCCGAAGGGCTGGGCCTGAATCTGCTGACCTGGCACGTCAAGTCTACCACCCGCGCCCAAGACGGGCTGTACCTCTATGACACCGTGGCCCGGCTGAATGACTCGCGCTTTGGCGACCGCGATGTGCGCGACGTCGCCCAGTACATCAAGATGGGGCCGCTGGGCGAAGCCTTTGAGCGCGCCGCTACCGGCGAGCGGGTGGTGCTGCTGATAGACGAGGTCGACAAGGCCGACCTGGAATTCCCCAACGATTTGCTGCATGAGCTGGATGCCATGCGCTTTCGCGTGGCCGAGACCGGCCGCGAGGTGGTGGCAGGGCTGCGGCCGATTGTGGTCATCACCTCCAACGCCGAGAAGGAGCTGCCCGACGCGTTTCTGCGGCGCTGCGTGTTTCACTATATCGAATTTCCTGAAGAAGCCCTGCTGACCCAGATCTGCCGTGTCCACCACCCCGATGTGGACGAGCGGTTGCTGGCGGCGGCGCTGCGGCAGTTCATGAGGCTGCGCAGCATCCCAGAGCTGCGCAAGAAGCCCTCGACTTCAGAGCTGATTGACTGGGTGGCGGGCTTGCGGCTGGCCGGTATCGACCCAGCCAAGCTGGACCACGCCCTGCCGTTTGTCGGCGTGCTGCTCAAGCAAGAGAAAGACACCCAGCGTCTTGGCCGCGGTGACTGGTCACGCCAAGCGGCGCGGCGCTAGGCCCAGGCGATGTTTACCGGCTTTCACGCGATGTTGCGGGCGGCAGGGCTGCAGGTCGGCGTCGGCGAGTGGCTGACGGTGGTCGACGCGCTGGACCGCGGCGCCGTGGGTCCGTCGCTGCGCGAGTTCTACGCTGTAGCCCGCGCGCTGGTCTGCCGCGACGAGGGCGACTTTGACCGCTACGACCAGGCGTTTGCCGCGTATTTTCAGGGAGCTTCTCTGCCCCAGCCGGTGACCGCGGCGGTGCAGGAGTGGCTGGACAACCCGCTGCAGCGACCGTCTCTGACCCCCGAAGAGCTGGCGGCACTGCAGAGCTATGACCTGGAAGAGCTGCGCAAGCTCTATGAAGAGCGGCTCAAAGAGCAGACCGAGCGCCACGACGGCGGCTCGCACTGGATCGGCAGCGGCGGCACCAGCCCCTTTGGCCAGGGCGGCAGCCACCCCACCGGCATGCGCGTGGGCGAAGGGGCAGCGGGCCGCGGCCAAGCGATTGCCACCGCCAAGGCGCGGCGCTTTCGCAACTACCGCAGCGACGTGGTGCTGGATACCCGCCAAATTGCTGTGGCGATTCGCCGGTTGCGGCGGCTCGAGCGCAAGGCCCGGCGCTTTGAGCTGGACCTGGACCAGACGATTGCAGCCACGGCGCGCAACGGCGGCGACATCGAGATCGTCGAGCGCCCAGAGCGGCGCAACCAGGCGCGGGTAGTGTTGATGCTGGACTGCGGCGGGTCGATGGATCCCCATGCCCGCACCGTGGAAGCATTTTTCTCTGCCATGAAGCAAGGCGGTGGCCTGCGCGAGGTAGAGGCCTACTACTTTCACAACGCCCCGTACGGCGAGTTGTACACCGATCTCGCGATGTTGCAGAAGAAGCCCCTGGCCGACGTGCTGCGCAGCGTGCCTCCCCACACCTACCTTGTGATGGTGGGCGACGGCTGGATGGCGCCGCGCGAGCTGTTCTCTCCCTACGGGGCCATTGAGTACGGCATGGCCGACGCGGTGCCGGGCATCGAGCGGGTAGAGCAGATCGCAGCGGCATTTGAGAAGCGCGTCTGGCTCAACCCCATCCCAGAAAACTACTGGGGCGAAGCCACCATCACGGCCCTGGCCGACATTGTGCCGATGTTCCCACTGACGGTGGAGGGAATGGTGCAGGCGGTCGGAGCGTTGATGGGACGTGGGGATCGGCGGCAAAAGATCGAGAAGCGCTCGCCCTGGCCTTCTGCCCGCGACCTGGATTTCGACTGGTGAACATGAGCACAATGGTACAATTCAAGGGCTTGTTGGCCGCTGCGCGCTGGAGCTTGGCCGTGGCGGCGGCGTCTGGCGTGGCGGCTCCGGCCGCCCTGGCCCAGACCGCGCCCCTGCCAGCCAAGCCGGCCACCCCGGTGGCGCCGCCGCAGGACATTGGCCTGGAACCAGGGCAATTTGAGGAAGAGCGCCCAGTGCTGGGGCTCACGTGCAGCGTGCGTGTCCAGCACGAAGACGGGGCCGCGGCCAAGGCGGCCATTGGCCAGGCGCTGGCGCAGATCAGCCGGCTGCTCAACCAGTTTGGCCACAACGGCCGCACCGCAGAGGTGCACAGCATCAACGTCAACGCCGGCGCCGATGAGGTCATGGTGGGCCCAGAAGCCCACAGCCTGCTGCAGCGCGCCCTGGACCTGTGCCGGCGCAGCGGCGGTGCCTATGATCCCGCGGTGGGAAGCTACGACTACCTTTGGAATTTCAAGCAGAAGCCCTTTGTGCGGCCGCTGGCCCAAGAGCTGCAGGCCAAGCGCAGCGTCGCCACCTGCAAGAACGTGGTGGTCAAGCCATCCGGCGCGGTGCGGCTGTTGGAGCCGGGGCTGCGGGTGACGCTGACTGGGGTCGCCACAGGTGCGGCGCTAGAGAAGGCGGCCCAGGGGCTGCGAGAAGCCGGGATTCGCGACTTTCGCATCCGCATCGGCAACGACATGTACGTGCAAGGGCGTATGGGCACAAGGCATTGGTACGCGCTGGTGCCCAATGCCCGCGAGCCCGGCGTGGGCCTGGGCCAGCTCTACCTGGGCAGCCACGCCGCCATCACCCGCAGCGACAGCGACAAGTTTGTCTACAAGCACGGCCAGCGCTACCACGATGTGCTGGACCCGCGGACCGGTGCTCCGGCGGCGGGCGTAGTGCAGGTCACCGTCATCGCAACGGATTCTGTGCTGGCGGCCGCCTATGCCAACGCCGTGTTTGCCCTTGGGCCCAAGGCCGGGTTGGCGCTGATGGCCAAAGAAAACGGCGTTGAAGGGCTGATCATAGACAGCGCCGGCCGCATCCACGCCAGCAAGGGCCTGGCCGATGTGGCGCGGGTGCCCGCCCACGTGACCCTGGGAGAGTGAGCCGGCGCCGGCCTGCGCTGGCCAGCGGCGACCGCAGTCGTGCTGGGCCGCGGTGCCACAGCCTGCTCTACGTGAGCATGGGCTCCAAGGGGTCCTGATGTCTCGGCTCAGTAGATCGACAGGCCCATCGAGAAGTCCGGCGTCCACTCCGAGGTTTGGGGGCCGACCAGCGCGCTGGAAAAGCCGTAGCGCAGGTAGAGAGCCAGGCGGGTGGTCCACTCTAGCTCGGCCAGGACGCCGGCCTGCAAGTAGAGGCGATTCTCGTCCAGCTCTGGCAGGTTGCCCTGGCCCGCCTTGACCCACTCATAGCCAGCGCCGCCGTAGCCGCCCAGGTGAAACCAGCCCAGGTCAATGGGCAGGGCTTGGGCTTCGCCGCCGGCGCGAATCGTCAGGTAATCGCCGCCTTCGGCAAAGCCGCGGCCAAACTGAAAGCGCCCGGCCAAGCCGGTCATCGACGATGGAAAGACGCCCAGGCCAATTTCGCCGGTGCCGCCGCTGTGGACTGCCGTGCCGGCCAGCTGGTTGCCGCCCACGCCACCGCCGACGTGGTAAGAAAAGCCCTGGCGATCCAGGGGGGCACGCCCGCGCAGCCAGGTGCCGGCGCCTTCTGGCCCTACGATCACGGCAGTGTCTTCGGGCCCGACATCGCCCTCTCTCAGTTCATCCAAGGCGACCAGGCGGTGGCCAGACGGCCCCACGACATGCAGCGGGTGGTGAGGGTGCACCGCCAGCCAGCCGTCATAGCGCGCCCCTTCTGAGCCGGCCAGGACGGCGCCGATCACCACGCCGGTGATGAGCACCAGCGCCAAGGTGGCGGCCAGACTCTCTCGATCGCTGGCGGCCTTGCCTGCCCCACTCAGCGCTGCGCCGGCGACCTTGGCACCACCCGAGCGATCGCCGCCGTCCAAGCTGCCAGCCGGGTACAGCCGAGCATCGCCGCCGGACGCCCACACGCCCATCCGATAGTGCGGCCCGTAGTAGGGGTCGCCATAGCCCTGGTAGTAAGAGGGCACGGTGTAGTACGGCGCGGCATACGGAACGGGCACCACCACCGGCGGCCCCCCCTGTGGCGGCATTTGGGTCGGCGGGGCGGCCCACTGTGGAGCCGGCGGCAGGTCGTCCGCCGTGCCAAAGCGCTGTACGGCGCGAACCCGCTTGCCGCGCTCGTCCGGGGTGATCTTGGCCAGCCGGTCTATCTCGTCGCGCGGAATCTCAAAACTGTTTGAGAGACATGCGCTTTGCAGCACAGCCACTGCAGTCAGCAGCGCCACGGTAGACAAGCTGCGGCAGCGAGCCAGCGACCAGACCGTGACGCGGGGTGCTGCAGCGGGCGTGGATGAGTTAGGTTGGCGGTTCACGTTGTTCCTCCGGGTGGCACCTGCCCGGCGTCAAAACGATCCGGACCGCCCGGCGATTCACGGCAGCTGACACGAATTGCCGGCGAGGCCGCCCTTGCAGCCGGGCGGGTGACGCACTGCGTCAAGGACTGAGACAGCTGTCTCAGGTTGGCACAATGGCGATTCCACCCTCGCAGAGTCGACCCTCTCAAATTGAGACACTCGCGACGCAGCTGTGCCACAATTCGGGCCAAACCGGCGGCCATCGCGGGCATGCTGGGTGCCGCCGCGGCGCGCACAACCACACTGCAGACGCATACTGTTTGATAATCAGCAGGTTGAAGATGTTGGCACGGGGTTTGCAACACTGACGCGCGGAGCGAGCGGAATCCCTGTAAATTCCTAAGTCCTTTCACAATCTCCTTTCACAACGCCGGTCCTCCCGGCATCTTTACGGGGTGTAGGTTTTCAATCGGCAAGGCCAGTCGCTCATTGTCAGGGAGTGAGCCAAGGTAAGCATCCGCTTCCGATAGAAACGCAACCGCACCCGCCCGTCTAGCTACCCTCGCCTACCACTTCGACGACCGTACGAAAGTCCGGTCGTCGAGTTGTTTTTGGGGCAGTTCAACGCAGAATAGGCCTGCCGGCCGGCGCAGAGCGGCAGAAGCGCGCGCCCCTACAGCACTGCCCCCACCACCCAGCCCCCACTGCAGGGCCCCCACTGCAGAGCCCCCACTGCAGAGCCCAGCCCAGGAGCCTCGCCATGCCCGATTCAGCAGCCCAGACTGGCCCAGACCCACGCGCAGCGATGCTGCTGGCCCAGCTGCAGGCCCATGCACCGGCGGATGAGCTGGAGGCCAGCCACCAGCGGGCCATGCTGGATCTGCTGGAAAAGGGTGGCCGGCCGCTGGACCGCAACCACTGGCAGCCGGGGCACTTTACCGCGAGCTCGTTTGTGCTGTCGCCCGATGGCCAGAAGTTGTTGCTGATCTTTCATGGAAAACTGCACCGCTGGCTCCAGCCGGGCGGCCACGTGGATGCCCAGGACACCGACCTGCAAGCCGCGGCGCGCCGAGAAGTGCAGGAGGAAACCGGCCTTGGCGAGCTTGAGCTGCTGGCGCCCTGCCCCTTTGACCTGGACGTCCACGTGATTCCGGCGCGCAAGTCCGATCCCGAGCACTGGCACCTGGATGTGCGCTTCCTGTGGCGGGCCCAGCAGTGGCCGATCCAGGCGGGCGACGATGCACAGGGCTGCCAGTGGGTCGCGCCAGAGGACGTGGATCAGCTGGAATCCGACGAGTCGGTGCGGCGCGCCGTCAGAAAGCTAGGGCGCTTGCAGCGGTAGCTCGGTCTGCCTGGAGCTGCGGCGGACCTCGGCGCGATCTGGCGAGTTTCCCCTTGAATCTGCACAAGAACTGCTGTATAAGGCCGCGGCCGCGCGCGTTTGCCGACTGCAGCGCCGAATGCCGTTCCAGCTCCAGTGCCAGCTCCAGCTGCAGTTCCTGTACCAGTGCCGCCGCCCTGCGCGAAGAGCCGCCCGCCCCTCCCCTATGCAGTCGCCCCATCAGCCGCCCTATCAGCCGCCCAAGGAATGCCATGCTTACCGTTGCCGATGTCTCCAAAACCTATGGCGGAAAGAAGCTCTTCATTGATGTGACGACCTCTTTTGCCCCGGGCAATCGCTACGGCCTGTCTGGCCCCAACGGTGCCGGCAAGTCGACGTTCATGAAGATCCTGGAAGGCATGCTGGAGCCCGACCGTGGCACCGTGTCGCGGCCGCGCAAGACTGCATTCCTTAAGCAAGACCACAGCTTGTTCAACGAGCATACGGCGCTGGATACCGTGATCATGGGCAACACCGCGCTGTGGCACGCCATGCAGGAGCAAAAGCGCATCTACGACTCGGGCGATCACAGCGACGAAGCGGGCATGGAACTGGCCGAGCTGGAAGGGGTCATTGCCGAAGAGAACGGCTACATGGCAGAGAGCGAAGCCGAGGCCCTGCTGGACGGTCTGGGCATTCCGGCGGAGCTGCACCAAGCGAAGATGAGCGAACTGTCAGGCGGTTACAAGCTGCGGGTGCTGCTGGCCCAGGCCCTGTTTGGCGCCCCAGACTGCCTGCTGCTGGACGAGCCCACCAACCACTTGGACCTGGACTCGATTGAGTGGCTGGAGGAATTCCTGCTGGGCTATCAGGGCATTCTCATCGTCATCTCTCACGATCGCCGCTTCTTGAACGACGTCTGCACCCACATCGCCGACATCGACTTTGAGACCATCATCACCTACCCGGGCAACTACGACGACATGGTCCGCACCAAAGCGGCGATGCGCGAGCGCCAGGCCCAGCAGAACAACGTGCGCGAGAAGAAGATCTCTGATCTCAAAGAGTTTATCTCTAAGTTCAGCGCCGGCACCCGGGCCTCTCAGGTCCAGTCTCGCAAGAAGCTGGTAGAGAAGCTGCAGCCCTCTGACATCAAGCGCTCCAACATTGCGCGACCGTTTATCCGCTTTGAGATCGCTAAAGAATCGGGAAAGCACGTGGTCGATTTTGAGCACCTGACCAAAGACTACGGCGAGTCGGCGATCGGCGGCGGCGGGCCGGTGTGGCAGGAGTTTCGCGCCCACGTCAACCGCGGCGAGCGCATTGGCATCATCGGCAAAGACGGCGCAGGCAAGACCACCCTGCTCAAGCTGCTGATCGGCGAGCTGGAGGCCACGACCGGCAAGGTCGAGCGCGGCCACGAGACCTACTGGGGCTACCTACCCCAGGAACACGAAGGGGCGATCGAGGCCGGCAGCACCATTGACAGCTGGCTGCACGACTGGAAGCCCGGCGCCGACCTGGAAGACGTGCGCGGCCTGCTGGGGCGCATGCTGTTCCGCGGCGATGAGGGCCTCAAGCCCACCGCCGGGCTGTCTGGCGGCGAGCGCGTGCGCATGCTGTTCTGCAAGCTGATGCTGCTCAAGTACAACGTGCTGGTGCTGGACGAGCCGACCAATCACCTGGACCTGGAGGGCTGTTCGGCGCTGGCGGAAGGGCTTGCCGAGTACAAGGGCACGCTGTTTATGGCCACCCACGACCGCAACCTGCTGGCCGAGTCCTGCACGCGGATCTGGTGGATCCACGACGGCGAGATCCTGGACTTTCAGGGGCCATACGAGGATTTTGCTGCGCGCTACGGCCACTAGCCCCCCATGGCCGATCAGGACGACCCGCAGCCCAGCGCGACCGCGGCTCAGGATTTGGAGTTTGCGGTGCTGTCCAAGTCTGAGCGGCGCCGGCTGGCCCGCCTGGCCAGCGATCCCACCGCAGCAGAGACGCCAGCGCAGCGCCGGGCCAGGCACACCCGTCTGGTGAAGCAATGGGGCCTGGAGGCTGGGTTTTCGCGGATCGGCATCGCCCGGGCGCAGGCCCTGCCGCAAGAGCTCGAGCACCTGCAGCGGTGGCTGGCGGCCGGTCAGCACGGCCCGCTGCTGTGGATGGCCCAAGACGCTGAGCGGCGCTGTGACCCGCTGCAGATCGTGCCCGAGGCGCGCTGCGTGATTGTGGCGGCGCTGGACTACGACCCGCCGGGGCCACGGACCCGCGACGTCGAGCTGGCCGCTGAGGACCGGGTGTGGATTTCGCGCTACGCCTGGGGCGAGGACTACCACCTGGTCATCCAGAGCCAGCTGCGGCAGTGGAGCCAGACCGTCCGCGAGAAGCTGACCCGCGAGCTGGGCAGCGAATTCAGGCAGCCGCTGGAGCCGGGCAGCAGCAAGGGGACCCTACCGGGACCACTGGATCCGCCACGGGATTTTCGCTGGTCGGTGGATTTTGCCCCCGTTCACGAGCGGGCCTGGGCGCAGCTGGCCGGGCTGGGCTGGCGCGGCAAGCACTCTTTGCTGATCCACCCCAGAGCCGGCAGCCTGTTCTTTCTGGCCACGGTGGTGACCACGCTGGATCTTGAGGTCGACGAGCCATTTTCTGCAGAGATGTGCGGCAGTTGTACGGCCTGCATCGACGCCTGCCCCACCCAAGCGATTGTGGCCGAGCGGGTGGTCGATGCGCGGCGCTGCCTGTCTGCCATCACGATCGAGAGCGACGGCGCGATTGCCGCGGAGCTGCGCGACCACCTGCACGATCAAGCCTTTGGCTGCGATCTGTGCCAGGATGCCTGCCCTTGGAACCGGTTTGCGCCGCCGGTCCAAGAGCCCAGGCTGCAGCCGCGCCCGGGGATGACCGCGCCGCTGCGGCTGGAGCTGCTGGGGCTGAGCGAAGAGGAATTTCGCAAACGTTTTGCCAGGTCGCCGCTGCTGCGCCGCGGCCACGCCGGCCTGCGCGACAACCTGCTGGCGATTGGCCAAGCGCGGGCCAAGGTGCGAGCGCGGGCGCTGCGGCTGCAATTCGAGGAGCCGGGCGGA
>CAIXGW010000215.1 GCA_903919145.1 uncultured Myxococcales bacterium
CGACTACGTCAAGGCCAGCAGCCTGGCCAAGGTCGCCGGCACCGGCAGCTACGCCGACCTGACCAACACCCCGACCCTGCACAAAGTCGCCACCACCGGCTCCTACGCCGACCTGACCAACCAGCCCAAGCTGCCCTTGCTCGGCGCCTCCTGCGGCACCAACCTGGTCCTAAAGGGCATCAAGGCCGACGGCTCCTACGAGTGCGTCAGCGCCGGCATCGGCCCCGATCTCATCAACGAGATCTCCAATGACCTCATCTGGAACCAGTTTGTCGACTCCAAGGCCGGCGCCACCGACGTGCAGATCAAAGACGGCTTCTCGGCCGGCGTCACCGACACCTTGGTTTTTCCCGACGTGGGCTTGGCTGAGAAGATCTGGGTCAACTTCTCTGGTCTGAACTCCGACATGACCAAAGTCATTGTCGAACTGTACGGCCCAGGCATGAGCAGCCCGTACATCCTGTACAACGGCGGCAAGACCGGCACCGCGCTGGTGGCCAAGTACAACGACGGCGACGCGCTGGTCAGCGGCGACATGAACAAGGATTGGCTGAACAAGAACATCAAGGGCAACTGGTCGATCACCGTCAAGGACATCGCGGCCATTCAGGTCCCGCCCGGCACGCCGCCGTTTACCTATGACGGCAAGTTCAACTGGAGCGTCAGCATCCAGACCCTGTCCAGCAAGAAGATCCAGATCAAGGGGAATCTGATCACCGACGGCAGCGTCAAGCTCGGCAACGACGTGGCCGTTTGCGACAGCACCAAAGAGGGCAGCCTGCGCTACACTGCCTCGCAGGTCCAGGTCTGCCAGTTTGGCACCTGGGTGCCCATCGGCACCAGCGTCTGCCCCGGTCCAGTCGTCCAGGGCATCTGCACGGCGCCCACCGGCTGCGGCAACTGCAACTTCATGGACAGCTCCAAGTATTGCGCGGCCAAGAAGGCCGACATCTGCTCCGACAGCCAGATGTTTGTGCTCAACTACACGCACATGTTGGTTTCCAACGCCCTGTGGACCAACTCGTTTGCCGACAATGACGGCGGCCAGTGGAGCGAGGTCAACAACGGCACCGGTGACGACCACAGCAACGGCAGCGGCTGGACTGCCCAGTGCTGCTACAACTGGACGCCGCCGCGCGCCACCGACCAAAACATTGGCGGCGTGCGCCTTGTCTACATGCACGACAATCCAAGCGTCTACTTTCGCCAAGCGGCGGTGTGGTGTGCCGGCATGGGCGCCGACCTGTGCAGCAAGACCGAGTACCAGGTCCTGCGCAACAACAACAAGCTGAGCAACACCGGCTGGGGCTACTGGACGTCGGACCACTCGGACAATGACAGCACCAGCTACGCCAAGGGCCATGGCCCCACCAGCGATGACACCAACATGGGCCAGCACTACAGCTTTGCGTGCTGCGCCAGCCAGCGGACTACGCTGGATTGCCCAAGCCCCGCCAAGGAATACGGCGGCGTGTGCACGACCAAAGTCGAGAATTCGGTACTGGCCGACTGGTCGACGGCCTCGACCGAGTGCGGCAAGTTGAATTCACGCCTGTGCTCGGTCTCAGAGACCGCAGCTCTGCGCGCAGCCGGGGCCGTAACCGCAAGCGGCAGCTGGACGGCTTCCTACTCCGACAACGACGGTGGCAATGTCAGCGTCGCCGTGGGCAACGTTGGCGACGACCACCCGCCGAGCTCGCAGTACGGCTACGCCTGCTGCCTGTACTAGCACCCAAGAGCGACCCGTCGCTCCGGGCTACACCCGGTTGTTGTTCAAAGGTCTTGGCTACTTCTGCTGGGTCATTTTCCGTACCCCTAACCACGTTCGTTCCCGAACCCGGAACGGACTTGGGGTTTGCGGCACTGGGCCAAGCGCAAGAACCCTGGTGCAGACCAGTCCACCCCTGCCGACCAGGGCGCGAAGGGAGCCGGCATCGCCGGGCTGCCTCCCATTGCGCGCCTGGCGGCAGGTACCCTGTGCCACTCCTGCTCGGCCAAACGGCAATACGCAGCCCTGGCTTTGGCGCAGGTTGGAATTGGCGCACCTCATCCAGGCCCGCCAAAGCCGACCACTGCCCGCCTACATGACCGGCCGCGGCGCTGAGTCGGTTGCGCTGCTGTTGGCCGCTCTTCCCCCCCATCGCCACCTCCCGCCAATTCGCTTTCAGCTCAGCGAAGGCCTATACTTCGCAAGGCCCGCCCGCAGGCTGTCCCACAATTTCAAGGCAATTGCGGCTCCATCACGCCCTGCAGATGAGGTTTCTCTATGGCTAACGCGAAGACAATTGCGGGATTGACCGCAGCCCTGGTCCTCCTAGCAAGTCAGAGCCCGGTGGTTGCGACAGCCGCCGTCCCCACTACCACCGCCATTGAAGGCGTGCTTCTGTCCTCTGGCGGCGGCCCCGCCGCTGACGGCAATTACACGGTAACTGTGGGCATCTACAGCGGCGAGACCGGCGGCAACCCCGTCTGGGCAGAAAGCGGCGTCACCGTGGCCGCCAAGGGCGGGCAGTTCAGCTACCAGCTTGGCGCCAAGACTCCGCTCTCTGCCACC
>CAIXGW010000216.1 GCA_903919145.1 uncultured Myxococcales bacterium
GGTGGCAGAGAGCGGAGTCTTGGCGCCAAGCTGGTAGCTGAACTGCCCGCCCTTGGCGGCCACGGTGACGCCGCTTTCTGCCCAGACGGGGTTGCCGCCGGTCTCGCCGCTGTAGATGCCCACAGTTACCGTGTAATTGCCATCAGCGGCGGGGCCGCCGCCAGAGGACAGCAGCACGCCTTCAATGGCGGTGGTAGTGGGGACGGCGGCGGACGACGGGCCTGCGGCCAATGCGCCAACCGCGGCGATGGCTGCAGCGGTGGCTGCCAACCTGCGAATTTGGACCATATCAACACCTCAAGGGTACCGGTCTGCCGCAGCCCTGGTCCGCCCGATGCGGATGTGCGCGCGGTGATTTGAAGGCGGAGCGTACTAGGTTTCTTGGCCGATCGCGAATCTGCCGGCTCGTTCGTGGCGTAGGCATGACAATTGTCGCCAGACGCCTTGGGGAATCAGGGCGGCTGTCGATGCATCGAGAGGTCTGGTTCAGAGGCGCCACCGGCTGTGTGGCGTGCCCTTCAGCGCGGCAGGAAGGGGGCAAACGCGCAGCGGGGAAGCCTGGGCTCGGCGGCGGCGCTGTGGTGCGGGTGCGCTGGTGGGCTTCTCTACGTCTTGGATCGTAGAGCGCCAGAGCGCCGCTCAAGCACCGCGTGCTTGAGCGGCAGGTGCACTGCTGGGCCGGTCGCTGGGCGCGAGCGGCGCTGGACATCCCGGAAGCGATCCTGGGGATGGCCAGCGCTGCTCAGCTGGCGCCAGAGACTACAGGCAGCAGGCGTAGGTGTAGCCGGCGTTGGGATTGATGTTGTCTCCCACCGAGCCGTTGCCGCACGAACTGCTGGAACCGTCGCAGTCTTCCATGTTGGAAGACCACGTGCCGCCGCCAGTGATGTAGCTGATCGACCGGAGCTTGTAGTTCTGCGATACCGTGCAGATGTGGCCGCCCTTGGTGGCGCAGTCGCGCGCGGCATTGATCCAGGTTGCTCCCGAGTTGTTGACCTTGGTGACGCAAATGCCACCCTGCTCGGTCGAGCCCGCGGGGCAGGCCAGTGACGTGCGATCGCCGCCGCCAGCGCAACACGCAAACGCACCGTTGTGAGCGGCGTAGTTCGCATTGTCTGGGATGGTGTTGCCGGAGGTGTAGTCGGGAACGCTGTCCGTGTCGTCGCCACTGTTGGACCACAGGAAGTGGTTGGCGATCTTGCCGGCCGTGCGCAGGACCACGTACTCAGAGCGACTGCAGAGGTCGGCGTTCATAGAAGCGCAGAAGGTTGCGGCGTAACCAAAGTTCTTGTCAGCCGAATTGTGGATGTAGACGACGCGAACACCGACGTCTGACGAGTTGATCTTGACGATTTCGTCGGTGGCCCGCTTTGGCGTGACGTTGTAGCAGCACGGAACTTGCGCGCCGGTGCCGTTGCTGTGGTCGTCGCCGATGCTGCCGACAGACTCATACCACTCGCCGCCGTCGTTGTCGGCGTAGCTGTTGGTCCAGTTGGCGTGCGCCGTGTAGTTGCCAAGCGCACCTTGCCGGCGGATGACGTAGCTCTGGGCGCTGGAGCACAGATCCGCCTTGACCGAGTTGCAGAATGCGATTCCGTTTGGCCAATTCTGATGAGCGGACACCCGCGCGACGCACACGCCGCCCAGCACCAGCGACCTCTCGGTGCCGCCGGGGCTTGGGCACCAGCTGTTCTGGAAGTCGACTTTGTCTTTGAAGGTCACATCGCCGGTGACGACGGCCCCGTTGCCCATCGACAGGCTGCCATCGACAATCAAGTTGCCCTTGATCTGAATCTTCTTGCTCGAAAGGGTCTGGATGCTGATGCTCCAGTTGAACTTGCCATCAAAGGTAAAGGGCGGCGTGCCAGGCGGGACCTGAATGGCCGCGATGTCCTTGACGGTGATCGACCAGTTGCCCTTGATGTTCTTGTTCAGCCAGTCTTTGTTCATGTCGCCGCTGAC
>CAIXGW010000217.1 GCA_903919145.1 uncultured Myxococcales bacterium
GCGTCAGCGGCTGCCCGGTCTTGGCCTGGATCCTGTCGACCAGCTCGAGCTGCAGCTCCATCGGCCGGTCAAAGGCCTGGCCCACGGCCTTCCAGGTGCAGTCGTCGTGCGTTGGTCCCACACCGCCGGTGGTAATGACCAGGGCAAAACGCTGCGAAAAATCGCGGATCACCTGGGCAATCCGCGCTACCTCATCGGGCACAATGGCGACTTCGGCCACCCGCAGCCCCGCTTCGTTGACCCTTTGCAGCAGCAGCGGCGTGTTGGCGTCCACGACCTTGGCACTCAGCACCTCGTTGCCAATGATCACCAAGCCCACGGTGGGCTGGTGAAGCGAAGGCGGTCCCAAGGGGCGGTGGGGCTGCATGGCGGCTACTCCATTCCGGGCAGCAGGCAGCGGACCTCGGCGTACTTGCCGGTGTCAAACAGCGATCTGGAATCCTTGGCAAATCCCAGCACCCACGCGCCGTCAAAGCGCCGTAGCCCATAGGGCAGCAGGCCCAGCTTGCGCAGCCACTTCCACTCGTAGGGCGTCGCCCAGGCCCTTGCCTCGTCATAGCTGGCCCACGGCGTGCGCTCGCGGCGGCCGCAGTGGGGGCAGAAGTCGATCGGGTCGTCTTCCAGCACAAAGTAGGCATTGGAGCAGCCGTAGCAGATCATGTCTAGGACAGCCACCGGCTTGCCCGACCGGTCCACGTACTTGCCGCCGCGCTCATAGTCGACTTCAACGGTGCGAGTGCGTCCCAGGGCTGTAGTCTCGATCCCGCGCAACAACGCCATGCTGGCTCCAGGTAGGTCGGTCTCTAGCCGACCGGACGAGCCCAAGCGTAGCGCATTTTTCGGTCCCTGGCAGCCCGGCCTGCGGCGGCGGCCTCTTCGCTCAGACGGTCGCTGAAAACCGCGGACCGCCCTCTCCGGGCTTGGGCAGGTGCGCGTCAAATGCCATCGCCAGCACCCGCACCAGCACCCGGCCCAGGGCACTGGGCGTCACCGCATCGGGGCTGAGCTCTACCAGGCCGTCGGCGGCGTAGGGGGCCAGCGTCCGCAGCGACTCGGCAAAATAGCTATCAAAGTCAATGCCAAACTTGGTCTCCAGGGCCCGCTTGTCAATGCTGCCCTGGCACATCAGGTTCTGGATGAGCTCTTGGCGGATCAGGTCGTCGGCGTTCATGTGGTAGCCGCGCGTCACCGGCAGCACGCCCTCCTCGATCATCTGGTAGTAGCTCTTGAGCTTTTTCTCATTTTGCAGAAAGCGCCCAGCGACCTGGCCAATCGAGCTCAGGCCAACGCCAATCAGCTCCGCGCCGGCCCGGGTGGTGTAGCCCATGAAATTGCGGTGCAGCGTGCCGTCCAGCCGGGCCTTGGCCAGCTCGTCATCGGGCCGGGCAAAGTGGTCCAGGCCAATGTCCAGGTAGCCGGCCTCGCCAAAGCGGTCCAGCGCCATGCGGAACAGCGAAAACCGCAGCTCTGGACCGGGGATGCGCGACTCGTCGATGCGCCGCTGGCTGGGCTTCAACCACGGCACGTGCGCGTAGCTGTACAGCGCGACCCGGTCTGGGCCGATGTCCATCACCGACTGCAGGGTGTGCTCAAAGCTCTTCTCGGTCTGCGCCGGCAAGCCGTAGATCAGGTCGACATTGAGGCTGGTAAAGCCATGGGCGCGGCAGCGGTCGACAAAATTGCTGGTCAGCTCCAGCGACTGGTGGCGGTGGATCGCCTCTTGCACCTCGTCGTCGACGTCCTGGACTCCCATCGACAAGCGGTTAAAGCCCAGCTCGCGCAAGGTGGCCAGGTGCTCGTCTGAGGTGACGCGCGGGTCCACTTCCAAGGCCACCTCGGCGGCCGGGTCAAAGTTAAAGGTGCGGCGCAGCAGGCCCATCAGCCGGCGCATCTGCAGCGGGGTCAGAAAACTGGGCGAGCCGCCGCCCCAGTGCAGCTGGACCACCGGATGGCCCGTGGGCAGGTGCGGCTGCAGCAAAGACAGCTCTTTCTCCACCGCATCCAGATAGGGGTCCTGCAGATCGGTGCGCGGCGTGATCAGCACATTGCAGGCGCAAAACCAGCACTGGCTGGGGCAGAAGGGCAGGTGGACGTAGACCGACGTCGCCACCCCCGGCGGGCGGCTGCGCAGCTCGGCCAGGGCATCCAGCAGCAGGTGCTGATTGGCGTCATCGCGCCAGGCGGTCGCCGGGGGATAGGAGGTGTAGCGCGGGCCGCGGCCGGCGTAGCGCTTCAAGACGGCAAGGGACTGCTCGTCATGCAGCGAGGCGCTGCTGAGCAGCCGACTGGCGCTGGCGCCGCCCGGGGCGCTGGCTGGGTTCAGGTGCGGGGCGCTGTGCATGGGGCTCCAAAGGCTCGAAAACTGGGGATTCGGCCAGGGTCAAATCGATCTGCGGCCGGGGCACCGTCTCGCATCCGCAGCGGCGAGCTTGGTGACCCACCTGGCGGCGCGCGGGAAACCAACCAGCGATTCTTGTTGGTGCCCAAAGACCAGAGCTCCAACTGGGCCCCGTCTTGCCCGGTCAGTGTAATTGCAGATCGCGCAGAAGGCGACTCTGGCTGTCAGAACCATGTCACGCCATAGCACAATTGGCGCCGCAAGGGCCGCCAAGGCGCTGGGTGGGCGGGCGATTGTCATCCCACTGTCACCTTTGGGTTCTGCGGGGTGCCGATTTGATCCAGATCAAGTTATGACGTGATCCGCGTCAAGGCGGCGCGGCGATGCAGCGTGTACAAAGCCAAAGTTGAAGGGGCCCCGGGGAACACCTTGGTGCGCTCCCGGACCCGCAAGGCCAGCCGGCGCATCGCCAGCAGAGGGCACCGTGAGCACCAACTCGGACCATCGCAAAGAACCCATGGCCAGCAGCGGCAGTGCGGCACCCGCGCAGTCCGCCGCCGCATTGGTGCAAGAGTGGACGGCCGATCACCCAGCCTTTCGCCTGCTGGCCAGCTTGGATGGGGTCGTCGTCAACGCGGTCGAGCATCACCAAACGCTTGTCTACGCCGGCCATGTGGCGCGCGGCGTGTACCTGTTCCTCAAGGGCGAGCTGGCCCTGACGGCGCCGTGCGGCTGCACAGAGGTGGTGGACACCTCGGGCGGCGCCTTTCTGTTTCCGCCCATCGGCGAGCTGGACGAAGAAGCCGGCCGCAACGCCATGGTCCGCCAAGCGGGCTGCGTGGTCTACGTGCCGCGCAGCTGGCTGGTTACCGATCCCAAGCTGGCGGCCAGCTTAGCAGAGGTCAGGGTGCGCGAAGTGTCGGCGCGCGCCCAGCACGACCAGCATGGTTCCGACGATCCCCATGGCCAGTCAGCCCATTCGGCGGCGCCCGCCTTGCTTTCCCCAGGGGCGAGTTCAGCGGTGGCAGTCAGCCCATTCTCTAAAGCAAGCGCTGCGGCTCCGGTCGCCGTCAGCGGTATGCCCAACAGCGGTCCGCGGGTGCGCGGCCGGTCAAATTGAAGGTGTCAGCATGAGCAACACAGCTGTCGCGCCCGAAACGGGCCATCCCAGCCCTAGCAGCCAACCCGCAGTAGGGTCCGGAAAGCTGGAGCGATTTATCTACGACGACGCCATCGTCCGCGCCTTTGCGGCGGCCACGGTGGTTTTTGCCATTGTTGGCATGCTGGTCGGCCTGATCATCGCTACGCAATTGGCCTTTCCGCAGACCAATGTGGGCTGGTTCCACTTTGGCCGGCTGCGGCCTCTGCACACCAACGCCGTGATTTTTGCTTTTGCCGGCAATGCGTTGTTCACAGGCATCTACTACTCGTCGCAGCGCCTGCTCAAAGCGCGCATGTTCAACGACACCCTCAGCTGGATCCACTTCTGGGGGTGGCAGCTGATCATTGTGGCGGCGGCGATCACCTTGCCGCTGGGCATCACGACTGGCAAAGAATACGCAGAGCTGGAGTGGCCGATTGACATCGCCATCGCCGTCATCTGGGTGGTCTTTGCCATCAACCTGTTCGGCACCATCGCCAAGCGCCGCGAGCGCCACATGTATGTAGCCATCTGGTTCTACATCGCGTCGATCCTGACGGTGGCAATCCTGCACATTTTCAACAGCCTGGCTATCCCGGTCTCGCCACTGAAGAGCTACTCGCTCTACGCCGGCATCCAGGACGCGATGATGCAGTGGTGGTACGGCCACAACGCGGTGGCTTTCTTCCTGACCACGCCCTTCCTTGGCCTCATGTACTACTTCATGCCCAAGGCCGCCGAGCGCCCGGTATTCAGCTACAAGCTGTCAATCCTGCACTTCTGGTCGCTGGTGTTCATCTACATGTGGGCCGGCCCCCACCACCTGCACTACACCGCGTTACCCGAGTGGGCTTCTTCGCTGGGCATGCTGTTCTCTGTGGTGCTGTGGATGCCGTCTTGGGGCGGCATGATCAACGGCCTGCTGACCCTGCGCGGCGCCTGGAACAAGGTCGCCGAGGACCCGGTCCTGAAGTTCTTTGTCGTTGGCGTCACGTTCTACGGCATGTCGACGTTTGAAGGGCCGCTGCTTTCGATCAAGTCCGTCAACGCCCTGTCTCACTACACCGACTGGACCATTGCCCACGTGCACTCTGGCGCCCTGGGTTGGAACGGCTTTATCAGCTTTGGCATGCTGTACTGGCTGGCCCCGCGGCTGTTCCAGGCCAAGCTCCACAGCAAGAAGCAGGCAGAGCTGCACTTCTGGCTCGGCACCGTGGGTATGCTGCTCTACATTGTGCCCATCTACACCGCTGGCGTGACCCAGGGCCTGATGTGGCGCGCCTTTGACGAGACGGGTCGCCTGCAGTACCCCGATTTTGTCGAGACCGTGACCCGCCTGATGCCCATGTACTGGGTCCGCATCCTGGGCGGCACCATGTACTTCACCGGCGTGTGCCTGGGCGCTTGGAACTTGCTCAAGACCTGGATGGCTCGCCCGGCCGCCTACGCGGACTCTGTTGGCGAAGCCGCGGCCCTTGATCCCAACTGGACCGATCCCCACCCCGACACCGGCAAATTCATGGACTGGGGCTGGCACCGCGCTTGGGAGCGCAAGAGCCTGATGTTCTCTGTGCTGGTGTTTCTGACCGTGGCGGCGTCGGCCATCGAGCTGATCCCGACGTTCCTCATCCAGTCCAACGTGCCGACCATTGCCACCGTCAAGCCGTACACGCCGCTGGAGCTGGCCGGCCGAGAGATCTACATCGCTGAGGGCTGCTACAACTGCCACTCGCAGATGGTGCGGCCGTTCCGCGCTGAGACCGAGCGCTACGGCGAATACAGCAAGCCGGGCGAATTCGTCTACGACCACCCGTTTCAGTGGGGATCGCGGCGCATCGGTCCGGATCTGCACCGGGTGGGCGGCAAGTACCCGCACCTGTGGCACGTGCGCCACTTTGAGAATCCGCCCGCGGTGGTAGCCAACTCGATCATGCCCGCGTTTGGCTGGCTGATCAGCGACGACCTCAACTGGCCGCAGGTAGAGAAAAACGTCAACGGCATGGCCATGATCGGCGTGCCCTACGGCGACTACGTCAAGGCCGGCACTGCGGAAGCCCACGCCCGCGCCCAAGCCAAAGAGATCGCCGACGCCATTGCCCTGGAAGGCGGCCCGAAGTCCCTGGAAAGCAAGCAGGTCGTAGCGGTCATCGCTTACCTGCAGCGCTTGGGCAAGGACATCAAGGGCGAAACCGCCGCCAAGCCGGTGGCCAAGGTAGACGGCGCCGCTGCCGCTGCCGCGGCGGGAGGTGGCCAGTGAGGCTGACCGACATCATGAGCAGCATGGGCCTGGCAGGCTGGACGGTGACGGCAATGGTGCTGTTCATCCTGGTCTACGTGGTCCAGGCGCTGTGGACCTTCTCGCCGCGCAACCGCGAACTGATGGCCCGCGGGGCCAACATGCCGCTCGACGACGACCTGCGCGTCGCGCCCGCCCAGGCGCTGCCCACCCCATCCCAAGACAGTCGCCCAGTCGGGCCGGCCAACTAAACGAGGTGCAACCATGAGTTCGCAAGAACCCAAAATCTTGGACCACAGCTATGACGGCATCCAAGAGTATGACAATCCCCTGCCGGGCTGGTGGAAAGCCCTGTTCTGGCTCTGCTTCTTCTTTGCGGTGGGCTACTGGATGTACTACCACGTCATGGGCTCGGGCCAGATGAAGTACGACGAGTACTCCGCCGAGATGGCTGAAGCCGATGCCAAGTGGCCCAAGTTTGTGCTGCCCGTCAAGACCGAAGACGAGCTCAAGGCCATGGTCGCTGACCCGGCGCTGGTCGCCAAGGGCGCAGTCAAGTTCAAAGAAGTGTGCGCGGCCTGCCACGGGCCAGACGGCGCCAGCAAGAAAGACGGCGGCATTGGCCCCAACCTGACGGACAAAGCCTGGATCCACGGCGGCAGCCTGGTCCAGGTCTACACGTCGGTGGGCAACGGCTGGCCAGAGAAGGGAATGCCCGCCTGGGGCAAGCAGTTCAAGCCAGAGGAACTGCAGGCCGTGGTGGCGTTTGTCGCCTCGATCCGCAACACCAACCTGCCGGGCAAAGACCCGCAGGGCACGGTGGACCAAGAGGTCGCGCCAGCGCCGACACCGGCTGCTGCCCCTGCTACAGCCCCTGCAGCCCCTGCGGCCGAAGCGGTGACTCCGGCTGCGGCGGCAGTTCCTGTTCCGGCGACCGAAGCTGCCGCCCCGGCAGCCGCACCGGTGGCGCCGCTCTGATAGTGTGATGAAGGTGTGACCGCGCGGGGGTCGAGGGTGGCACCTTCGGCCCCCGCTGCGTCTCTTACCAAGCGTAGGCGTGACTCAACGGTGCGCCGGAGATAGCAAGCCCATGGGTGCCAACCTGACCAACGAGCGTGTGCTCTCTACCATGAACGTCGACGGCAGCAGGCGGTGGCTGCGGCCCGCGCTGTCTGCGGGCGGTTTCTGGAAGCGCCGGGCCATGGTCGGTTGGGGCCTTATCGCCCTGTTTATTGCGCTGCCCATCGTGCCCATCGGCGGCAAGCCGGCCGTCCTGCTCGATCTGGCTCGCCGCGAATTCACGTTCTTTGGCACGACCCTGTATGCGACCGACACAGTGCTGCTGATGCTGGCCATGCTGGGCATCTTTCTGGCGATTTTCTTGCTGACCGCACTGTTCGGCCGCGCCTGGTGCGGCTGGGGTTGCCCGCAGACGGTCTACATGGAGTACGTTTTTCGGCCGCTTGAGCGGCTGATTGAAGGCGACCTCAAAGCGCAGGTGGCCATGGACAAGCAGCGCCTGCACCCGCGGCGCTTGCTCAAGTACGCCGTCTACGCGGTGTTGGCGGTGGTGCTGGCCAACGTGTTTCTGGCGTACTTTGTGGGGATTGAAACGCTGGGGCACTGGGTGCTGGGGTCGCCAGGCGACCATCCCCAGGGCTTTGCCATTGTGCTGGGCACCAGCGTGCTGATGTTTCTTGATTTTGCCTGGTTTCGCGAGCAGATGTGCGTGGTGGCGTGCCCCTACGCGCGCATCCAGTCGGCCCTGCTAGACAAGCAGTCGCTGATTGTGGCCTACGACCGCGGACGTGGCGAGCCGCGCGGCAAGCTGCGCAAGACCCGCCTAGAGGACACCAGCCTGGCCCGCGCCGCAGCAGCCCCCTTGGCGGGCGACGCCGCAGACAGCCCCGGGGCCAGCGCCGCTGCCCAGCCAACCTCTGAGCCCGCGGGGGATTGCGTAGACTGCGGCGCCTGCGTGCGCACCTGCCCAACGGGCATCGACATCCGCGACGGCCTGCAGATGGAGTGCATCTCCTGCACCCAGTGCATAGACGCCTGCGACGCCGTGATGGACAAGATCCACAAGCCGCGGGGCCTGGTCCGCTACAGCTCGCAAGACGAGATTGAGCAGCGCATCAGCCAGACTGTGAAGCACAAGCTCTTGAGAGTGCGGACTATCCTCTATCCCGCCGGCCTGCTGGTCATCGGCGCGCTGTTCTTGGCGGTCGTGTCCAACCGATCGGACAGCGAGGTCACGCTGCTGCGCGGCATTGGTGCGCCGTTTGACGTGCAGGGCGGCAACGTAATGAACCAGATGCGGGTCAAGATCCACAACCACAGCACAGCGGAGCACCAGTACCAGGTAGAGCTGGTGGGGCAGCCGGGGCTGCAGCTGGTGGGGCCAGAGAATCCGCTCAAGGTCAAGAAGGGCGAAGTGCGCACCGTGGGCTTCTTTGTGACCGGCAAGGTCGAGGCGGTCCGCGGCTCGCTGGACGTGCCGGTGCGGATCAAAGACGGAAACGGCTTTGACAAGACAGTCAATTTCAAGGTGTTGGGTCCGCGGCCCTAAGGGCGAACCAGTCCATAGACACACCAGGGGCGCCAGCGCCCGCGCAAGGGCCGGCTGCGGCGGGCCGGCGGAGGTACAATGAGTTCAGGGCAGGGCACAGACAGTGACAACTTGGTGGTCGAGGCCGCCCGGGCCGTCGCCCAAACCGCTGCGGACCGCCGGGCCAACAACGCCGGCTGGTACTGGCCGCTGATCATCGTGGGTCTGCTGGCCATTCCCGTGGTCTTTGGCGGCTGGCTGGCCTGGGAAGCGACCCACGACCCAACTGAGCTGATCGAGAAGGACTACTACAAAAAAGCCGTGGCCTGGGACCAGCAATTGGCCGCGCGCCAAGCCAGTCTGAAGCTGGGCTGGAAGGCCGAGATCCTCACGCTGCGCCAGCAGGCCCCGGGCAGCGCGGTGCCGGTGACCGTGCGGCTGCGCGGCGCTGACGGACAGCCACTGAAGGGCGCCACGGCGTCGGTTCAGCTGCTGCACAACCGCGATCCCAAGAATCCTCTGAAATTGAACCTGTCTGAGTCGGATGCTGGCACCTATCAGGCCCAGGTGGTCTTGACTCACCCCGGGATGTACCAGCTCGACGGCACTGCGGCGCGCGGCAGCGATGCCTTTCAGTGGACCCAGCGGGTAGAACTGCAGCCGTAACGGTATGCTTGCGGAGGCGATGTGACAGCCATTCTGTGGACCGTCTTGGCCGCCAGCCTGCTGGGCAGCGCCCACTGTGCGGGGATGTGCGGCGGCTTTGTGGCTTTCTACGCCGGCACTGACCAGTCCAGCGGGCGCCAGCAGGCCGTGTCGCACTTTCTGTACCACGGCGGGCGGTGGCTGACCTACGCCCTGCTGGGCGCGGTGGCCGGTGGCCTGGGCCAAGCGGTGGACCTGGCAGGCTCGGCGGCCGGCATCCAACGGACAGCTGCGGTGCTGGCCGGCGCGGCCATGGTCGCCTGGGGCCTGGTGGCGCTGGCCCGCAGCCTGGGTGCCTCTTTGCCGCACCTGCCTGTGCCGGCGCCGCTGCAGAGAGCCTACGCCGCCGTCATGAAGACCATGCGCGCCAAGCCGCCGACGGTGCGGGCCGCCGGCCTGGGCCTGGCTTCGGCGCTGCTGCCGTGCGGCTGGCTGTACGCCTTTGTGATGACGGCGGCGGGCATGGGCTCGGCCTGGCAGGGCGCTGCGGCGATGACCGCATTCTGGCTGGGGACTTTGCCGCTGCTGGTCGGTCTTGGCGTGGGGGTGCAGAAGCTCTCTGGGCCGCTGCGGGCCCACCTGCCCAAGGTCACGGCGCTGGCGCTGGTGGTGGTCGGCGTGCTGGCGGTGGTGCACCGCGCCAACCTGCCGCTGCAAGCTGGTCGCAGTGGCCAATTGCCCGACTCGGTCAAGCAGCTGCAAAAGATTCAGAGCGGAGAAGAAGGTGCCTGCTGCCATGACCCGTGACCTGGACGCAACGGCTGAAGGCGGCCAATTCCCAGACACCTGCGCGGCGGTGGCCCAGGTGGTCGACTGCTCGCACTGCGGCTTGCCAGTGGCCCCGGCCGACGTGGTGGCCCAGAGTCCCCAGCAGTTTTGCTGCAATGGCTGCGCTGCGGTCTATTCCGCCATCTACCAGCAGGGCCTGGAGCGCTACTACCAGCTGCGGCAGCAGGCCGGCAAAGCAGAGCCCACGCGCAGCTCAGGCCGCAGCTACACCGAGCTCGACGACCAGGCCTTCCGCGACCTTCACGTGCGGACGTTGCCCAGCGGCATGGACCAGGTAGAGCTGTACTTGCAAGGCGTTCACTGCTCGGCCTGTGTGTGGATCGTCGAGCGCCTGACCCAGATCCTGCCCGGCGTGGTCGGCAGCCGCCTGGACCTGCACCGCCAGTCGGCGGAGATTGTGTGGGATCCGGCTCAGGTCGCCCTGTCTGAGATCGCTCGCAAAATCGACGTGTTTGGCTATCCGGTCCACCCCTTTCGCGGCGCCTCGACCCGGCTGCTGCGCCGCCAGGAAGAGCGGACGTTGCTGATGCGCATTGGCCTGGCCTGG
Organism: uncultured Myxococcales bacterium; assembly: GCA_903919145.1. Lineage (GTDB taxonomy): Bacteria > Myxococcota_A > UBA9042 > UBA9042 > UBA9042 > SXRM01. Next base: position 10,305 of record CAIXGW010000217.1, read on the forward strand.
GCGGTGTCGGGCAACGTGATGATGATGTCGCTCAGCCTCTACGCCGGTTGGTTCAGCGACATGGACGCCGACACAACTCAGCTTTTTCGCTGGGTGTCGATGTTTGTCACGCTGCCGAGCTTGCTGTGGTCGGCGCAGCCCTTCTACCAAGGTGCATGGTCGGCACTGAAAACCCGTCTGCTGCACATGGACCTGCCGGTGGCCATTGGCTTGTCAGCGGGCTATCTGGGCGGCGCCTGGAATGTGCTGCGAGGGCAGGGCGAAATCTACTTTGATTCCGTGGCCTCTTTGATCTTTTTGCTGTTGGTGGGGCGGTGGGTGCAGCTGCGCCAGCGGCGCCAGGCCAGCGATGCCGCAGAGCTGCTGTTTAGCCTGGCGCCAAGCGCCGTTCACCTGGTCGACGCCCGCGGGGCGGTGCAGGACGTGGCGATAGAGCGCGTCCAGGTCGGCGATGTGGTCGAAGTGCGCTCGGGCGAAGCCTTTCCGACGGACGGCGTCATCGATCAGGGCTCCACGACCGTTGACGCCTCGGTGCTGACCGGCGAGTCGCGCCCGGTGGAGGTCGGGGTGGGCGAGCGCGTCCACGCCGGCACCACCAACCTGGCCTCGCAAGTGCGCGTGCGCACAGAGCACACCGGCGAGGGGACCCGCGTTGGCAAGCTGATGCAAGCCGTTGAAGAGGCGGCGCGGCGGCGCGCGCCGATCGTGGCGCTGGCCGACGCGATTGTCGGCAAGTTTGTGGCGGTCATCCTTTCGCTGGCGGCGTTGACGGCGCTGCTGTGGTGGTACCTGGACCCGGCGATGGCCCTGGACAACGCTGTGGCGCTGCTGATTGTGACGTGCCCTTGCGCCCTTGGCCTGGCCACCCCCTTGGCCGTGCACGCCGCCGTCGGCCGGGCGGCGCGCCTGGGCATCCTGATCAAGGGCGGCGATGTGGTCGAGCGGCTGTCCAAGCCGGCCACCGTGCTGTTTGACAAGACCGGTACCCTGACCCAAGGCAAGGTAACGCTGCAAGCGACGGCCGGCGATGAAGCGGTGTTTCCTCTGGTTTTGGCGCTGGAGCGGCAATCCAGCCATCCCCTGGCCCGCGCGGTGGTTCAGGCGTGGCCAGGGCTGGCAGCGCCAGAAGCGCAAGACGTCGAGCAGACAGTAGGCGGCGGGCTGCGCGGCGTCATTGGCGGCCAGGTCGTAACGGTGGGCTCGCCGGAGTTTGTCTTGTCGCAGACAAGGACGCGCGTAGAGATAACTCGACAAGACCTCTCGCGGAGCGGTGCGACGAACCCGATAGAGGGCGCGCACTTGCGACCCACCCAGCAAGCAAATGGGACCGGGGAAATTCGACCAGATTTTCCACGGGCCCTAACCCTGGGACCATCGGCACTTCTGGCAGGGTCCCCCTCAGCTTTTGCCACGGGTTTTGACGCGCAGGCGCAGGTCGCCCAGTGGGCAGAGCGGGCGATCACTCCGGTGCTAGTAGCGGTAGATGGGCAGGTGCGCGCGGCCCTGGGCTTTGGCGACGCGGTGCGGCCCGATGCGGCCGCCTGCATCGCGGCGCTGCGGCAATTCGGCTGCCGTGTCGGGATCTTGTCAGGCGATCATCCGCGGGTGGTAGCGGCCGTGGCGGCGCAATTGGGGCTGGACGCGGACCTGTGCTGGGGCGGCGCCTCGCCAGAGGCCAAGCTGGCCCGCGTCGAGCTGGAGAAGGCCCGCGGCGACGTGGTGATGGTCGGCGACGGCGTCAACGACGCGGCTGCCCTGGCGGCGGCCACCGTCGGCATCAGCGTACACGGCGGCGCTGAGGCATCGCTCCAAGCCGCCGACGCCTTCTTGACTCGCCCAGGCCTGGAGCCGGTGGTAGAGCTGATCGAAGGCGCCAAGCGCACGGTGGCGGTGATACGCCGCAACATCGCCTTCTCTTTGGTGTACAATCTGGTGGGCGTGGTTCTGGCGGTCAGTGGCGTACTCAATCCGCTGTTTGCCGCGGTGCTGATGCCGCTGTCTTCTCTCACCGTCGTCTCCAGCTCGTTCAGGTCGCGCACTTTTGCCAGGCGCGGTGCGGAGTAGCCAGCATGTCCGTCCTTTACCTGGTGATTCCGATTGCGCTACTCATGTCGGGCGGATCCGTGGCGGTCTTCTTGTGGGCCGTCAAGCGCGGCCAGTTTGACGATGTGTCCACCCCGGCGGTCCGGATGCTCCACGACGACGACGTTGGCAGCAGGGACCCGGGCAAAGAGCCGCAAGCTCCTGGTTCGACCCCACCAAGCTAGCAATGGGCCCGCCCATCAGCCGGCGCGCTTCTCCAACCAGCCAAGCAGCGTCGCGTACAGCTGCTCTGGGTCCACCGGCTTGGCGATGTGGTCGACCATGCCGGCCTCGCGGCAGCGCTGGCGATCGTCGTCAAAAACATTGGCGGTCATCGCCAGGATCGGCGTGGTTCGGTTGAGCGAATTGGCCAGGATGGCCCGCGAGGCGTCGATCCCGTTCAGCTTTGGCATCTGAACGTCCATCAGGATCAGGGCATAGCGGTTCTGCCGGGCCAGGTCCAGGGCCTGCTGGCCATTGTCGGCTACATCCACCGCAAGGCCTGCTTGCTCCAGCAGGCCAACGGCGACTTCGCGGCTGACCGGCTCGTCTTCGGCCAGCAGGACGCGGGTGCCAAGGTAGAGGGCCTGCAGGCGGGTTTCCGGGCTGTGCTCCGGCCAATCCGGCGCGGCTGCGGTGGCACTGGCCTTGCTCAGGCGCAAGGTGAATCAGAAGGTGCTGCCCTGGCCAGCGCTGCTGTGGACCCCAATGTCGCCGCCCATCATGTGCACCAGCCGCTTGCAGATCGCCAGCCCAAGGCCGCTGCCGCCATACTTGCGGGTCATGCTGGTTGTCGGCCTGTTCAAAGGCAGAGAACAGGCGCGCCTGCGCTTCGGCGGCGATGCCGATGCCGGTGTCCGCCACTTCCCAGCGCAACAGCGCGCTGTCCTCTGTTTCTTCGACGACGCGAGCGCCCACGGTGATGGCGCCGTGATCGGTGAACTTGAGGGCGTTGCCCACCAGGTTGACCAGGACCTGCACCACCCGCCTGGGGTCGCCAGTGAAGCGGCGCGCCGCCAGCCCGGGCTGCAGCTGGAGCAAGAACCGCAGACCCTTGTCGGTGGCTTTGTGGTCCATCAAGCGCAAGAAGTTTTCCAAAGCCTGGGCCAAGGTGAACTCGATTTGCTCAAGCTGCATCCGCTCCGCCTCGATCTTGGAGATGTCCAGAATGTCGTTGATGACATGCAGCAGGTCCCGAGAGGACTGTAGGGCCTTGCCCAGCTGGTCACTCTGCTTGGGGTCCTGGGTAGAGCGAAGGGCCAGCTCCGTCATGCCCATGATGCCGTTGAGCGGTGTGCGCAGCTCGTGGCTCATGTTGGCCAGGAATGCGCTCTTGGCGCGGTTGGCGGCTTCGGCAACCTCCTTGGCGGCCAGCAGCTCCGACTCAGCTTCCTTGCGCGCGGTGATGTCACTGTGGAAAGCGACGAAAAAGTCGCCTCGCGGATCGCGCTGCAGATAGAACGTCACCTCTACTGGAAAGACGCTGCCGCCCTTGCGGCGATGGCGGGTCTCCAGCCGCGTGCCGGTGCCGCTTTGGCGCAGGTCTTCTACAACCTGGGCCACAGCGTCTTGGGAAAAATCGGGGTTGACATCGCTGATGCCCAGCTTGAGCAGCTCGTTGCGGCCGTAGCCCAGCTGGCGGCAGACTTCTTCGTTGGCGTACAGAAAGCGACCAGTGGCTGCATCGTTCCAGGCAATGCCGATGCCCACATTCTCCATGGCGAACTGGGTGTCTGACAGCTGCTTGGTCCTGGCCTGCAGATCGGCGGTGCGCTCTGCGACCAGCAGCTCTAGATGCTGCTTGTGGCGGGCAAGCTCAGTTTCTGCATTTGTGCGCCGTGTTACGTCATGCAGCGTGACGTGAAGCATAGACTGCCCCTTGATCACGATGGGCATCAGCGAGACCTCGACGACCAACTCTGCCCCTTGGGTATTGTGGCAGTTCCAGTCAAACCGGCACAGGCCATTGCGGTGCGCCAGCTGGGTCATCTCGCGGGCCAATTCGCCTGATCTCCGGCCGTTGGGCTGGTACTCGGGCGAGACATCGGAGGGGGTCAGCAAGATGAACTGCTCTCGCGTCATCTTGAAGAGGTCCAGCGCCGCTTGGTTGCACTGGACAAAGACGCCATGGCTGTCAGCCAGGGCCATGGCATCGGTGGAGTCGTCAAACAGCTTCTTGAACGTTGCCTCGCTCTGGCGCAAGGCTTCTTCGGCCGTCTTGCGCTCAGTGATGTCAATGGTATAGCCGGCGAGCAGGGTCTTGCCGTGGTAGCGGATGGGAAACTTGATGGTGCTGTAGCTCCGGCCATTCAGTTCTTCAGCCAGGTTAAGCACTTTGCCTTCGGTGACGACGGACTGGTCGTCCAACAGGAACTTTGGGGCCAGGTCGGCCGGAAACAGCTCCGGCATGGTCTTGCCGACCATCTGCGACCCGGGGATACCGACCATTTGTTGATAATTTTCGCTGGCCTGGACCACGCGGCTCTCAGTAGCCGTCACCTCCTTGATAAAGGCGTAGATCGGCGAATTGGCCATGAACATCGGAAAAATCGCTTGGCTTTCCTGCAGAGCAGCGGCGACGTGGCTCCGCTCGGCGGCGGTGCAAAGGTTTTGGGCCACGTCAGCGAGCAGCGACTGCTTTTCAGGCGTAGACAGACCTGGACTCGGCCCCGGGCCCGCTGCCAGATAGAACACCTCAACGGTGCACACGTCGCCCGCCGCACTGGCAGCCTCAGCGCGCAGCTTCCAGGGCGTTTCTCTAAAGTTGTCAGTCTGATATGCCTGTCCCTCCAAGACGATCCTGGCGCAGGTGGCGGCCGGAGCAAAGGCGGGCGGAATCAGGCTGGCCGCCTCCGCGAGCAGTTCTGCCATCGGCATGCTGCTGCCAACCAGCATCGACACGGCGTACCGGCACCACCAGCTGGCTGACGATCTACAGCAGCGGCGCATCGTCTTCTGCGCCCTGGGTAGCCATCGCCTGGCCGAGCTGATTGATCAGTTCCACCAGGAACCGGTGCTGATCGTCTACTTCGTCGATTCCCGTAGCAAAATTCTGGTCCCAGTCGAAGGTCTTCACAGCACACCTTCTTTCTTGCTGCAATTTCGTGCAGGGCCGCTCGCCGACGGCGGCTATCGCGCAGCCAGCGGCGTCCTCTAGAAGTCCTGGACCGCAAGCGCCGACAATTGCCGTGCACCAGCATCCCGCTCAGGTCAGCTCAGCTGATGGCACTGACGGAATGCCGGGTTGCGCAATGGGCAGAGGGAAATGCAGAGACGACCCGTCGCCCCTGCTCGCCTGCGGCATGTCGCCCCCGGCCAAGGCCATCTCAGCCGTCAGCCCCAAGCCTACGCCCGCTGGGGACTACCGTCAACCGACAATTATGGCGTGATTTCAAGTCGCTCTGAGCTTGACCGCGGCAGCACAGCCACCCAGCAGGTGCTTCCCGGCCGTCGAGCCCCTGGCCACGGCGCTGGCCGCCTGCCCCTGAGCGACCTTGGCTTGCGACCTACGCTGGCGCCTGCGACACTACCGACCATGGCTCGCTTTCGCCCCCACCGCATGTACCCCGGCGCACTGCTAGCCCAAGAAGCCTGCAGCTATCAGGGCGCGACCGAAGTACTGGCGCGGATCGGCGGGCGGCTGGCGGTAATCATCCACAGCGACCGCGATTGCTCCAACGTGGTGCCAAAAACCCGCCAGCTCATTCAGGGCGACCTGCCGTATAAGTTCCTGTGCACCAACCTTAAAGAGGACGAGCTGGTGACGGGCCAGGGCGGCGCCAAGCTGCGCAAGGCCCTGCAGCTGGTGGGCGAAGCCTGGCAGCCGGCGCTGACGGTGGTGCTATCGACCTGCCCCACGGTGATGATCGGCGATAACCTGCGAAATATCGCCAAGAAATCCGGGCGAGAGCTGGGCATGCGCGTCGAAGCCGAGCTGACCCACGGCCTGCGGCCAGTGTCGCCGGCAGAGGTAGTAGACAAGGTCTTTGGCCTGCTGGCGCGGGCCTCGCAGCCAACTGGGGTTGAGGTACGGCGGCGGGTCAACCTGGTGGGCTTTGACCTGGGCCCCAATGAGCTGGCAGAAATCCGCGACGGGCTTGGCGAATTGGGCTTGACGCTAAATGCCGTGCTCAGCACCGACACGCACCTGGACGACTTCTTGCGGGCGGCGGACGCGGAGTTGTCCATTCAACCTGGGCCCAATCTGCTGCTGGGCTACAGCGAGATGGCCCGCGATCAGTGGCAGCAGCGCATTGTTGAAGTACCCATTCCCGCAGGGGTTCAGGCCAGTGACGCCTTCTGGCGGCAGATCGCCCAGGCTGCGGGGGCAGAGGGGCGGCAGGTCCTGGGCGCGGACCGCCAGCACGCGACCCAGGCGATAGGGCAATTCCGCAGGGATCATGAAGATCAAGCCCGGCTTCGTGCCCAGCCGTTGCGCTGCGCGTACAACATCGGCTCGGTGCGCAGCTTTGACCTGCGGCGCATCGCTTTGGAAGAGCTGGGCGACCTGCCAATGCTGCAAGAGCTTGGTTTTGAGTGCGATCTGCTCATTCAGGGGCCCCAGGATCCGGCCAACGAGCTGCGCACAGCGCAAGTACTGGCCGATCTGCAGTGCGACCTGCCGTTTGGTCTGTTTCCGGCGCCGGGCAACCTGGAGCAGTTCTTGCCCCCCGGCCGCTATCCGCTGTTCTACGGCGCCGATTTCTTGCTCGATCAGACCAGCCAAGCCGGCGTGGCCCTGCTTAACCACCGCGCCACCGGGCTGGGCTATCGCGAGGTACCTGGCAACATTGAGAAGCTGATTTCTGCGCTAAGCGTATATTTCTACACGATTTTTAAAGCCGACCGCCACCAGCCCAACGACCCGCGGGTGCAGGTACAGCTGCGCCGACCGAGCGAGCTCCTGGCAGTCCAGCAGAGCAAGGAGACTGGCAGTGGACGACCTTACGCTGGATGACCTGATCATCCGTGCCTCCAGCCACACGCCGTTTTTTGGCATCTATCTGGCCAGCCACGCGATTTTGGACGCCATGTGCATGTGCCACGCCTCGGTGGGCTGCAAGGTCAAGACCCAGGAGCACCTGGTGCGCCACGACGGCGTGCAGGATGCCCACAACCGCCGCCGCTACTCGCAGCTGATCGACGAAGACCTGATCCAAGGCTCGACCGAGCAGCTGGAGGATGAAATTGCCGCGTTTGCCCGGCGTCTGCACAGTCAGCTGGTGGTAATCGACTGCTCGACGCCGCTGTCTCTGCAGGTGCAGCCGCTGCAGGCGGTGGTCGAGCGCAGCCGCGCCCGCACTGGCGTCGATGTGGTCCACGTCCACGCTCGCAATTACCAAGACGATTTGTGGGGTGGCTACGCGGCCACTGCGGCGACGCTGTTCTTGCGGCAGTTTGAAAAGGCGGCGGAGCAGGGCCCCCTGCCAAAGCCCAGGGCCGACGAAGTCAGCGTGCTTGGCCTGCCCTTTGACCGCTATGAGGGCGACAGCACTGGCAATGTCGCCGAGGTTCGCCGGCTGCTGTGGGGCCTGGGGCTCAAGGCCAAGGCGGTGTTCTTTGCCGGCGAGCCCTACGCGACCCTCAGCGAAGCGGTCCACGCTGGCCATCACCTGGCGCTGCCGTGGCTGAAACCGGCGCTGCCAGCGCTGCGCACGGCCGGCTCGCGCACGGTCGGCACGCGCACAGCTGGCCCTCTGGCGGCCGGCCCTCTTGCAGCCGGGGTGACCCTGGTAGAACCACCTGGTCTGCCAATGGGTTTTGCCGGAACGCGCCAGTGGCTGCTGCAGGTGGCCCGACAGACCGGCGCCGACCTGCGCAGGGCTGAGGCCTTTGCCGACGCCGAATTGCAGGCAGCCAAGCCCCTGGCCGAGCTCGCCCGGCGATCGCTGCAAGGCCGTCGCTTTGCCGCCTTTGCCGAGGCGCCGCGGCTGGCCGGCTTGGTGGCGCTATTGCAGGAACTGGGTATGGTGCCAGCAGTTTTGGGGGTCAGTCATTTTCGCCTGGGCGGTCGCCGCGAGGTAGAGGCCCTGTTGAGCGGGCCCCTGCAGCAGCCGTTGCCCCAGGACGTGGTGTGGCTAGAGGACCCGACGCCCCACGCCGTCGCCGAGCTGGCCCAGGTCGGGCCGCTGGACCCACTGGTAGATCCGCGCAAGCAGCGGCCGCTGGCCGGGGCAGAGGTGGTGCTGTGCAGCAGCGTAGAAGCGGTACAGCTCTTGGCCTGGAAGGGGCCGCTGGTGGAATTCGGCTTCCCTAGCGAAAATAGGCACTTCTTGCTACCCGCCCCATGGCTGGGCTTCCGCGGCGCGCTGCGGCTGGCAGAGCAGGTGCTGCAAGCCCTGGCGGAGGGCCAGCGCCGCTAGCATCCTGGGGGCCAGGACTGTTCATTGGGGTTGCCCCCGGTGGTGGTCCACAGGTCTTGGGCGCTGCTTCGGGGTCATTTTCCGCACCCCAGAGCAATTCAGACTCTCAACTCACTGTAAACATTAGGTTTTGCCTACCGGCGGAGAAGGGCCGCAGCCTGTGGCGAGTCGCAGCTTCGGAGCCGCCTGGCCGCTCCACGTCCACTTCATGCCAGCGAATTGCCGCGGCCGCGTCGGCTGGGCCATCTTCCTCTTGGCGCAGCGGAATCCAACGGGTATACTCGGAACTGGCCAGCACCGGCAGGGGCGAGCATCTATTCAAATAAGTCCGCGCCGTTGCCCGTATCCCGGCAGCCAACGGTCGAGGGGCAGGGTAGCCGCGGAGGTAAACATGACTCTTGCTTGCATGGTGCGCCCGATGGGCCGGTGGGGCAGAGGTTGCTGGTGAACCGGCGCCAGATGCTTGGCGCGCTGGCAGGCTGCGCCGCGGGCGGCGTGCTTGGAGAGCGCTCGCTGTGGTCGGATGCCGGCAAGCCGTGGGGCAGTTTTCCCGCTTGGGCTCAGTCACTTGCATTGCCAGCGACCCTGCAGCCAAAGAACATCCTGGAGGTGTTTCTGCTCGGTGGCATCAGCCCGTGGGAGTCCTTCTATTGCGTTCCAGATGCCAAATATGGAAAGTCCGCCAACGCCATGTGGTGGACCTTTCAGGAAGGGCCCAACAGTCTGCCTGCGCTGCTGGCCAAGTACACCAAGATTGCGCTGACACCACAGCCGTTCGCCACCGACCTGCTGGGAGCCGGCGTATGCCTGGGGCCGCTGACGGATCCCCTGCGCAGCCGACCGGACTTGGTGGCACGCCTACGCACTTTGGTGCTGAGCCACGGCGTCTTTCCGCACACGCCTGCCATTTCTGTTGGCCTGTCAGGGCTCTTGCCGTCGGCACCGCGCGCGGCAAGCATGGGCACCGCCATTCAGCGGCGCCAGTTGGCGTTGCAGGGCAAACCCGGCAAGCTTCCCTGGGCCTACAGCTTGACGGGCGACGAGCTGCGCCAGCCATTTGGCGATACCATTGGCAAGCACCCGGGCATCTGCCAGCCCTTGACGATCCTGGTGAACCCATCGGCCTCTTTTGTGGGGCAACTCGGCCAGTTCAAGGCCTGGCTCGACCAGGCTGCGTCAACCAGCGGGCTTCGGCAGGCACTGCAGCAGCAAAATGTGGCGCGCATGACAAGGCCGGGCGCCGTCGAACCCGTGCGGGCGCCGCTAATCAAGCAGCACTCTGGCGCCACGATTCAGGTGGCTCAGGCGACCGGCCTGGGCGACGTGCTTGTGGCCAAAGACTTTGCCGGCCCGGCTGGCACTGCCGGTGGCGAGTCGTTTGCTTACGACCGCTCAAAGGCCATGTTCACCGTGGCGGCCAAGCTGCTGACACTGCCCGGCGAGGCCACCCGGTACGTGCTGGTCAATGACTCGGGCTACAGCGAGAATTCGCCGATGCCAGACGGCTACGACTTTCACGTCAAATACGCCCCGCGGGCGGTCGCGCGGCTGCCCTATGTCCTGCAGCGCCTGGTCAACACCATCGCCGTGCCTGGCCAAGCAATTCCGGGCCAGATCAACCTAGATGACACCTTGGTGGTGCTGAACACCGAATTTGGCCGCTCGCCAGGGGTGCAGAACGGTGGAGACGGCCGCAACCACCATCCGGCTGCCTATACCGTACAGCTACTGGGGGGGCCGGCAGGTCTGTGCCCCAAAGGAATTGTCGGGGCGATCGATGCCAACGCCAATCCCAGCAAGGCCGTGTCGCCGGCAGAGCTGCGGATGGCGCTGCTGATGGCGATGGGCATTTGGCCGTTTGAGGGCGACCTCTTCTCCTACGGCGACGTGCAGGGCGCAGCCAATGAGACCCAGGCCCTGATGCGCCTGCGCACCCAAATTCTCGGGGTGCCGCTATGAGGGCGCCCGCCTGGCTGGCTGCCCTAGCCCTGTTGGCCGGCGCGTGCTCAGAAGTGGCGCCACCGGTAGAGGCGGACGCTGTAGCCGACACCGCCGAGACCAGCGTCGCCCCTGTAGATGCAAGCGCCGCCACGGCCGATGGGGGGGATGTCCAGCCCGGTGCCGACGCAGATGCCGCGGTTAGCGCAGACGCCGAAGATACCTTAGATGCCGTACCTACCGAAGAAACGGCAGATGCCGCAGACGCCGCTGACCCCGTGGATGGGCCAGATTCCGCAGAGACCGCTGACGCTGGGGAGGCACCAGATACGCCAGAGGCCGCTGACGCTGTGGATGCGCCAGATAGTGCAGCGGGCACTGACGCCGTGGAGGCGCCAGATACTGCAGACGCCGCTGACGCCGTGGATGCGCCAGATACCGCAGACGATGCTGACGCGGCAGATACCGCCGACACCGCCGATGCCACAGATACCGGCGCCACCGGCCTGCCCGGCGACGTGACCTGCGACGGCGGCGACGAGAACTGGGTGCGCCGCGCCCTGCCGTTGCTGGCGGGTCGCAAGCCAAAAGGCATCGGCGAGGTGCGTGCGCTGGCGCAGATGGTGGCCCTGGCTGGCCGCAAGAATGTTGCAAAAGCCATGACATTGCAGCCGAACTACAATGTCCGCTGGGTGGAGCATGTTTTCGACATTCTGCGCGTCGACCGGCAGCCACCCGAGACCCAGCCCGCCTGCACTCTGGCGGGGGCGCCGGGCAGCGATGGAGGGGTGTTTGCGGCTCAAGTGCGTGATAATACACCACAAGCGCCCGCAACCGCCAGCGGCAAGACCCTAAGAGACCTGGCCAAGTCGGCTCTGGACTTGGACGACCTGTCGCCGCTCTTGCGCGGCCGTCTGTTTCAGATGTTGGCTGCCCCTTCGCCGTACTGTGGCAACACGCCAGCGCTCGAAATGGACTTGACGCGCCGCAACGTGTTTGGCGAACGCTTTGGCGCCGCCTACCTCGGTCGCAACCTGGGGTGCTTGGGGTGCCACAACAGCACCTGGGGCGTCGGCGACCATCCCGACCCGGCCCAGGACCACCACTGGCCCATCGCAGGCCAGTTTGAGAAAGCGGTTTTCGGCGAAGTCACCGGCCGGCCTCCGGAGGAGGTTCATGCCCTGTTCCGCTACCATGGCGTGATTGGCAAGGCCGCCGTGATGGCTTCTGGCGAGCAGGGCAGCTGGCCGGCGGACCCGGCGCCGGCGATTCGGCCGTGGGGCTGGAGCGCGAAGTGCGGCGAGTTCTTGCCGGTTAGTGCGGTCGGCCCAGATCCGTCGGGCGTCCAAGCATGGTTCGGTGGCAAATTGGCGGGGCCAGCCTCGGTGTGGCACCTGGAGGATCTGTTGCACAAAGGCGTGGTTGCGGTGGGCAAGGCTGCACCGCTGCCGTCGCCCGAGGTGCTGGCCCAGCAACCAGCGACAGCATTTGCCTGGCTGGTCGCCGCCCGTGTGGCGGACGGCGTGTGGCAGGTTGCCATGGGCGCGCCATTGCAGCAGTCCCACGGGTTTGCCCGCAACGCTGCGCAGCGCGACCGCTTGCAGGCGCTGACCACCACCCTGCTGGCCAATCACTGGTCGCTGCGCGCGCTTTTGCTGGACATCGCGACGGACCCCCTTTTCAATCCCGCTGCGCCCCAAGCAGGCTGCGGCACAAGCGCCTACCCGTGGCCGCTGGTGTTTGACCCATTTGCCAGCGACACGCCTGACAAGAGCCTGCACGGCAACGGACCCGGTGACGCCCTGCACCGCGAGCGCGGCACGGTGTTGGCCAACCTGGCGTTGCTGGCGCTGGACCGCTCGCCGCTGGGCCCGCAGACGGAAATGCCACCCAAGTCAGGCAAATTTGAGCCCACCGTCTTCTTGACCCGCCAGCTGGGCAGCTACATCGACGATGGGGCTCAGGGCTTTGGAGAGATCAGCTACGTGTTCTTGTCTAGCTGGAACTCGTTTCTGGCGTTCTTGCCCATGTCTGCTGCCCCAGTGGCTTCGCCAAGTGGTCAGGACTGGCTTGGCCAGCTGCAGACGGCTGCCCTTGCCAACCCGACGATGCCATTGCGCGCAGTTGTGGTGGCCATTACGGATCGCTTTTGGAGCGCTCCCGATCTGGACCCGGCCCTGGAACCAGCCATCGCTGCCCATTTCGACGTAGCGGACCTGAACACGCCGATCGGCCAAGTAGCCAATCTGTCACAGCAGAGTGCGTCGCTCGTCGCCCTGGTTGTCAGCGATATGCTTTTCTACGCCACGCCGATGGCCCTGGCGCTCCAGAAGACTACCCCGGGGCTGGTGGTGGGCAACGCTGGCTTCGCCGACGCTTGTGAGGCCTGGGCGCCCGCCGTGTTTGACCCGGCCAAGTGGACTGTCGCTTGCACCGATAGCAAAGTTGTGGTGTCGGCCAAGTCCCAGTAGTGGTTGGGTGTTCTGATAGTACGCAGCAAATGATCGGTGTTTGGACCTATCTGGCTGAGCTGCCCATCAGTACCCAAGACCGTTAATTCGATCCGGGTTCCGGAACGGACGCGGTTTGGGGTACGGAAGAAGACCCAACAGTAGGACCCAAGACCTGTGAACAAGAACCGGGCGTAGCCCGGATCGAATTAACGGCCTTGGGTACTAGTACTCAAATCCGCTGGAGCCAATAAACTCGCGCAAAATCGAAGTCGGCGGCACGTGATCCGGGTA
>CAIXGW010000218.1 GCA_903919145.1 uncultured Myxococcales bacterium
CTGCGGCCTTCGATTGGCCTGGGCCGGCTGTGGGGCAAGCGCCAGACGCTGCGCGCGCGTCAGGTGGTGTGTTCTGGCGGTGTGCTGGGCACCCTGCCCTTGCTGATGCACGCGCGCGACTGCGGCGACCTGCCCCACCTGCCCGAGCGGCTGGGCCAGCAGCTGCGGACCAACAGCGAGGCGATCTGCGGCGCCACCGCCAGCAACGCCACCCAGCCAGACGGCCACCCTGTGGACTACAGCAAGGGCGTGGCCATTACCTCAGGCGCCTTCTTTGACCAGCACACCCACATTGAAGTGGTCCGCTATGGCGAAGGCCACGATGCCCTTAGCTTGCTTGCCACCTTGCTGACCGATGGCGGCGGCCGGGTGCCGCGCTGGCTGCGCTGGATCGGCACGGCCCTGCGCCACCCCTGGCAGTTTACCCGCACGCTGTGGAAATTTGGCTGGGCCAAGCGCAGCGTCATCCTGCTGGTGATGCAGACCCTGGACAACAGCCTGACCGGCGTGTGGAAGCGCAGCTGGTGGTGGCCCTTTGGCAAGCGCTTGGGCACCCAAGTGCCTACCGGGCGCACCAGCAACCCCACCTACATCCCGATTGGCAATGAGGTGGCCCGGCGCGTCGCCAACAAGATCAACGGCATTCCGATGTCCGCCGTCAACGAGGTCGTGCTGGACATCCCGACAACCGCCCACATCCTTGGCGGTTGCCCGATTGGCCCTCCAGGCCAGGGAGTGGTCGATGGCCAGCAGCGCGTCTACGGCTACCAAGGCCTGTACGTGTGCGACGGCTCGGTCATGCCCGCCAACCTTGGCGTCAACCCCAGCCTGACGATCACCGCGCTGGCCGAGCACGCCATGGACGCCATCCCCGCCAAGCCGGGCAGCCTGCGCAGCGTGCCGATCGTCGCCAAGCCTACCTAGGGGATCCGCTACTCGGTCACCTCAGACGCCGCGGCTGGGTGTTGCTCCGCTGTGATCGGCGGCAGCCACTGGGCGCACCACGCCCCCAGATCCTCGCCAAACTGATAGGGCGCCCGCACATAGGGCAGCTCCAGCAGGATCAGCAGCCCCAGCTTGTGGGCCGCGACCTTGAGGTTGTGCACGGGATCCTGATTGCGGCCAATGGCGTAGCTCACCTCGGCTCGGTAGGGCAGCAGCACCAGGACGTCGTAACGCTTGGCAGCCTCCTTGCACAGTTCCAGGAACTCCTCATTGACATTGCGCAATTCCTGCTCGCTCTGGTTTTGCAGCCAGTAAGCCAGGTAGTCAATGACCGTTTTGTCAGAAACAAAGGCCTCGGCGCTGGCCTCCGCAGAGATCTTGCGGCGCAGTGCCTCTTCGCGGATCCGCCGTCGATCGCCCGCCACGACCCCTTGCCACGAGTCGCGGCCGCGGTCCTTGAGCACCGACAACACCGCGTCCGGCACATAGGTCGCATGCAGGTGCTGGGCCAGCGCCTTGGCCAGTGTGGTCTTGCCAGTGCCCGCCGAGCCGATAATGCCAATGCGCATGCTGGTCCCCCTTTCTGCTTTGCGGCCTGTGCTTCTGGCAGGTCGCCCAAGCCTGATTACTGCGTGCAGACGCCGTCCCAGGTGGGGCGGATCCATGCCTTGGCCTGTACTTTGCGGCCATAGAGGTCATCGACGTCGAGCTCGACCCGAACTTTGCGATCTTTGATCTTGCAGGGTTCTTTGACAAACGCCGCGATGCCCGGGTAGATCAGCCAGTCGCCATCGGCCTTGAGGTTGCCGGTCATCTCTACCCGGCCGGGCTTGACCTCGATCGAGGTCGCCGTCTCTTCGAGGTACATGGTCACTGCCACCCTGATCTTGTTGGGAAATACGTGGCGAATGTGAGCACTGACCCAAATATGCTGGCCACCCTGAGGGCCGCGGGTGATCGCCGGTTCAGCACTGCCGCTGCTCCAGTCCACAAAGTCCGTGCCCTCTTCACTGGCGCCGCCGACTTCGGCTTGCGGCTGTTCGATGGCGCCGTCCTCCAGTGTGCCGGTGTCCTGGGCGTAGGGGGCAGAGTCTGCGGGCGCAAAATCGGCCTCAGTGGCACAGCCGGTCGCCAGCGCAGGGGCCACCAGGGCCGCAGCGACCCAGCCCCACAGCAGAGGTGCCCCTCGCCCCGATGCGGGCGCCATCCAACAATTCCGTGCCGCCATTGCCGCTGACCGCCTTACCCACCACCGTGCCGGCCCGCGGCCGCCCTCGCCCCGTGACCATAGCAGACGCGGCCGCGCGACCCAAGCCAACGCCGCGCTTTCGCCGCGGGTCCTGGGGTCGACCCTTGCGTCAGCCGAGCGCATTGCGCACCATGCAGGGTTGGTAGCGGGTCCGTGGATCTCTGTGGAAAACGCAGCAACTGGCGCGGTGGCGACCGCTGTAAGGACGGGGCGATGGTCAGAATCACCAGGATTTGGGCGAGTTTGCCATTGCTTTGGGCCATGACCTTGGCGACAGCCAGCCTTGGCTGCAGCGACGAGCCCACCGCCAGCAGCGACAGCGGCGGCGGTGTAGAGAAGTGCCTGGCGACCGTGGCCGGCGGCGGCGCGGTATCCATTGACTGCTATGCCAAAGTCGACTTGCGGCGGGTGACCACCAACCAGGCGCTGACCGGCGCTGCTGGCGAAAAAACCGAAGTTCAGGCCGGGCTTGTCTCGGTCAACTCGGTCATGGATGTCGACTTTCGCCTGGGCAATACCGCCAATCCGGCCAGCGCCGCGGCCTTGCGCATCGATGAAGTGCGCCTAGAGTACACCGCCAAGAGCCCCAACGAAACCAAAGATAATCAAGCATTTAGCTGCTGGAACGGCACCGGCGAGAAACGCTGCGCCGACATGGCGGGCCTGTGGCACAAAGTCGTGCCGGCCGGCATGGACAACTCCGCCAAGAATCTGGAGACGCAAGAGACTTTCCGCATTCGCTACAAACACTTTGACACGATCGGTCGCACCGCCAAGGTGTGCTTGCGCCTGGGCGGCGACGAGACTTTTGCCAACAAAGAACTGTGCTTCCAGATCTACACCACCACCGGCAAGCCCAAGCTGGTGGTCCAGCCAGATGAGATCGAGTTTCCCTACGTGCAAGTGGGCAAGGCAGAGGGCCGCGACGTCACGCTGCTGAACAATGGCGACGCCACCCTCTACCTGAGCAAGATCGACCTGGACCTGGCGCCGGCCTTCAACCTGCTGATGGAAGACCAGACGTACAAGCCTGGGACGCCTATCCTTTTTGACCCGCCCATTGCGTTGGCGCCCAACAAGTCGCTGGCGGCCCAGCTGGTCTTCAAGCCCACCGACGACAAGAAGCGCGAGGGCGAAATCCGCTTTTTCACCAACGACGCATCGATCAAGGGCGGCATGCCGGTGCTGGTGCGCGCCAACAGCAAGGTGCCTTGCATCACCGTCAAGCCGTCGCCGGTGGTCAACTTTGGGGTGGCCCAGCTTGGCAAGACCTCAACGGTGGCGCTGGCCATTGCCAACTGCGGCACAGAGAAGCTGACCCTGACCAAGCTGGCGATCAAGCCCGGCGGCAGCGACGCCTACAGCCTGAGCTACGGCACCAAAGGCGCACCCTCAGAGAGCGCGCCGTGGATCGTGGCCCCCAATGAAAGCATAGAGGTGCCGGCCATCTACTCGCCGCCGGTATTGAGCCCGCTGGACGCCGCGACCCAGTCGCCGCTGCCGGACCTGGCCTCGCTGGAGATCGCCTCCAACGCAGCTCCGGTGGCTTTGAAGCTGACCGGCGTGTGCATGGCCAAGACCTGCCCAGAGGCCAAGATCGCCATCGCCGAGGGCGAGCAGGTGGTCCCGCAGACGGTGCTGCACCTCAGCGGCGCGCAGTCGATTGCCCCGGGCGGCGGTTCGATCAGCAAGTGGAAGTGGTCGGTGCAGAAGCAACCAGAGGGCAGCAAGCAGACCTTTGTGCCGGGCGCTACATTCCCAAGCCCCAGCTTTACAGCCAACGCTGCCGGCGAGTACGTGTTTTGCCTGGACGTGTGGGACGACCAGAGCCCGCCCCAGCAGTCCTGCACGCCCGCTTGCGTGACCGTACTGGTGGTCCCCAGCGAGGCGCTGCACATCGAGCTGCTGTGGAAAACGCCAGCAGATGCCGACGAGACCGACAAAGGCCAAGGCGTGGGCGCAGACATGGACGTCCACCTCGCCAGCCCCCTAGCCCAGGGTCCGGATCAGGACTGCGATGGCAGCGCCGACCCATGGTTCAGCCAGCCTTTTGACGTGTTCTGGTTCAACCCGACCCCCAAGTGGGGCAGCGCCGCCACCGAAGCCGACGACGCCCGCCTGGATCTGGACGACACCGACGGCGCCGGGCCAGAGAACATCAACCTGGACTCGCCCGAGGGCACGGCCACCGAAGCCATCCAGTACCCTGTGGGGGTGCACTACTGGAATGATCATGGTTTTGGCAAGTCCTACGCCACAGCGCGGATCTACGTGCTGGGCAAGCTGGCGGTAGAACTCAAAGACGTGGCCCTGAACCCGGTGGACCTGTGGTACGTCGGCAAGGTCAACTGGCCCAATGAAGCCATGGGCGGCACAGGACCAGTGCTGACCCAGTGCTTCCAGAGCGGCGACGCCTGCCTGGCCAAGAAAGATCCCAAGGACCCCAAAGGCGGCGCCATGTGGCAGGCGACTGGCTCGCCCTGCATCAAGCCTTGCTACATCAGCCCGCTGGCCAACTCCAACTCGGCGGTGTGCTCCCTGCCCAAGTAGCGACGCGGTAGCGCCAGACGGCGTGCGGCTTGGCGGCGCGGTTGCGTCAAGCGCGATGCCTGCTATCCTCGGTCTAGGTGGGAGTCCGGAGGTGGCCATGTTCTCGAATGAGACAAAAGTGCTGTACGCCGACAACTCAATGGACGCACAGCCGATTCTGCAGTGGCTGCGCACCAACGGCATTGACGCCAATCTGATCGATCCCGATGACCTGGGCGGCCTGGATCCGGCCCTGGCGTTTGCCCATGCGACCGGTGTGGTGGTGCCGACGGCAGACGTCGAGCGCGCCCAGGCACTCATCGCCAAATACCAAGGCGGGCGGATCCAACCGACCGAAGAACTGCAAGAGGCCTAGAACACGTGCAACTGCAAGGCGTTTGGCGCAATCTGGCTCTGGTTCTGACCGCCGCGGCTGTTCTTGCTGCCTGCGGTGCCGCTGCGCCGTCCGCTGAACAGCTGCAGGTGCGCCGCGAAGAAGCGGACTGCATGGCCGGAATCCTTGGCGCCTGCGGCCTGCTGGGTCACCGCTACGAAGGCGGCCAAGGGGTGCCCAGCGACCCCATCAAGGCCGTGCTGCTGTACGAAGAGGGCTGCCGCACCGGCGATCAGCCGACCTGCGGCCGGCTGGGGCGGATGCTGCGGCTGGGCCTGGGCGTCCAGCGCGATGAGGTGCGCGCGGCCGACCTGCTGAGCGTGGCCTGCCGCGGCGGTGACATGCCCTCCTGCGTGCAGTGGGGGGCGATGCACGAAATTGGCCAGGGCGTGCCAGAGAACACCGGTCTGGCGCTGCGCCTGTACAAGAGCGCCTGTGATGAGAAGGATCCCGCCGGCTGCAGCTACCTGGGCTCGCTGTTTGCCGACGGGCGCGAAGTGCTGCAAGACCTAACCAAGGCTGCCGAATTATTTAGCTTCTCCTGTTCTTCTGGCTATGGCCCGGCCTGCGCCCACCTGGGCAATCTGTTTGAGTCCGGGCGCGGCGCTCCGCGCGACATGGGTCGGGCCAAGGCCCTGTATGAGCAGGGGTGCAAGCTCGGCGCGGGCTCAGGCTGTCTGCTGCTGGGCCTGGTGCATCACAAGGGCCTGGGCACGCCCATCAGCGACGCCAAAGCCCTGGCGCTATTTGAGCAGTCCTGCGACCTTGGCCATGCCACCGGCTGCTCCTATGCCGTGCGCCTGCTGGAAGGCGGCGGAGAGCTGGCCGCCAATCCCCGCCGCCAGCGCGAGTTCCGGCTCAAGGGCTGCTTGTACGGCCAGGGCACGCTGTGCCACGAACTGGCTGACGCCTGTGTCCAGGACCCCAAGGCGGCTGCGGCGGCTCCCTGCGACGGCCAACAGGTCTGGCGCTGGTTGCTGCGCGGCTGTGCCTCTGGCCACACCTTCTGCTGCGTCAAATGCGGCCAGCTCTATGAGCAGGGCGGCCAAGTGGCTGGCCACCAAGTGGCTTCGGACCGCGACTACGCCCGCCGCTCCTACAAGCGCGCCTGCAAGCTCGGCGACGCGATGGGCTGCAAGCTTGAGCGCGGCATGCCGCTGTTGGACCCCGCCGAAAAACGCTGAATTCCCACCTTAGCGGCCTTGGCTTGCGCGCTCACGGCAGCGTGCTTACTTGGCCCGATATTTGCGGCGCCGTCCGCATGGAGTCCCTGATGGCCAATCTCGCCGAAGTGCAAAAGCGCCTGGAAGCCAATGACGCGACCTACAGTGCGCGCTTTGCCGGCCAATCGCGGCTGACCCGCGACCTAGACCTGCTCGACGACCTCATCGCCACGGCCCAAAAGCTGGTGACCCAAGCCAATGCCCTGCCAGACAAGCCATCGACCCGCAAGGAGCTGGTGGCCGAGGCCGAGAGGCAGCTGGAGCTGTACCGCAGCGAGCGCACCCTCATCGCCCAGATGCGCCAGCAGGGTGGTCAGGCGGCGGTCCAGGCCTCTGTGCTTGGCACCCGCGCCAACATCGTGTTTCACCGCTACGCCCGCCACTTCGCGGGTCAGTCGCGCTCGACCCGCGACGGCTCGGTCATGGCCGACATGATCGAGCAGCTGCGCACCATTCAGGCTGATATGCAGGCGCTGGCCCAGAAGGCGCCGGCGCTGCAGCAAGTCAAGGACGACCTGAAGGTGGTTGCGGGGCGCATGCAACAGTTTGAGGAGGAGCGGCGCAACATCGGCGCGGCCCAGAGCGACGGCACCAGCGAGCAGCAGGCCAGCGCCCTGGCCGGGGTGGCCAACAACCTGTTTGCCCAGTACCGCAGCAACTTTGCCGACCTGCCGCGGGGCACTCGCCGGCCAGAGCGGCTGGCGCGGATGATCGACGCGGCCATTCAGGTCGGCGACCGCATGAAGGCGCTGCAGCAGCAGGGCTTGGCCGACGAGCACAACGACCGCAACATCGGCATAGTGGCCGAGAGGTTGGCGGCGTGGCAGAGCGAGCTGACCGCCATTCGAGCAGAGCGCCAAAAGGCCACGATCAGCTCGCTGGAATCGGACCTGGGCACGGCCGCCAACGCCGAATTTGAGTCCTACGGCAGTCATTTTGCCGGCAAAGAGCGCAAGACTCGCGATCTCAACAAGCTGCGAGACATCCTGGACCGCTTGGACGACGTAGAGCGCCAGATGCAGCGCCTGGACGAGGTCCACGGCCGGCCGGCCAATGCCCGCAACCTGGACATCGTCCGCGACACCTTGGTGACCTACATTGACGAGTGGGAGCAGATCGAGACTGCCCAGGCCAAGTAGGCGATCAGCAAAGCAAGCAGGCCTGCTGCCCCTTGGATCGTCCGCACAATGGCAGCGCGCCAGTGCGGCGCCGCGGTCACGTCGCTGTAGCAGGTCAGCCGGTTTGCGACAGGTGGTCCCTTGGCGCCGCTGCGGTGGTGGCAAATTCTTGACCGCCACCGCGGCTGGGCGACGATGGTCATGCGCCCTGGGTGGCGCGCCGCAGACCCATGGCCGCAGACACCAGGACAACCCAGGAAACCGCCCCGCAGCCGCTGGCTACCGCGCCGCGGCGACCGTCTGCCCACAAGGTCGGCGTCCACCGAACCAGCGCCGCTGGCGACCCCGACTTGGTGGGCACGGCCGACCGACTGGATGCCAATGGACTGTCGCTGCGCGAAATTCACGAAGCTTTGGGCCGCTATGTGTGGCTCGACCTCGACCTGGGCGGCGCGGAGCCGGTGCGGGCTCTGGGCGAAGTGATGCCGGCCAGAGACAGTGCTCAGGTAGCTCTCGACATCCGCTTCAAGCACCTGTTTCCCGACCAGCGCCGGCGCCTGATGGCAGCGCTGGAGCAGAGCTAGCCGGTGACGGGCAAGCCGGGAACTGCCGGCAGCCGCCGCTGGCTGGTAGCGGCTGCGGCACTGGCCACCGCCGCCTTGGTCGGCGCGCCTGCAGCCAGTTCATTTGCCAATCCTTTTGAGCTATTTGGCGCTTCGTCGCGAGGGGCCAGCCTGGGCCAGGCCGTTACGGCGCGCGTCGACGACTGGTCGGCTCTGTGGCACAACCCAGGTGGCCTGGGCTTGGCGCAGCCGCACATCTCCATGGGCGCGCTGCTGTCCTTTGACGACACCCGGGTCCGCCTCAAGCCGCGGCCGGCCGGCTACGAGATCCCCGACCTGGGCGACGGCTCGCCGGTCATCCCCAGCAAATACCGGCTGAACGCCGCGGCGGGCGCCGACGACCTGGAGAATGTCTACGACTTTACGCTGGGCGCGGTGGGTTCCTTTGGCCTAGAGAACCTGCGCGTGGGCGTCGCGGTGGCGCTGCCCATGAACCGCCTGGGACGTCAGGCCTCGCACTTTGGCGACGAGCGCGAGCAGTACGCCAGCTATCGCCTGGGCTTTGAGCTGCTGGGCGAGCGGTCGCAGCACCAGGTGATCTTGGTCGGCGTGGGCTACCGGGTGCTGCCGTGGCTGAGCGCCGGTGCAGCAATGTCGGTCATGCCGCGCGGCACCGCCGTCAGCAGCGTCTACCTGGCCGATGCCACCCAACAAAAGAACGTGCAGATTGCCGTGAACAACGATCAGCTGGGGCAGGCCGAGCCGATCTTTGGGATCACCGCCCAACCGACCCCCAGACTGCGACTGGGCCTGAGCTATCGGGCGGCCAACTGGTTTGGCCTGAACCTAGAGAATCGCATTCAGATCAAAGGATTTCAGGGAGATGCTTCCGCCTTTCCGGTGGTCCAGCGCGTCAATATGGCGCTGAACTACAGCCCCGCCCAGCTGGCCCTGGGCCTGGCCGGGCAGTGGCAGAACCTGACGCTGTCCATCGACGCTGCCTACAGCCGCTGGAGCCGCTACGTCGACACCCAGGGCCACCCGGTGGGCGAGCACAGCGACACTTCGGCGGCCGGCCAGGGGTTTAGCGATGTGGTCAGCGTGCGCGGCGGCGTAGAGTACCAGGTCGGGTCCGATCGCAAGGTGCGCGGTGGGCTGGCCTGGGAGCCTTCGCCGGTGCCGGCGCAAGTGGGCCGCACCAACTACGTCGACAACGACCGGCTGGTGGCCACCGCGGGCGCGAGTCACAACCTCGATCTGCTGGGAAAACCAGTGGAAGTCGCTTGGCACGTCGGGGTCCACCACCTCTCTGCCCGCGACACCAACAAGGCGGCCCTGGCGAGCTATCCCCTATGTGCAGACGGCGTCACCGAGCTGTGCGATGAGCTGGCCGATGACGCCAAGGACCCGGCGACGGGCCTGACCACCCCGGCCGCCGCTGGCCTGCAAACTGGCAACCCGGGCTTTCCCGGCTGGACCTCGTCGGGCATGATCCTGACGCTCGGCATGGATCTGCGATGGGCATTTTGATGCACACCTCCGCGGCTGCCTTGGCCACCTTGCTGGGGGCCGGCGCTTTGGCCGTGGGCTGCGGCGAGATCGCCCCAGAGCCAGGGGAATTTGACGCGGTCTACCGCGATGGCAGCAGCGATCTGCCCGGCGATGCCACGGCCAGCGGCGGCGATGCCTCTGGCGAATCGGCCACCGGCACCTGGGCCATGGCCACGGACTGGTCAACTTGCGTGCACATCGGCGAAGCACGCTTTGAGCTGCGCACCTACAAGCTGGTGCGGGTAGAGGTAGAAGAGGTCGGCCCTGTGTGGAGAGAGCGGCGCACCGTCTGCTCGGTGGTCAACACGGCCTTGCTAGGGCAGATCACTGTCTTTTCTCCCGCCGTCATCCAGAGCTACGTTGAACAGACAGTGCTTTCGACCTTCTCAGGTCACGGCAAGGGCCAGATCTACAACGGCGGACTGGACATCCAGTTGCTCGGCGTCAAGCTGACCGAACCCGCCACCGACGCGATGCCAAGCGGCCCGGGCGATCCCCGCGTGGTCGACAGCGACGGCGATGGCAAGCCCGGCGGTACCTTGCTGGTGGGCCAGTTGTGCCAGGTCTACGCGGCCAACCGCGCGCTGTCTCAGGTCCACGGCCAGTGGGTCGGCCCGCAGCGAATCGAGGGCGGCGCGGTGCATGTCACCAACCAGGTGGCACTGGCTAGCTCCTCCAGCTTCTGCGAGACAGCCTTTCCGACCCTGCCCAACCAGCCGCACAACGTCTTTGCCCTGCAGCGGGTCGACGGGGCGGGGCTGAACTTGGACAGCAACGGCGATGGCAACGTGACCTGTGCCGAGATCATCGCTCAGCAGACCCAGCTCATTACCTGGCGTCCGGCGGATGCAACTCGCTGCGCGACCCCTTGACAATCCGTGAAAATTTCCCAGCTTGGTAGAAGCGGGCAGGTGTCCCGAGAAAAGATCGCCATGCGAGAACTTTGCGTCATCGAAGTCGGCGAGGGCTGGGCGATCCGCCGAATGGGCGAATTGCGGTTGATTGCCAGCTTTGAAACCCAGCAACAGGCTCTGCACGCTGCCTTGGGGCTGGCGTGGAAAGACCAGTGCGACGTGCTGGTGCAGCAACGCGGCGGCTACCAGCGGCTCAAACCCGCGGAGCCGCCACCGCCGCCGCAGCGACGTCGCCGCACGGTGGTCGAGCGGTAAGCCCCCGGCCCAAGAGGGCAGCCGCTGGCCGGCGATCGCAGCCCGCAAGGCCGGGTCGCAGTTGTGGCGGTCCACCTGCTGCGGCTATGCTGCGCGCCGAGCTAGAGCTCAGGGGTAGGTCATGGGATTCTGGGCAGGGCGAACTGTACTGGTCACCGGCGCGGCGGGCTTTATCGGCTCGCACCTTACCGAAGCGCTGCTGAGCGAAGGGGCGCAAGTCAGGGCGCTGATTCGCTACAACTCGGCGGGCCGCCGCGGGTTTCTTGACGACCTGACGCCGGCCCAGCACGCGCGTCTGCAGGTGTTGGCCACCACGGTCGAGGATCCCTTTGCCGTGGACCAAGCCGTACAGGGCTGCGATACCGTGTTCCACTTGGCGGCGCTCATCGGCATCCCTTACAGCTATGTCGCCCCGCAGCACTATGTCTCGACCAACGTCCAGGGCACGCTGAATGTCCTGCAGGCCTGCCTGCGCCACAAGGTGCGGCGGCTGGTCCACACGTCGACGTCAGAGACCTACGGCACGGCCCAGTACGCGCCGATTGACGAAAAGCACCCGCTGGTGGGGCAGTCGCCCTACTCGGCCAGCAAGATCGCCGCCGACCAGATGGCCATTGCCTACCACCGCAGTTTTGAGCTGCCCGTGGCGATCCTGAGGCCTTTCAATACCTACGGCCCGCGGCAGTCGGCGCGCGCCATCATTCCCACCGTCATTGCCCAGGTGCTGGCCGGTCGCGACCCCATTGAGATCGGCAGCGTGACCCCGCAGCGCGACTTCAATTTTGTCGCCGACACCGTGGCTGGCTTTCTGGGGATCGCCCAGTGCGATGCGGCGATCGGCGAAGTCGTCAACGTGGGCGCTGGGCGAACCTGGACGATCGGCGAGACCATTGAGCGCATCGCCGCACTGGTCGGCCGCCCGGTCAGTGTGCGCTGCCAGGAAGAGCGCGTCCGCCCCGAAGCCAGCGAGGTCTTGCTGCTGCTGGCCGACACCAACAAGGCCAAGGCCCTGTTTGGCTACCAGCCGGCGGTGGACCTGGATCAAGGCCTGCTGCGCACCATAGAGTGGCTAAAAGCCAACCAGCATCGCTACCGGCCAGGCGAATACGCGGTGTAGGCAGCGGTCCTTGCCCACAGCGGCTCTACCAGCTCAGCTGTTCGCTGGCCTGCTTGCACACTGGCTCGCAGCCGGCGCCATTGGGCTGGCTGACCTTGTACGCCGGGGCAAAAGCCTTGTTGGCCAGCTGGCTGCCGTCGCGGGTCACCGTCAGGGTCACCTGGGTGGGGTCATCGGGCAGCTGCACGCCCACCAAGCTGTGCTGCGCCGCCGGCAGCGCCGAGCCTGAGGTGCCCAGCGTCATGGCGCCGGTGCAGGTGGCCTGGCCGTCGCTCGCCAGCGGCAGCGCCACACTGCAGCTGCGCTGGCCGCTAGGCGTCTGCGCCACCACCTGGTAGGTGCCGGCAGGCCAATTCGCCGCCGCAAACGAGATGACCAGGCCGCTCTGGCAGCCGATCAGGGTGCAGGCTTTCTCTTGAGTTTCGCAGCCCAGCGCGGCAAAGCTGGCCGCCATGGCCAGGGCGGTCGTCTTCCAGGGTGCAAGGGTGCAGCGGCGGTGAGGCAACATTGGGTCTCCTGAGGGGCTTGGCGGCACGGCGCCTACCGGGGTCAAAACTGATACTTCTTGAGAATCAGCTGTTCGTACAGGTCTATGCCGCCAGAGGTCAAGCGCGCCGACTGCGGGCGGTCGGGATCCTCTGGGGCAAACGTGACCTGCAGCGCGCCAAACTCCCAGAGGTACAGAACCTCTGACAGCACGGGCTTGCCGGGCGCTTTGGCTGCCACGGCCGTCTGCAGGTCAGCCAGGCTGAGCTCGACAAAGGCATGGCGCTGCCATTGCTCAAACAGCACGGTAAAGATGGCATTGCGCAGCGTCCAGTCAAAGCCAAGCTGGCGCGGGGCCACCAACAGCGGCCCGCCGATCTTGAAAATTGCTTTGCCTGCCGTGGGGTTGATGAGCGTGGCAAAGGCCAGCCACAGGGCAATGGCGCCAAGCCCCAGGGTCAGCAGCGCCGTGGGCAGCGCCAGAGCCTTGGTACCGGTGACGCCCGCGACGACTTTGCAGACGTAGAGCAGGTCAATGTCGACCAGGAAGGCCACCAGGAGCTTGGAGAAGAACGCAAAGCCATAGGTCAGCACCACAAAAACAACCAGATACAGAGAGTCGACCGCCAGCACAATCGAGTGGTCGGGCATCCTGCCCTCGGCCATGCCGTCCAGAGCCCACCAGTTCATCATCCAGTTGAAAGAGAACAGCGTAAACACGGTGCCGCCAAACAGGTTCTTGTTGGCAAAGTTCATCAGCCCGCACAGAAACTGGCCACCGCCGCCAAACAGCAGGCAGAACATCGCCGCCGTCTTCAGGCCCGCCGGCGTCAGGCCAAAGCCAAAGGCGATGGGGGTCAGCGCCGCACAGCCGACGGCAAGGCCCAGCAGGCCTAGCGGCGTGGGTTCAGCAAACAGGCCCGCATGGCCGGCGGGGGGCTGCAGCTCTAATTTCTTGATCATCTCATTTTCCTTGGTGATTTTGATCTCAGCTCAAGCCAAACAGCCGCTTGGCATTGCCATACAGGGCGCGCTGCCGCACCTGCGGGTCTTCGCTGGCCAGGAACACCTTGGCCAAGCCAATGGCCTGATGGTAGAACGGCCAGTCGCTGCCGAACAGCACCCTCTCTGGCGGCGCCTCCGCCAAGATCCGCCTGACATTGCTAAGACTTTGGCTAGACAGCTCCAGGTAGACATTGGGGTATTTCTTGGCGTAGCCCAGCGCCTCTTCCATCTGCAGGGCGCCGGCGTGGCCCAAGATGAAGGTGGTCTTGGGGTTTTCGGCCAGGGCGCGCTCGTAGTGGCGCACTTGGCTCAAGTAGCGGCCCAGCCGCGTCTCAATGTCGACCGGGCCGCAGTGAAACAGCACCGGCAAGCCGCGCTCGCCGCACAGGCGGTACAGCTTCATGGCCCTGGAGTCGTCTGGCCGCACCATCTGCACGGCCGGGTGGATCTTGATGCCGCGGGCCCCCAGCTTCATCTGGCGATCCAGGCTGCGCGCCATCCCGGGCTGATAGGGATGCACGGATCCAAAGCACAGCACGTCATCGCGGCCCTTGACGGCACCAAGCCAAGCGCCAGCGTTGTCAGACAACAGCGGAAAATCGATGGGCAACAGCACGGAGTGGCGCACCCCAAGCTCGCGCATCTCTCTGGCCAAGTTGGGCACGGTGTGGGTGCGGCGCATCCCGCCAGCGGTCAGGGCACCCAGAGACAGGTCGCGGGTCAGAGCCTGCAGATCGCTGCTGGGGATGTTCTTGTTGATGTAGACCTCCAGGTCGATGGGCCGCTGCGACGGAAGGTAGTGCTCGGTATCCGGCCATTCCTTCTTCAGATCGATCGCCTGCGGCACCACATAGGTCAGAGCCAAGTGGGTGTGGACGTCAATGGCGGGGCCCAACGCGGCGTCGGCCAGCCGCAGGCGCCCGTCCTGGACCTCAAAGTAGGGCAGGCGGGCCAGGTCGGCCAAGTTCTCAAAGCGAGTGGGCGGGCCGTGGGTGACGGTGACGGGCATGGCATTCCTCCAAAAACATCAGCAACAAAACAATGATCAGCCGCCATTGTAGGCGGTGCGCACCAGCAAAGACGCGGCTCCGGCCAGCAGCAGCCAGTAGACCAGCCGGCGAAAGGCGGTTTCCGACACGCGAGCGTAGATGCGGTCACCCGCCAGCTGGGCCAGCCCCACCATCGGCAAGAGCGACGCCGAAGCCAGCAGCGACCGCGGGCTCAACAGCCCCATGCTGGCGTACTGGGCCATCAGCACGGCGCTCAAGATGGCCCAGGTTGCCGCCAAAGTGGCTCGCAGCTTGGCTTTTTCGGTCAGGCGGCTTGACGACGCCCACACCAGCAGCGGCCCGCCAGAGCCGTAGATGCCGTGGATGAAGCCGCCCGCCACCAGCGCCGCCGCTGCTCGCCCGCTTGGTCGGCCAGCCAGCGCTCTAGCCGCAACACCAGAGGGGGACCCTTGCCCAACCTCTTGCTTGGTCTGGCGATTCTGGCGATAGAGCTCCCACACGGCCAGCAGCAGCACCAGCGCGGCATAGGCGATCAGCAGCGGCGGCCCCGGTCGAACCAGCCGGAACAGCAGCAGGCCCGCGGCCATCCCCAGCCCGACCAGCGGCAGCAGGTGGTGCAGCAGCCACGGCTGGTCGATCTGGCGGTGCTGGCTGCGGACCATCAACAGAGAAAGCACAAAATTGGCAGGCACATACAGGGGCAACAGCTGGTCCAGGGGCAACAGCTGGGCCCCCAGCGTCACCGTGATGACGGTCGCGCCAAAACCGGTCACCGCTTCAGCCGAAAACGCCAGCAGGACCAAGGCGTACAGCGCCCACGGCACGCCAAGATCCACGGCAGCCAAGCTGCTGGTCATGCAGGGCCGGCCTGGTTGGGGTCGTCCAGGGAGTCCAAGAAGCTGACAATCAGCTCATTGGCCAAGCCGCGGTCGGGCAGTGTGCCCATCATGCCGTACATGGCCGCCTGGCCGTCATCGGCGGGGGGCAGCCCCCGCACTTCCTCAGCCGCGGCACGCAGATCGGCAAGCAGGGCCGGCATGTGGGCGGCGTGAGCGGCGGTGATCATGGCGTGCAGAGCCGGCGGCAGCTGCTGACGGTCCAGGTGCCAGCCGCGGGCCTGCATCGCGTCACCCAGCCGATAGATGTCGCCGTCTTCCATGGTGAAAGCCAGCACCGTGGCCACCGGCTGACCCAACACTTTCAGCCCGGGGATCGCCTGCAGGCCGACCAGCAGCTCCTGGGTCGCCGTCAGGGCCTCGCGCGCCAGCCGCAGGTAGCCCTGGCGGCCCAGAAAGTGCATCACTGCCCAAGCCGCGGCAATCGGACCGCCTGGCCGCGTGCCCGCCGCCGATGGCGAAGCCCACAGACCGCCCGGCCAGTCGGCGTAGCCCAGAAACTGGTGGCGGCGCAAATCGCGGTTGCGGTACAGCACCACCGACGCCCCCTTGGCGGTGTAGCCGTACTTGTGCAGATCACAGGAGATCGACGTGACCCCTGCGACGCGCAGATCCCAGGCCGGCAGGGTCGGCACGCCCTCCTGGGCCGTCAGCTCTTCGACAAACGGCAGGATCATCCCACCCAAGCAGGCATCGACGTGGCACAGAATCCCGCGCTCGCTGGCCAGCGCCGCCAGCTCGGCGATCGGGTCAATCACCCCATGGGGATAGGCAAAGGACGACCCGACCACCAGGATCGTATTATCCGTGCACAGTTGCCGGGCAGCGGCGGCATCAGCGCGAAAGTCTTGGCCCACCGGCACCAGCACCGCTTCGACGTCAAAGTAGTGCGCGGCCTTGTGAAACGCCGGGTGGACGGTGGTCGGCACCAGCATCTGCGGGCGGGTGATCTCTGGGCGGTGCTGGCGGGCCCAGTCTCGCGCTGTCTTGACCGCCATCAAGATCGACTCGGTGCCACCCGAGGTCAGCGTGCCCACGGCCTGCGGATCGCCCAGCAACGGCGCGACCATGGCCAACACCTCAGTCTCCATCCGGCGCAGACTGGGAAAAGCCATGGGATTAAGCGCATTCTCAGAGAACACCCGCAAGAAGGCCGCCTGCAGCAGGTCCTTGATCTCATCGCCCGCGTGGTAGACCAGGCTGAAGGTGCGGCCGTCGCGCCAGTTGGCGTCGCGCTGGCAATAGGCATCCAGAGTCTCAAGCACGCGTTGGCGCGGCCATCCTTGGTCGGGCAGCATGGTCTCTCCTTGCAGAACGGTAGGGGGGGCATGGACCCACGGCGGGGTCAAAGGATGGGCGATCCGTCATCGGTGGCCTAGGGCCCGGTGGGCAACCCGCAGGCGGACTTCAGGGTTTCCCACGGGTTCATCAAACACACCGCCGCGTCGTCAAAGTTGGCGGTCACCTTGCCATTGGTGGTACAGCTGCACTTGCCAGCGGCGCAGTCGAGCTTGACCTGACTGCCAAAGCAAGTGGTGTCGCATCCGCAGCTTTCCAAGCCGTTGGGCCCAGCGCTGCTGTAGCAGTTGCCGGCCGGGCAAGGGTCGGGAGGTGGCCCGCCGCTCGCACACTTCTCGAGCTGGCCGGCTAGGTAGTTGCACACGCTGGAGTCGCTCTTGCCGCCGTCTTTGCACGTGATGCTGGCTGTAGAGACGCACTTGAGCAACTCCTGAATCGTGGCGGCACATGCTGGTGGGGTTTCGCCCGTAAATTTAACGCACTCCTCAACACAGCTGGCGACCGGATCGTCGGCTGGGCAAGCGGCTTTGGCAATGTTGCCGCAGGCGCTTTCGCAGCTGTAGGGCCCGGGTGTTGCATCGCCGCTGTCTTTGCCGTCCGCTCCGGGGGCGTCGGCTGTGCTGGCATCGCTGGTCATGGCATCGGCCACGGCGTCCACAGAGCCGCCGCCGTCGCCCTTGAGGTCGCCGCCGTCGCCGGCTTGCGCATCCCCCACAGAGGGCGCATCGCCGCTTGAGGCGTCCGCCGCCGTGTCACCAGGGGTGTCCGCTGAGGTGGTTGTGTCAGAAGTGCTTGCAGCATCAACGCTTGACGCGGCATCGCCCGCCACGCCATCGGCCCCAGCCGCGTCCGAACCGGCAGCATCGACCGCAGCCCCGCCAGTCACTGGCGCTGTCCCACACCCCCACAGCACGGCAGCCGCCCAAAGGGCCCCAACGGCACCGACACGCATCGCAACCTCCCGGCCGCGCTCTCGCGCAGCTTGGCCAGCAGTATAGCGAAACCGCGGCCCTCCTGCACCTGTGCTTGCTGCTGAGCCGGCTACTGGGTCTGAACCATCGGGTTGCGCACCAGGACATAGCGCTGGTCAGCGCTTAGCACGGTCTGGGCCCCGCCAGCCAGCCAGAACATCAGGTTGTCAGCGCCAAGCCCCTGGCACTCTTTGGCCGACAGGTAGCCGTCCGCATCGCCGTCGTGCTTCGAGGGGCACTGGGCGGTGTCGAGCAGGGGGTCAAACGACTTGCCATTGGCCTCGCTGGTGTGAAAAAGCCCCAGGTAGTGGCCGGCTTCGTGGGCCATGGTCTGGGCAAACCGCTCCACGTCTTCGTCCAGGTAGGCCACTGCCACCGCCACCCCGGCATGGGGCAAGCCTGGCAGAGATGGCGGGCCAGGGATCCCGCCCGACTGGCCAAGGGTGACATAGCCACCTTCATCGCCGGCAAATTGCTCTACAAAGAACAAGTTGAGCCCTTGCTGGGCGCTGCTGCCGGCTGCGGCAAACAGGTCGGCCAGCTCGCCGTCGTCGTCGATGACCGCAGCGCCCTGCCCCAGCGTGCCTGGCACATCAAGGTAGTAGTAGGGCCCGAGCTGGATGTTGGCACCGGCGTAGACGTTCTGCAGGATGGCCAGCGCCTGCTGCAGCTGGGTGTCATTGGGGGCAGAAGCCGCTGAAATTCGCCCTTGCTTGGTAAACCACAGCACCACGGGTAGCTGGCCGCCGCTCAGCAGGCCCTTGGCCGTCTTGACCACCGCCGTCAGCTTGGCCTGGGTATTTTGAAAGGCCCCAAAGGTAAAGCCATAGTTGCCAGGCACCAGCGCCAGGCGCGGCGAATTGGGGTACAAGGCTGACAGGGGCCCTGGCCCTATCGACACCACCTTGAAGTCCGTCGCCAGTGGGTCAAACACGTCCAGCACCACCTTGCCGTCAGGCTGCACGGCTTTGGCCAGCGCCAACTCGTGTTGCGCCGAGACCGGCTGCCCTACCAGCATCACCGACACCGCGTCCGACGGCACCTGCACCGTAAGCGCCTTGAGCTGGCTCTGGGCGGGCCCCAGGCTGTGGGTGCCAAGGTCCACGGTGTAGACGCTGCTGGGCGCGGAAACGCCGGTGACGCACACGCCCGAGGAGTTGTCGCAGACCTCGCCGGCCTCGCAGCCGTAGGTCGCGCAGGAAGGCAGGCAAAACCCAAGCCCCGTAGAGGTTTTCCAGTCGATGCCGGCGGTGCACATGTAGCCTGGCCGGCAGTCGACGCCGGTGGCGCACCCCGCCAGGCACAGGTGCGAGCTGATGTTGCCGTCGCTGTCGGGTACGGCCACGCACAGGCCCTGGGCAGAGCCGTCTTTGCCCGCGCAGGCCTTGCCCTCGCCGCCGGCGTCGCAGACATCGAAGCAATAGCCGTCTTTCCAGGTGCCGTCGCTGCCAGCCTGGTCCAGGCAGGCGCCGCTCTGGCACTGGCTGTCGCCGCTGCAGGCGCTGCCGATGCTGCCGTCCGACAGGCCTTCATTGGCCACACAGACACCCGCCGTCACGTCGCAGCGCTGCTGGCTGGGGCAGTCGGCGGTGGTGGTGCACTTGGGCACACAGACCGCGGTGCCCTCTACGGCGGCGCACTGATAGCCGCTGCGGCAAGAGCCTTTTTCGCCGCCGCACTGGTCCAAGCACACGGCCACCGCTTCGGTTAGCTGCACACAGGCGGCCCCAGGGGCGCACTGCTGGGTGTAGGCCAAGATGGCGGCGCCGCAGTAGTCCGAGCAGTAGCCGCCGCTAAAGCTCTCGCCAGAGAAGCAGGTGGCCGAAGAGCACTCTTGGTCAGACGCGCAGCCGCTGCCAATGGTGCCGGCGGCGTTGGAGTGGGCGTCAATGCAGGCCCCAAAGTTGCAGACCTGCCCTTCCAAACAGGCGGGCAGGCAGTCGTTGCCGGCGTAGGTCTCAGGCTCACAGCCGCCCAGCAAAGCGGCCACGGCCGCAGCCAGCAGACGGGCCCACGCCGCCATCCTGGATGTCTTTGGGCTGGTCATGGGGCACCTGCCGGCTTGCCCAGCAGCTTCTGCAGCGTCTGGCGCACAAATGGCTCAGCCTCTACCGCCAGGCGCTTTTCTAGCAGAGCACGCGCCCGCGGGTCGGCGATGGCGCCGAGGGCCCTGGCTGCGCTGTCGCGGGTGTGCGGCTCGGCGTGGTCCAGCTGCTGGCCCAGCATGGCCAGGGCGCCCACGCCAAAGGCGAAGCCGTAGGCCTTGGCCAGCGGCCGGCGCACCGTCGGCGGGGTCGCCGGGTCTGCCAACAGCTGCTCAAACCAGGCCTGAACCTGCGAGGAGGGAAAAAAGCGCAGGCTCAGCAGCGCATTGGCCCGGATGATCTGGCGCGTGCTCGCGTCCTGCCACAGCCCCCACAGCGCTGGCGTCAACTGGTCCGCTGGGGCCAGAGCCAGCAGCTCCGCCTTGTCTGGCACATGCTCAAAGCCACTGAAGGCGGCAGTGAGCCGGGCGCGCAGCTGGCCTGCGTCGATAGCCCCTTGCGGAGCTGCGGCGGCTGGCGACGGCTGGCCGGCCACCGCGCCAGGCGCCGGCGGGCTGGCGACAACAGGCGCTTGCGCCTCCTGTCGGGCAGCTTCGGCCGAAACAGGGGGGCTGGCCCTGCCCCTGGGTTCGCCGCACGCGCCGATGCCTAGGGCCAGGACCGCCGCAAAACTCCAGCTCGCCTTGCCTTTGCCGATCATCGCGCACCTCCGGCCAGCAGGGTAGCGCTCTGGGGGCTGGTGGGCAACTCATTGGCGGCTCGTGAGGTCCTATCGAGTCGGCGGCGAACTGCCCTGCCGCAGTCAGCGCGGGCAGACGTCAAGGACGCCAGCCTTGCAGGCCGCGGCAAGCGCGGCCTCCGCGCCGGCGGGCAGCGGCAGGGTGCGCTGCAGGCGCGCGCAGCCGTCCGCTTCGCCCAGCGAGCACGCCCGCAGGTAGAGCGGGCCGGAAGTCTCTCCGCTTGCAGGATTCTCACTGTCTTCATCAGCTTGCTTGCCCGCCGCCACACACGAGCGCGCGTCGCCGGCCTTGCAGCCGCTTTCCCGAAGGGACATCGCCCTCTTTGGGTCATCGGGCAGCTTGCGCCCATAGCCCTCGCACTGGTCGGCGGCCATCCGACACGCCGCGCCCTGGCCCTGCTTGCACGCCGCGGTCAGGAGCGTCATGGCCTTCTTGGCTGAACCACTGCCCTGCCCCTCTTCGGCTTGCGACGCTTCAAAGCAGGCCACGGCATCGCCACCATCGCAGGCCTTCTTAGCGGTGGCCTTGATCTTTGCCGCGGCATCAGCTGCCAGGGGCGGCAAGTCCAGGCCTAGAAAGCGCACTTGCAGCAGAGCAGCACAAGCATCGACGCGGCCGCGGTCACAGGCCGGGCCCAGGACATCGGCGGCTTGCGCGTGCAAGCTGAGGTCGCGCAGGCGCCGGCCCAGACCGACGCAGCTGGCGTCGTCGCCGCCGGCGCACTTGACGCGCTCGGCGCGCAAAGTCACGCGCTCCTCTGGCGCGCTGCAGACCGGCACTCGCACAGCATAATTTCGATGAGTCTTGCACACTTGACCAAGCGCCGCGCTGACTTGATCGTCTTGGGGCAAGGCAGGCGTGACGATCCAGGCCCGGGCCAGCGGCACGCAGGCTGCGGCGTCGAGCTGGCACATCGGGAGGCGCTGCTGCACAGCCGCCGCCTCGTCGCGGGCACCGCCAACGCCGGCCATGTGCAGGTCGTGAGACAAGTTGCACGCCGACAGCCGCCCACCGGCACAGGCCTTGGCGCATACGCGGCGCGCCGTGACCGCGTGGGCGTGGTCGCCGGCCACTTTCAGGCGGCCCTTGTCATCGCGCAAGCGCAGCGCGCAGCTGGCGCAGTCGCCCGCCTCGCAGGCCAGAGCCAGCCAGGGGTCGGGGTCGGCGCCTGCCAGCTTTTGGTCGGCGGCGTGGGCAGCGCAGGCCCGCGCCATCTTGGCGTGGCACTTGGCCACCCGCACCTCGGCGCTGCTCAGGTCGCCAAAGGTCTTGCTGACCCAGGCACACGCCGCGGCGTCGCCATTGCCTTTGCACGCCGCCTCCAGGGCCGCAGCCGACTCCTCGTCCGCGGCTGCGCCAGCCCCTCCGGCGTCCAGGCCGGCGGCGACCTTGGCGCAGTCCAGGCCTTGGGCGCAGGCCGTGGCAGTGGCGCGGGCCATACGCAGCTTCAGGGCCGGCCCCTCCAGCGCCGTTGCGACCTTCAGGCGCCTTTCCAGCAGCGCGGTCAGGATCTGGCAAGCCCCCTTCTGGCCGGCCGCGCACGCCGCATCAAACTCAGCAAACCGCGCTGTCAGGTCGCGACCAAAGCCTTCAATGGCCAAGAATTGCAGCACTGGTCCGCACGCCGCGTCCTTGCCTGCCAGGCAGCCAGCCTCGGCCGTGCACGCCAATTGGACGGGATCGCCCTGGGGCGAGGCCTTCAGCGCTGCCAGGCAGGCGCTGGCATCGGTCTGGCAAGCCGGCAGCCGGTCGGTCGGTTCACACCTGGGCGCAGCAGCGGCGGCCCCGGCGGCCAGCGCGGAACCCATCAGCCACGCGCCCATCCCGACAATTGCGCCCATCGCTCGCTTCATGAGGCCCCCACGTGGCACCACGCGGTGCCTTTCAAGGCGAAACCTGACCGGACGCACACCACCAAGGAAGGTTGGCGTGCATCCGGTCAGGTCAGTCTAGCGCCGACGGCGACAACAGCCTTGGCTGCACTCGCCGTTGCTCCCAGTGCTACTTGGCGGGCTCCGCCTTCACGGCCGGCTCCTGCTTGAGGATCTTGAACTCCACGCGGCGGTTCTTCTGGGCGTCTTCCGGGGTCTTCTCTGGGGTGATGAGCGGCTTGGTCATGCCCCAAGCCTTGGTCACCAAACGCTTCTTGTCGATGCCCGCCTTGATCAAGAACTTCATGACCGCTTTGACGCGACCTTCTGACAGCTTCATGTTGGGCCCAGGCTTGCCGTGCAGGTCGGTGTGCCCTTCCACGCTGACGAGCTGAATCCGCGGATACTCTTTGAGCACTTTGGCCACTTCATTGAGCAGCGGGAAGCTGTCTTTGACAATCACCGACTTGTTGAACACAAAGTTCACCTGCTGCAGGATGACCAGCGCGTCCTCGGTGACCTGTACCGCGGCGTCGGGACAGCCGTCTTCGTCCTGATAGGAGTTGACGGTTTCCGGCACGGTCGGGCACTTGTCCACGCCCTTGCACTTGGCCTTGTACTTCTCCTGCAGGTTCTCGGCGGCAACCCAGTCGTCGCAGACCCCGTCCTTGTCCTGGTCCGGATTGCGATCCGCAGGCGGCGGCGGAGGCGGAGGCGGCGGAGGCGGCGGAGGCGGCGGCGGCGGAGGCGGCGGAGGAGGCGGCGGCGGAGGCGGCGGCGGAGGCGGCTCGGCCTTGGGCGAGTAGTGCACGCCGACGACAAAGCGCATATCAGGGCTACCCACACCGGAAGTCAGACCCGCGCCGCCACCGGCCATCACCACCAGGTTGTCAGACGGGTACCAGCGCGCGCCAACGGTGGCCTCCATCGGCTGCTGAGCCTCATCGGAGAAGGGCGCGCTCAGGCTGGTGAGCCCGCGAACTTCAGCCACCAGGTCAACGCTATTGGCCACTACGCCGTACCACGCGCCCAAGCGCGCCTCTAGCTGGTTGGCTAGGTCGATGTTGTGGATCTTGTCTCCATTGCCCAGCACCGAGCCGAGGTTGACGGCCAGGCCCGCACTGCCAGTGCTGAAGCTGCCCATCACGCCGGGGGTAAACGTGACGCTATTGTGGCCACTGTAGTGGTCAAACAGCTTGCCCGTTGGCAGCACGATCGAAGCGTTGAGGCCGATGATCACGTTGCCGCTAGCTGACCGGTAGAGCCGAGCCCGCGGAACCAGGCGGACATCGCCCAGAGAGAAGCTCGCCGGTGCATCAAAAGGGCCAAAGGCGTTGCCCGCCTGAAAAGGCACCACCGGGACGTCTACGCCAACCGCCAGCCACTCCTTGATGCCCATGGACCCGACCAAGGACAGGCCCAGCCGCTGACTGACGACGTCCTGCACCTTGGTTGTGGTCCCGTCTGCCGCCTTGAGACGCAGCACCACTGGATTGACCTGGTAGTCACTGATGAGACCGACACTCCACGGGTACTTGTAGCTGGTGTTGCCGCGCTCGACGCCGATGAGGTCGTGGGCAAAGGGCGATGGGCGAAAGATCTGCGCGTCCAGCTGGTAGTCCTCGGCCGCCTGAGCAGGCTCCGCTGCCACCAGTGGACCGGCCAGCGCTGCCGCGGCCAGCACCACCGCAGCTTGGGAACGGCGCCGACGGAACATGTACAGCGCCGCCATCGCCAACAAGACCAGGCCGGCCAAAGGCGCCTTGCTGCCACCCACCGGGTTGGCCGAGCACGGGCCACCAGTAATGACTAGCTCTTCCGCCTGGCAGGCGTCGCCAATGGCATTCTTGTCCCAGTCGAACTGATCAGGGTTGTACTTGTAGGGGCAGTTGTCCACATGGTCGGGCTTGGTGTCGATGTCAGTGTCCTTCTTCTCCCACAGGCACTTGGCGCTGCAGCCGTCATCGGGCTTGGTGTTGCCGTCGTCGCAAGTCTCGCCAAACTCGACCTTGCCGTTGCCGCAGGCGTCCGTGGCGGTCTTCTCGACCAAACACGCGGCGTCGCAGCCGTCGCCAGCTTTGGTGTTGCCGTCGTCGCAGCTCTCGCCGTACTCGACCTTGCTGTTGCCGCAGACTTCCTTGCCGGTCTTTTCTGGCATGCAGTCGGCGTTGCAGCCGTCTTTGGCTGCGGTGTTGCCGTCGTCGCAGCGCTCGCCCGACTCGACCTTGCCATTGCCGCAGACGGGCACGCCGGTGGTGGTCTCGGTCTGGCACTTGGCGCTGCAGCCATCGCCATCCTTGGTGTTGCTGTCGTCGCACTGCTCGCCGCTCTCGGTCTTGCCATTGCCACAGACCGCACTCGCTGCTTCAGACAAGCAGACCGCGCTGCAACCGTCGCCGTCGACTTTGTTGCCGTCGTCGCACTGCTCGCCCGCTTCCAGCTTGCTGTTGCCGCAGACCGGCACCGCCGCCTCCGTCTTGCACTTAGCGCTGCAGCCGTCGCCGTCGTTGGTGTTGGCGTCGTCGCAATCCTCGCCAGTCTCTAGCTTGCCGTTGCCGCAAACCGATGGCGTGCCGCCCTCGACCATGCAGGTCTTGCTGCAGCCGTCGCCGTCGGCGGTGTTGCCGTCGTCGCACCAC
>CAIXGW010000219.1 GCA_903919145.1 uncultured Myxococcales bacterium
AGTACAGTTCGGTGCCGGGCGGATAGCGCTGCGTCCACTCCCAGGGGTCGCCGTTGCGGCCTACGGCGCGGCCGGTCAGCAGACGCTCGCGCCAAACCTGCTCTGCTACCTGGGGAAACTGCTGGAGCAAGAACTCGCCCAGCTGGCGCCACGGCCCTTCAGGCAGCAGGACTCGGCAGGGATCGAGGCCATCCACGGCGGGCAGGGGGCGCATCTGGCTCTCCGGAGCGGGGCACTGATGGGGGCACTGATGGGGCACTGATGGGGCGCTGATGGGAGTGCTGCGCTGGCCGCCAGGTCGCGCCAAGGCTACGGGCGCCATCCAGGGCCGTCAAGGGCGCATCCGCGTTGACTGCCCCGAACCGGCGGCGCAGGCTGGCGGCCAGCGGTCCGGCGACGCCTGGATCGGTGTGAGGCGGCCATGGTCAGCAGGAGCACGGGGCAGCGGTGGCAGTGCGGCTGAGGTCAAGCTTGCAGCACCGTAAATTCGCTTGGTAGGCGGAGTTGCTCGGGGGGATACTTCGATCGGGCGTTGCGCCATCGACGCGCAACCCGGGCCTCACCGCCCGCATCCTACCGCCCGCAGCCTCCCAACCCCCGGCTCCTTGCCCGGGGCCGGCGAAGTGCTAGCTCCCGCTCCAGCCGCCGCCGGCAACACCAGGGCTGGCGCGGGTTTGCCCGCCCCCGTGGGACCTTTGCCGGTCACGCTGACAAACGTCCAGTTCGGCGCGCCCTTGGCCGACGGCGGGGACTTTTTGGCCTGCGCCAGGCGCTGGGCCAGGCTCACGGACGACGTGTACTTCGGCGGCACGTAGGTGCCTTGGGGCGACTTGGCTCCCGGAGCTTCTGGCTCGGTTTTACAACCGCCTGCGGCGTCGGCGCTGTTGGGCGCTTTCGCCTGGTCTGTGGCGCCAGAGGCTGCGGGCGCAACCTTGCCGCTTGCGAGCGCATTGCCGACGGCCGGGTTCTTGGCGGCGATCGCCAGCACGCTGGCATATTGGGATTGCTGTTGTGGGGTTAGCTTGTTGGGGTCCAGCGGCGCCAACGGCGCAGCGGCGTATGCTGCGAGGCTAGAAAGCAGGGCGCATGCGGATCCGCAGGCCATCCACACGGAAGGCGAGCGGAACGTGCTCAGGTCCACTAACGATTTCATGATATACCCCCTAGTCTGACGCGGGTCTTTGGCTCATTTTGGCTACTTGAGGTTGCAATAGCGGGATTTTCCGGCCGGCTTGGGCATGCCGCAGTCGGGATTGTCGCCAGTGCAGCAATCGTAAATGACAGCCCACTTTGGTGGGTCCGTGTTACCAGCTTGTGTGCATCCTAGCCCTTGGGCATAGTCGACGCAGCACCAATCGTACTTCTTCTCGCACGGACATCCTACCTTTTGGCTTCCGTCCTTGCAATCGATCCCGCCTGCCGTGTCCATTTTTGCGTCGACTAGGTCAGCGGTTCCGTCATTCACCTCCACGAGTGAATCTCCTGCGGTAGCGTCTGTAGCGCTCCCATCCGATGGATTCGAGATGTCGGTGGCATCGACCGAATCGCGCTCTTGCTCGCTTGTTGCTGGAGCCTGGTCGCACCCAAGCCCCAACACCCCAATGTTGATCACAACAGCACAAATCCAGAGCGGCCCCGAACGAAGAGCGATGGAGTGCCGAATCAAACTATCCATGATTCCTCCTCGGGTATTAGTTGAGAACGTCAATTGGCGGATTCGACACTTGGTAAAGGACCAGCGAACCCCATCTTTCGCTGGTGTACAGCTCGACCATAATCGGCGCCAGGAGGTGCCGGTATGTTGGTCCAGCAGAAACCAGAGTTCATCCCAAGACGGTCGACGGCAAAGACGCCGTGGACCGCCACCG
>CAIXGW010000220.1 GCA_903919145.1 uncultured Myxococcales bacterium
CGGTGGGCCGGCGCCAGCGCCGCCGGGCCAACCGCATGACGCGGCGGCAACTCGCAGAACTCGCCGGCTGAGGCTCGCTGCTGACGGCCGAGATGGCCTCGGTCGCGGGCGACATGGCGCTTGCGGGGCGGGCCAATGGGCGGTCGGGGCGTTTGCGGGTACTTCCATGCATCAGGCCTTGCCCACACTGGCTGAACTCCCTACTCTAGAAAGGGTTGGCCTGCGCCGCCTGGAGACTCTGCCCGATGACTACCGATGACTTGCTCCAGCGGATCACATGGAATCCAGCGATTTACGCCGGCAAGCCCATCGTCAGGGGCCACAGGCTGGCGGTCGAGCATGTGCTGGACCAACTGGCAGCCGGGACGACCGTCGAAGAGTTGCTGGCCGGCCATCCCTGGCTTGAGCGGGAAGACGTGCAAGCGTGCCTGCTCTATGCAAGTCGCGTTGTCGGCGGAGAGCGCATCGAATCGCGGGCCGCATGAATGAGTGGGGATCTCATGCAGTTGCCGTTCAGGTTGCTGATCGACAGTTGCGTCTCCGGCCTGACGGTGGCTGAGCTGCGGGCCGCAGGCTTTGATGCTGTATGGGTGTCTGCAGATGGGGCCGACCCCGGGGACGTGGCCGTGCTAGCGCGAGCGCTGGAAGATGCGCGCATCCTCGTGACGCTCGATAAGGATTTCGGCGATTTGGTGCACGCCCGCGGACTACCTCATGCCGGTATCCTTCGGCTGCATGGCTTTGCTGCGCGGGAACAGGCTGTGCAAATCGGCCTCACGCTCAATCGATTTGGTGCAGATCTTCTGGCTGGAGCGATGGTAGTCGCGACACCTGGACGGTGGCGCCTCCGCAATCCCACGCTTTAGACACCGAAACGCGAACAGATCTCCCTTTTGGGGCGCGTCGCCGCGGCGGCGACCGTGCTGCGACCGGCGAGGCACCGGGGGTATCGCAGACTGCCAAGCCGCGAGCTTGCGAGCCACCCAGCAGGCAACGGAGCGTCGTGACAGAACAACTTGTTCTGCCACAGCTCCCTAGGGCAGGAAGACCCCGATCGCGAATATCCAGCCGCGAAAGCTCCAGTGACGGCCGCCAAGGAGCAGAAATCTTCCCTTTCGGGATCAGCTTGTTTACGCTGTGGTTCCACGGGTGCCCGGCCAGTGGCCAAAGTCGGGCCCCATCTTGTGGAGAACGCGATGCCCCGCCCTACCTTCATGTGGCCCCTTGCGCCAGCGACCCTGATGCTTGTGCCCCTGCTGGCCCGCGCTGGCGAGGTTGTGCCGCCCAGCGTGGCCAACGACTTCCCGGGCTGGGCGGTGGCTGAGTTCGCGTCGGCGGATCTGAACGGCGACGGCCGGAGCGACACGGCCCTCACCCTCAGGCGCCAAGACCGCGACGAGGGGCAAGCAGCGCTGGCGGTGTACCTTGCGGGCGACAAGGGCCAGCGGCTGCAATTCCGCGCACTCAAAGCGGTGTGCATTGGGTGCGCCGGGCCCAAGGGCAGCCCCGACATGGTGGTCGGCACGCCCGCGATTGCCAAAGGTGTGCTCAACGTCAACTATTTTGGCGGCTCGCGCGAAGTCTGGAACTACCTGGGCTTGGCGGCCGGTGCCAGAGAGCCCGGCGACTGGAATTCGCCGGGAGAACCAGGAGTGGCCCCAAATCCCAAACAGCCGCGCGCATGTCGCCTTCGACCGGCAAGACAGGCGGCACGGGGGCCATCGTCGGCAAGTGGTCAGGCAGGGGCAGCCGCAGCGCGACTGGTCGGCGCAGGTCGCCCAGAAATTGGCCCCCATTTTCATGAGCCGGGCTGGGCTCGCCGGGGTAAGCGGGAGGTGCTACGCTGTAGCGGGCCCGGCCCGTTCCGGCCGACGAGGCAGCCATGTACGGTGACCGCATCACAATGATTCCCGATTTGATGGGTGGGCGCCCGACGGTTCGCGGGCTGCGCTTTGCCGTTTCGGACGTCCTTGAATACTTGGCCGCCGGCATGTCTGTCGAAGATCTGCTTGGTGAGTTCCCGTTCCTCGAACGCGAGGATGTGCTCGCTTGCCTTGAATTTGCCGCGCGTCAGGCGCGCTATGAGCGAGTGGCGGTGGTACGCGAGGCCGCATGAAGTTCTTCGTCGATGCGCACCTGCCTCCGCGACTGGTCCGATGGCTGCAGGCGGCCGGTCACGATGCGGTCCATGCCAGTGAATTGCCGGGCGGATTGGCGACGTCTGATCGCGACATCTGGGCATTGGCCAGCCGCGAGGGCATGGTGATTCTCAGCAAGGACGCGGATTTCGTCGACATGGTCGCGCTGCGTGGGGCTCCGCCGTGCCTGATTCACTTTGCCGTGGGCAATGCCACCGCCGCGGAACTCATCATCTTGGTGGCAGCCGCTTGGCCGCACATTCAGGTCCTGCTGAGTCAGCCTGACGTCTCGGTCCTGCAACTGCAGCGCGAAGGCGTCATCGCCTGGCGACGCTGATGGCAAGATGGGTGGTCAGGTCAACCCACTGCGCGACACCATTCACGCCGCCGTCGCGTCCAGGATCTACTCGCGGCGCCGCATCACAGAGCGCAAATTCGCAGCACTTCTGCCGTGCGACAATTAGAAACCACCACCGGCGACCCTTGACGATGAACTCCCGCAGCACGCCGGTTGCCCACACCCGAAACCGCGTCGCCTCGTAGCTGTTGACCCGATAGCCGACGGCGATGACGGCGTCCAAGTGGTACCACTGCGTCGAGTAGACCTTGCCGTCGGCGGCAGTTGTTTCCAAAATGGAAAGAACTGAACTTTGCTCCAGCTCGCCGGACTCAAAGATGTTCTTGAGGTGCTTGGCGATGGCCGGCACGCCGACGCCGAAGAGTTCGGACAAGGAACGCAGCGTCAACCACGCGGTTTCGTCGCGGACAAGGACGCCGACACGCACGGCTCCGCTAGGCGATGTGTAGAGCAGGAGTTCGCTGGTTTGGACGGGCGAACCAGGCCGCGGCTTGTTCATCGTCATGCTTCCTCAAAGGGCCCGTGAAAAATCTACTTGATTTTCCCAGGTCCCCTTTGCCTGCTGGGTGGTTCGCAAGTGCGCACTCCCTAACGGTTTCGTCGCACAGCTCCGCGAGAGGTCTTGTCGAGCCATCTTTACACAGTCGCACACCAGGATAAAAGTCGTCATCGCGGATGAGCCGAGTGGTGACGGTGTCGAGCAGGAAGACCACGCCGTCGCTGACAGAGAGGCCTGCCACCTCTGCGATCAGCTGCTCTACCACCGCCGGGTCGTTGTCGGTCCGCAAGGCGAGCAGGTCGATGTCGCGCGTCGCGCGGCGCAGCGCGAAGGCGGCCATCAGTACGCCGCCCTTCAGGACGAACCTGTCGCCGTGCGTCGAGCAGACCAGCCGGCGGAGAAAGCCCTCAAGGACATAGAGTTGGAGCAACTCGGCCGTGGCGCGCCGCTGGGCCCGCGCCAGGCGCTGCAGCGTCAGGTTTCGAACCACAGCGATATCAGCACGATCGGGCTTCGGCTTCATCCGAGGATCCTCAGCGCATGGAGCAACGCAGGCTCAGCTTTGGGAAAATGCCTCGCCATCGCCAGGAGGTTTGCGGGCGCGGACCCCGGCCGCCGGAGCCAGCGCCGCAGGGCCTCGACAGCCAGCTCCTCACCCTCCTGATGTCGCAAGCGAAAGGCGTCGACGAGGCTGCGCTCTGCGGTGTAGACGCCCAGGCGGAGCCCGTCGTCGACCTCGATGGACTCGCGGCCGAGATAAAACGTGTCCTCTTGGAAACGGTGCCATCGGATCGGCGCGGCGACCTTGGGCTGGCGCTGGGAGCGAGGAAGGGCCACGTCAATGGCCAGGGCGATGACGTCCGTGAGGTCGTGGTGGGCCAGCGCAGCGGTGAGACAGAGCGTGGCGACGGGGGCGCGCAAGGCGATCTCGATGCGGTCGAGGTCGGCCGGCGGCGCGTCGGTCTTGCGGTACAGGCCGTGGCCCAGGCGCTCAAGTGCCCCGTCGGCGACCAGGGCGCGGAGACGACGTTCTGACAACCCGCGCTCGCGAGCGAATTGATGGGCAAAGGCGTTGGGCAGGGCTTCGATCATCCTGACGAGAAGTGTAGCCACATGATGGCGACCTGGCAACATTTATGTACGTGGGAGCGGAGCGGCAGTTCGGCGAGAGAGCGTTAGCGCCGGCGGTCAAGGAGCGTTGCCCTGCTGTTCGGCAAGAACGGCGGCGAACTGGGGGGGTTCTGGCAAAGGTCGCTAGAGTGAGGTCGGCATGGCGGCTCTGGGGATTGCAGAAAGTGGGCTTTTGCACCGGTGCAAAAGGGCGTCGCTGAGCGACCGCAAGGTCTGCTCGTCGGCAGCCCCCCGTCCGAACCCACCTACCTCGCCCGAACCCACACCAAAATCCACAGTTGACGCTACCACCCGCCCAGCCTAACCTCCCGCCCGCTCGCTGCAAGGATTGCAGCGCTCCCCTCGCCAAGCCGGCCCTTCGCCCAGCTCCCGCCTCTTCGCACTTCCTCAATGGTCTCGCCCATGACTGACCCGCTGCTGCCTCTGCT
Organism: uncultured Myxococcales bacterium; assembly: GCA_903919145.1. Lineage (GTDB taxonomy): Bacteria > Myxococcota_A > UBA9042 > UBA9042 > UBA9042 > SXRM01. The sequence goes on from CAIXGW010000220.1 coordinate 4,555, forward strand.
CAAGCAGACCTTTGGCTACGACAGCTTCCGCCCTCTCCAGCGCGAGATCATCGCCGCGTCGCTGGCCGGGCGCGATGCCGTGGCGATTCTGCCAACGGGTGCTGGCAAGTCGCTGTGTTTTCAGCTGCCTGCGCTGGCCAGGCCCGGCGTGACGCTGGTGATTTCGCCGCTCATTGCGCTGATGAAAGACCAGGTCGACGCGCTGACGGCCAGCGGCGTGGCGGCGACGTTCCTGAATTCCTCCCTTGCAGCCAGCGAGGTGCAGCAGCGGCGCTCGGGGCTGGAAAACGGCCAGTACAAGCTGCTGTATGCCGCGCCAGAGCGGGTGATGGCTCAGGGTTTTGCAGAGGACCTGCTGCGCTGGAATGTTACAGCCATCGCTGTGGATGAGGCCCACTGTATCAGCGAGTGGGGCCACGATTTCCGCCCCGAGTACCGGCAGCTCGCTCAATTACGAGCGAAATTGCCTGGCGTGCCGATCCTGGCGCTCACGGCCACCGCCACCGAGCAGGTGCGCGGCGACATCATCCGCCAGCTCGAGCTGCCGGCGCCGGAGGTGTTTCTCGCGAGCTTTAACCGGCCGAATTTGAGCTACAGCGTTGTGCCCAAGGACCAAGCGGCCCGCCAGGTGGTCGAATTCAGCCGCGAGCGCCGCCAGGACGCCGGCATTGTCTACGTGCAGTCGCGCAAGAGCGCGGAGTCGCTGGCGGCGGCGCTGGTGGCAGACGGGGTCAAAGCGGTGGCGTATCACGCCGGACTGCAGCCTGAGCAGAGGTCGGCGAATCAAGAGGCCTTTCTTCGCGACGAGGCGCGGGTCGTCTGCGCCACCATCGCCTTTGGCATGGGCATTAACAAGCCAGACGTGCGCTATGTCGTCCACGCCGATCTGCCAAAGAATATCGAGGGCTACTACCAGGAGACGGGTCGTGCGGGCCGCGATGGCCTACCGGCCGACTGCCTGCTGCTCTATTCGCGCGGCGACCTGGTGCGGAACCTGAAGTTTCTCGATGACATCAGCGACGCCAAGGCCGTCGAGGTCGCGGCACGGCAGATGCGCCGGATGGCCGACTTTGCCGAGGGCGATGCCTGCCGCCGCGTGGCGCTGCTGGGCTACTTTGGCGAGCTGTGGCCGGGCGACAGCTGCGGCGGCTGTGACATCTGCCTGCAACCGCGCGAAACCTGGGACGCCACCACCCCGGCGCAAAAGGTCCTGAGCTGCGTGTTCCGCATCCAGCAAAAGAGCGGCTTTGGCACGGGGCTGCAGCACGTGGTCGAGGTGCTGGCCGGCGCGAACACCGAGAGGATCCGCCGCTGGCAGCACGACCAGCTCAGCACCTATGGCGTTGGCAAAGACACGCCGCGCGACGAGTGGATGGCGCTGGGCCGCCAGCTCATTCGCCTGGGCCTTTTGGACGTCAGCGATGGCACTTTCCCGACGCTCGCCCTGACCAACCAGGGGCTGGCGGCGCTGAAGGAGCGCACGCCGATCCTGCTGACGCGGGCGCCGGTGGTCGCGAGTCCCAGCCCCGCCAAGCTGGCCCGCGCCGGCAGCATCGCTTGCGACGAGGGGCTGTTTGCCGAGCTGCGGTCGCTGCGCAAGCGGCTCGCCGATGAGAAGGGGGTGCCGCCCTACGTGGTCTTTGGCGACGCGAGCCTGCGCCACATGGGCCGCAGCTATCCGCAGACAGACGCGGCCTTTCTCGACATCCCCGGCGTCGGCATCCAAAAGCTCGCGGACTACGGGCAGCTTTTCATGGCCGAGATCGCCGCGTGGCTGTCTACCCATGAACGCCAGGCCTTTGCCGAGCTCGCCGCGCCGGCCGCGCCGCCCAAGGCCAAGAAACAAGGCGCCGACAGCGGCACAGCCCAGGAGACGCTGCGCCTGTACCGCCAAGGCCTGAGCCCAGACGAGATCGCCGCCCAGCGCGGCCTGGTCGTCGCCACCATCCACAGCCATCTGGCGCAGTCCATCGCCAGCGGTGCGCTGCAGGCCGACCCGCGCGATTACTACAGCGCCGAAGACGAGCAGCTCTTGCGCCAAGCCGTCGCCGAACACGGCCTGGCCAGCCTTGGCAAGCTCAAAGAAGCCCTGGACCACCGCTTGGACTATGTCGCGCTGCACTACTTCCGGGCGTTTGAGAACCGCGGCGGCTGATCTGCGCTCTAGGGCAGGTTTTTTTGCGGGAGCCAGCGGGCCGCAGGTCACGGCGCTGGGCGAGAGCTCGGGGGTGTCCCTACCCATCCCGGCTCGGCGGATTGCAGAAATTGAGCTTCTGCACCGGTGCAAAAGGGCGATTGCGCGAATTCGCGGTTTGAAGTCCTATGCGCTGCGGAAGGGCCCGGCGATGGAAGGACCTGGCGAAACCAACCTCACCAAGCGACCCATCAACGACTTTGAACGCGGACCCCGGAGAAACCCTTGAATCATTCGACAGATCTCGACGCCCTTGACCGCAGCATCCTCGACGCCCTTCGAAGCGGTCGTTCCTTTGAGAGTCACGACAAAGAACGGAGTCAGTTCCTCGGTTTTGACGCGGCGACGAACCGCTTCCTCCTCAAGATCGAGGAATTCAATGCCAATGACGTCACCGAGGAGATTCTGCCCGCCGAGGTAGTCTCCACCGCCAGGTCCATCCGCTGCGTCAC
>CAIXGW010000221.1 GCA_903919145.1 uncultured Myxococcales bacterium
GGCATCCTTGGCAGCGCTGCGGGCAGTGGCCCGGCCAACCTGCCTGCGCTGCTTGCGGAATTGGGGCTGGCGACTGCCAGCGACGCCACAGCTGCGCAGATGTTGAGTGAAGCTCAGGATTGTGCTTAGGTCTATTCGGTCGTGTAGGTTCAAAAAACTGTGCCGCCGAATCGGCCTTGACACAACAGCACGCGTGCCGCGACAAGGGTGCTGTGCTTGTGGAGGTAAGATGCAGGTTGAAGAGCAACAGGCCAGGACTCGCCAGCGCCAAGGCCGTTGGTCTGCGGTGGCGCTTGCTTGGTTTTGCGCGGTTGCGCAGGGGTGTTCGCCGCGGAGCAACGCTGCGGACGCCGCTGGCGCGGCTGATGCTGTGACGGATGCGGCATTCGACGTTGGTGGGGATAGTCTGGATACGGTTGAGGTTGTTGCGAACGAGGTGGGCGACGCTCTTAAGGCCGAAGTCGGGGAAGGGCTCGAGCCAGAGGTGGTCGACAGCCTGGAAGTGCTCGACGCGATCGCCGACGTGAGCGGTGGCGACGGCGAGCCCGACCTGGACCTCGGTCCTGCGGACGTCGAGCCGCCGCTGGATGCGACCGCGGTCGATGCCGGCTCGGCATGCACCAGCACTGACATCCCCGCGCCTATGACCGGGACTGTGGAATTCCAGGCAGCCGCGTACGTGTACAACCCGGTGGTGATGGGTTGCGGCAAAGGGGAGCCGAAGTCGGTGAAGACCGGGATGCCCTGCTGCGATTGCCCGCCGCCGTATTCCTGCTACTGCAACGGCGAGTGCGGCTGGCTTCGCGCGCCCGATCTGGTCAAGCCGCAGAACAACGGCCAGGCGGTTTGGACCGGGAAGTGGGTGGTGAGCTTGGGCGAGGCGGGCCAGCAGTATAAGTCGCCCAGCAGCATGAACTTGCAGAAGTGGCAGCCGGGTAGCGGTAAGGGGTTTGAACTGGTGCCGCTGCCAACTAGCCCTGGATTCCCGATTGGGAATGCGGTGGTGATGCTATTTGGCGGCAAGGTCCTGGTTGGGGTGAGCTGTTGCCAGGGTGGGGCGATTACCTACACGCCTACGGACCCCATGTACCTTTATGACCCGGATACAGATGTGTTCACTGCGATCACCATGCCCTTCTGTGGGAAGCTGCTGCTTTCTGGAGGGACCTTGGTTTGCGTGGCTGCTTGGCAGGGCGGGCCTCCTTTGTACCCAGGCGGTGTGCACTTCTACAACTCCGTCGCTGGGACTTGGGCCGTCGCGCCGACTCCTATCAATGTTGCTGGCAAGAATTGGTCCATTACATCGCCGGAGAGGACTGTTGCAAACGAAAATGCGGTGTACTCCGTCGGGGCGGTCGTCTCTGGCGGCCCTTGGCCTGACGGGACCCCGGGTTGGCCGGGCCCTCAACACATCCTGAAGTACGCGATCGATACCCAGCAGTGGGCGGACATCGGGGTAGTCCCAGCGGATTGGCAAGATGGAACAACCTTTCTTGACCCGGTCGGTATAGTCCGCGTGAAGAACGGAATTCAGGCAGCTCGGTTCCGGCTTGATACCTTCAAATGGGAAGTTGGGCCTAAGTTCTTGTATTCACGCTTTGGTTCCCAGGCGCCAACCTTGACCCCATGCGGCATACTCTTCGGTTCAGGAACGCTAAACACGGTCTCTGGGGGCGGGGGCATGGCGTACCGACCGGTCGTGCTGGCCTTGGACCTGTCTTGGAAGGTCCTCTCGCCCTGGGGCTACCCCAACGACGCGACTACTTCGCGGAAGGGGCCCAATATCGTCCTGACCGACAAGGAAGTGTTCGCGCTGGGCGGCTTCGACGGTCCACCCCAGGGCAATTTTGTCTACCACAACGATAGCTACAGATACCCGCTCTCAGCTCTTTGTAATAATGGCGGTTCCAAATGAACGCCGGACTCAGCCATCTGGACGGGCCAAGCAAGTTCACGAAGAAAATCTGGTGGGCAAGCCTGTTCTTGGGGGTGTTCTTTGGAATAACGCCCCACCCAGAAGGGCTGCACGCTCCGATTTGCAGTGAAGCGCCCGCCTGCGAGCAGATGAACCAAGATCGAGCTGTTGTCGATTCCAGGCCGACGGCAGACAACGCTTCGGAAAGGTGCTCGAGATCCTTCGTCCGCAGCTCAACCCACGCGTCCCCGGATTCTGTGACGAGAGATGAACCAGGCGACTTGGTCGTGGTCGCCAGCTCCCTTCGGCTCCACCTCGGCTTTGCCAGCCCGGCGTCAGCGGCGCCCGGCGACGGTTACGTGCCGGACACGGCACCTTGGGTGAATGTGAACCGGCATTTTGGTGCCGCAATTCGCACCGGCCGCATAGTTCCCGTAACGCCGAACCCCAACTGGCTGCCAGGCCAAACGCTGAAGGATGGCGGTGTCTACATGGTCGCCGGCGATTGGCCTGGTTGGGCACGATCGGTCGATGGTGGTCAGCGATTTGAAAGTGCCGTGTCGGGCCGTGTTTCTTCAAAGAACATCTGCGGGGGCTATGACTCCGACTGGTATGGCGGTACCACATTGAGCGCCACGTCCTTGGTCTGCGACGATGGGCCATCTTGCATTTTGGCGAATTCCACGGTGACCAAGACCAATTACGACACGTGGGCGGATTACTGCGGATACGGTTACGAGGCCGGGGAGGTGTGCCAGCAGAATGTTCAGTGCAGCAGCGTCGCCAACCCCACGTTCGCAACGTGCCGGTATTGCTCCGGGGATGGCGTCGGCGATGAGAAGGAATGGTGCATGCGTTGTTCTGGAGGGGGTGAGGATGCCGCGGTCAATCGCGAATGGTCCGAATCCGGCCCGCCTTCCTCGCTTGTCGCTTTTCACGGCGCCACAGCAAGCTCGGGTCGCGACGTGGCCACAGGCCCAGCGCCTGCTGTGCTGGACGCCGCTGCCTTCCAAAACATGTGCAGGAGCCCTACCAATCAATCTGGATGCGCCAAGAGCATCCTCTACACCGCCAACGATTGGTGGTCATTCTTCTCGCCTGACGCAGGGCGAGATTGGTTTCGCCTGACACCGCAGTGCGAAATGAACCAAATTGTCGGCTGGGGCGGCTTTGCCGCTGATCGCGGTTTGGTCGGCACCTCTGGGCACAAGGGCGGGCACTTGGTCGGGCTGGCAGTGGGGTGGAGCGGCACTCCAGCACCTCGTGAAGCTTCGGGCTGCGTGGTGCCGCTAGACCCCGCGCCGACCACCCAGAACCCGGCAAATAAGGAGTATCGAAAATGCGTTGAGCGTTCCATCGCATGGACCGACGACGTGGGACCGGAACTCGCCGAGTCGATGATGGCTACCTCCGGCGCTGCCGACGCGTGGAGGGGCAAGAGCCGAACGGAGCGGGCTGGTGGCGGGGGCGCGGATCTGAGTCAGGACGACGTGGTACAAGGCACAGATCAGCCTCAGACTGCGGATGCAAAGGTTGCAGCTTGGGCCAAGAAGACCAAATGGCGGTACTCGTCGATCAACCACTTAGCAGCGCCTGCTTCCGTGGGAGGAGCCTGCAAGGTATATGCCGGCGGGGAACTTGCACCGAACAGCGGGTTTCACGCTTCAGTTCCGAGCGACACCTGCCCAGCCTCCTTGGAAGGTCGCTGCCACGGCCGCAGAGCAGAAACGAAAAAGCTCAGCACATCCCCTGTGGGACCTGCAGACCGCGACGCATGGTGCCTCGACTACTTCAACGCTGATGGACTCTGCAAATGCACTAACGGCCTCGCCGCCGATTGCCGCTACCCCAATCCCACCAGCGTGGAGATCGACCCCCGCAACGGCTGGGCCTACCTATCCAGCGACGTCGGCCTGCTGTCGTCTCCCAGCGGCGGCCGCCGCTGGATCCGCCAAGGCGGAGCCCCGTTGAGCAACCAAGCGGACATCTTCAAGAAGATGACCACTCTCGACACCTTCATCGACGAGCCTCAGGTCCTTGGCGCCAAGCTCTACACCAAGCAGTATCAATGCGATCTGGCCATCGACCCGAGCTGCCAGGGCGATCCGACTACAGGCAACAGCCTGGACCTCAACGCCAACTCTGACAGGATCACGTTCGTGGGCCGGATGAGCCTGGTCTTCACCCCATGCGACGCGGCCGCCTTCTACGCCCCGAGCGAGCCCGGACAGCCGGCGCGCCGACGCGGGCATGTGGTGGCGACAGTTCCTGTCGAGTGGTGGGCCAAGCCACCAGACGGCGTAAACCGACCGGTGTCCAGTGTATTCGTGGCCATGCACAGGGACGACTGCGACCCAGACGTGGCGCCGCCGCCGCCACAAGCTCTGGAGTTCTGGGATACTGCCCACCTAGAGCTCAAGACCACGGTCCAGGAGCATCCTGACCCGGCCGACTACAATCTGCGAGCGCGGACCTACTTCGGAGCTGACAAGCCGAAACTCCTTCGGAACTTGGCGTTGACAGACAAAGGAACTCGCCTGCGCTACACAGCAGCAGCCGTGGCCCCGTCGGATCCCAGAGTCATGTGGGCGTTTTCCTATGGCCTCGTGGATGGCGATGACGTCACGCCAACTAGTAACGCGGAGGGTCACCTGCTGTGGCGCTCTCTGGATGCGGGCGCAACTTGGCGGATTGCGCTCCCGGCAAGGGGAATCTGGTCGGCAAATGCTCTGCGTGGCGGCGGCGGCATCCAGAACAGCATGTTCCCGGAGCTGTCGATAGCGCCCAGCAATCCACACAAGGCCTTCCTCGCCGATTCCAGCCGCGTGGCCAAGGGCTCTGGGGCCGACGAAGCATGGATCGTTGAGCCGGTGCCACCGGCAGAGGTGCTTGCGGAAGGGCAGGGGCCTGTTGCTGCGTGTAGTGCCTGTGCTGACAAGGAACTGTGCGCTGCGTCGTGCCGAATGCACGACGCCTACGACATCCAATATGGCGACACCACAGGGTGCGACCCGACCAAAGTGCCTGCGGACCTGTGCAAGCAGTTGCAGCCAATGATTAAGACGTCAAGCACATCCGGCAAGCTCTCCTGTCTAACGAGCGCTTCAGCGGGGAGTCCGCTCAAGTGCGTCTACCCCGTTGTGGGCAACGGAGGTGGGGGCAGCAATCAGAAGGCCACCTATTGTAGCGCCTTGCCGCCGGCGGCAGAGTCGCTCTTCGCCGGATCGACACAGCCTATCGCCATACCTGACGGACAACTGTATGACACTATGGGAACATGTGTAGGGTGTAACGAGTTCGGGCAAGCGAGTGGTGGTGGGATGAGCAGCCCCGCTGCTTGCTGTGTTCGCTGGCGCAATGCTTCCTATGTGCAGGCCGGCGAAGAGACGTGCGAACTTGCACCGGTTGGAAAGGACATGGCCGACCACGACAAGAACCCGCAAACACCGCAGACAGCTCAGGAAGTGAAACCGGTATTTAGTACCCGGAGGCTCACCACCAGCCGCGGGGCCTCGGGCTCGCCGGACTACGGCAACGCGATTCTGCCCGCCAAATATTCCCCACTCAAATCAGGAGGTCCCGCCATTGCTGTTGCCGGGGACGATGGAAACAGTTCCGTCTGCGGGTTTCCAGCTGACGCCAGCTCCGGCGGATCAACCGGATTTGCCGCCGACGCGCTGCCGATCAACGTGTTGGCCGTCGCCTTGGACCAGCCGAATTCGATGCTGTGGGCGCTGACGAGCGGCGACTACGAAGAGGCCGTCGCGCCTCACTACGCTCCGTCCACAAACAAGGCCACTGCTGAAAGTGCGACCTTGCAGCAATCTACAGACGATAAATCCGCGAATCAATACAAGGTTCAGAAGGAGAACTACCTTGTGCTCAGGCGCACTGCGGTCAAGGACGGTCTCAGCCCCGCGGCACTTGCCGCAGCAAAGTCGTCGGGCCCGCTGATCCATCCGAACACCTCGGACACCATCACCTTCGTCGCCAATCCTACGACATTCAAGGAACCCGTAAGCAAAACTGACGTCAAGGGCTTTCAGACGATGTTCGCTACAAGGCCACGGCTTGCCGGGAACGGAGACATTTTGGACGGTTGGAGCGTTCCCAGGCTGAAGCTGCACGACAACTTAGTGCTGGTGTCGTCGCCGGGCATCGGCGTTTTGGTCATGGACCGCGGCGTAACGGAGTTGGCAACCAGCAGTAGTTCGTTGGTACAGTCGGGTGCTGCCCAGTTCGTCGAGTTCACCAAGCAAGGTCAGGACGGCTCAAAGTCGGTCGGCCCCGGCGCGTGTGTGGCAGATATTGAAGTCGTCGGCGACATCTTGTTCGCCGTAGTTGCCCAACAGGCGCGACCTTGGGACAACGCTACGCAATCTTGCGCGGATGTGACTCCCGGCTTGTATCGCGCAGTTCGGGGCGGCTCCACCTTGGCGCCCTGTGCTGCGAGCAAGCCATTCTGTTTGGGGCTGGACCTGCTAGTTCCGTTTGCAAATCCCCATGCCGTTGAGTGGGTGCCTGGAGCGGCCAAGAAGAAGGGCCGCCTTGTTGTGGTCGATTGGTCGCCTGCAACTGGAACCAACCACATTGCTAACCCTTCCAACGCCGGCCCGCGCGGCGGCGGAATTTGGAGTTGCGACATCAAATCCATAGGTGAGCCACTTGATCAAAACCGGTGTAAGTATCTGGTGCAGGGCGATGGTATAGCTGATATTGCTGCACAATTCTACCCAGAGATCAATCCTGATCTCCAGCCCTCCTCTGGCGGTCAAGTGACGACGACGTTTTCAGGGAAGCAGGTTTCGTCTGGGATCGTTTTTGGAGCGCGACCGAAGTACGACCCGGACTCAGTCGCGAACACCAGCGGAGCCTACATGTCGCCAGGGGCAAATAGTATGAGCACATCTGCGGCCATTCTCCAAGTCAATTTGGAGAATCAAGCTGTTGAGTCTGCTGCGCCGAATCTAGATGCCCTTGCGGCTGGAGTAAATCCAGGTGCTGACTTTCTATCACATCGCCCCCCGCGGCAGGTCAAACACCAATTGGATAGCATCGACACGCTCTGAGAGGGTGTTTACATTCGACCAGGATTCTGCGATAATCCTCCACGAAGTTGGGAGGTTAATCATGAGCAGTCCTCAGCCAGAATCAGAAGTCGGACCAGATATCGAGCAGGCAAAGGTGGGTGCGCCAGGTTCGCGCAAGGTAAAGGACCAGCGAACCCC
>CAIXGW010000222.1 GCA_903919145.1 uncultured Myxococcales bacterium
AGTACCCCAAACCCCAAGTTCGTTCCGGGTTCCGGAACGGACGTGGTTTGGGGTACGGAAGAAGACCCAGCAGTAGGACCCAAGACCTGTGAACAAGAACCGGGTGCAACCCGGATCGAATTAACGGTCTTGGGTACTAGCTCGTGGCGGGCTGCGGGGCGAGCTCTCACACCGTCTCTTCGCCCTCGTCGGCCCCGGCCGCCGGCAGCAGCCGCTGGGCCTCGGTCTCTGGCAGCGCCTCTACCTCGCGGAGCTTGCGGTTGATGGCGCGGGTGCGCACGCCGACTTTCTCAATGTCCTCTTGCGCCAGACGCAGTCGCGTGCCCACCGCTTCGATCACTTTGCCAAAGCTGGAGAATTCGGTCTTGACGGCCCCAAGCAGAGCGCCAATGTCTCCCGAGCGCTTCTGGATGGCCACCGCCCGAAAGCCCATGCGCAAGCTGGTCAGCACGGCCGCCAGGGTAGTCGGACCGCACAGCGTCACCTTGAATTCGCGCTGAATGCCCTCGACCAGCCCCGGCCGTCGCAGGACCTCGGCATACAGGCCTTCAAAGGGCAGGAACAGCAGGGCGAATTCGGTGGTCACCCCAGGCTCCAGGTACTTGTCGCGGATGTCTTTGGCGCAGCCCTTGATGCGATCCTCCAGCGCCTTGCCGGCCCCCTTGGCCCCTTCAACGTCGCCGGTCTCCTGAAAATCCATCATCCGCTGGTAGTCTTCAATGGGAAACTTGGAGTCGATTGGCAGGTACACGTCGCCGCTGGCCGCGCCGGGCAGCCGCACCGCAAACTCCACCCGCTCGCCTCGCCCGCGCGGAGCAAAGTTGGCGACAAATTCCTCTGGCCGCAGGATATCTTCCATCAAGGCGCGCAGCTGCACCTCGCCCCAGGTGCCGCGGCTGCGCACATTGGTCATGACCTTCTTGAGATCTCCCACGCCGTCGGCCAGCGACTTCATCTCGCCCAGCCCCTTTTGCACCGCCTCCAGGCGCTCGCTGACCAGCTGAAAAGACTGGCCCAGCCGCGCTTCAAGCGTCGCGTGGAGCTTTTCGTCCACCGTCAGGCGCATCTGCTCCAGCCGCTGCTCGTTGGAAGCCTGCAATTCGGTCATCTTGGTCTCTAGCGTCTGGCGACTCGTCGCGGCATCTTGCTGCAGGGTCAGGCTCAGCTTGTCGATCCGCAGCGCCATCTCACTCAGGCGGTCGCGCAGCTGCAAAGCCAGGGCGTCATTGGCGCGGCGGTCCTCGGCGCGGTTGAGCGCGGCGCCGTCGGTCAGCGTCTTGGCCAGCAGCGCGGTGGCCTGGTGCTGCTCGGCCCGCGTCTCGGCGGCCATCTTGACCATGCCTTCGGCAAACAGCCCAAGGCGCGCCTCCAGGGCATCGCGCAGCTTGTCCAGGGCTGCGCGGTTCAGCTCCAAAGCGTGCGTCAGCCCGTACTGCTGGCGGCCCAGGGTCTGGCTCAGCTCATCGCGCTGGGTCACCAGATCACCGCGCAACTGCCCGAGTTGCCCGGCGGTCACCCTCTCCATCGCTCCCAGCTGACCCAGCAGCTCTGGGGTGCGGTCCGGCACCGGATCGCGCTGCCACCGCTCGGTCCGCAGCAGCAGCAACACCAGCAGGGCGAGGCCGACCAGCACCAACAACACCAGCGCTACCAGCAGCAATTCGCTCATGGCTCCTCCGTGCAGGCGCGCCCACGGGTGGGTCGTCAGCCGCTGGAGGGTAGCTGGAACAGGCCGGGGAGCATAGGCAGGGCTAACAGCCTGTAAAGGCAACTTGATTATCTACGAGGCCCGATTGCCTGCCGGGTGGGTCGCAAGTTGGCGTCTTTGCAAGCCAACTCAGCGATCCGCTTGAAACACAATGCGATCGAGCTGTTGGTTTAGCAGCTCCAACGCTCAGCGCGCTGCGAACGCCCTGGCGGGCCAAAAACCGCAGTCCCTGGGCGGCTACTGGATGAAGATGGCTACGCCGTTGTGCGATCCCTGGCCGGTGCCGCCATTGTCGCGGTAGCGGTTCAGCGCCTCAGACCCCCAGCCGTCTTGCCACTGCCTGCCAGACTCCAAGGTGCCGCCTGCGCCGCTGTAAGACAGGTTGCAGCCGTTGTCATAGCAGGCCCAGCTGCTCACGTTGTTGGTGGTTTGCGCATTGCTGGCCACGTCGTTGCCCAAGCGGACGCCCGAGTGGTTGCTGAGCATGTTGAGCATCCACGGGCTGTTGGGCTGGCACATGCCAGACACCGGCGCATAGCCCATCATCTCCTGGGGTGACGCTGCACCGGCGGTGACGCTCAGGTTGGTCTTGCCCAGGCTGCTGAACCGCTCAAGCAAGGTCTTGCCGACAAAGCCGGGGATCGCCAGCGAGCTGAACTTGTTGGTCTTCTTGTCTTTGAGCATGACCCGGCCTACCACCGCCTTGACCGTGTTGAACGGCACATACTTGGCGTTGATGTTGGTCAGCTGGCTCACCGGTGTCTCGTTGAGGAGGTTGGTGCCCGTCCAGTACGGCGAATTGAAGCCCAGCGTGCCATCGGTCGAGCCCGTCGAGGCGATCTGCATGACCAGCATCCAGCCGCCGCCGTCGGTGGTCATGTCGCAGTAGACCTTGAACGGTGGATCAGAGAACGGGCCGTCTGGGTCAATGGTGTACATGCCGTCGGTGGCGGCCGAGTCCATCTTCAAGGCGTCCTTGCAGCTGACGGGCACAGCATCAATCGGCAAGCCAAACCAGGCCTTGCCGTTGCACATGTACATGGCGTTGTCTTTCTTGTTGGCGTACATCTGGCCAAAGCGCGACGCATCGCAATTGGCGGGGTGCACATCGGCGACCTGTAGCTGCAGCAGGCCATCGACCAGCAGATCGCCCTTGACCTGCATCTTCTTGCTAGACAGCGTTTGGACGTAGATGGACCAGTTGAACTTGCCGTCGAACTCAAACGGCGGGGTGCCCGGCGGCACGGTGATGGCGGCCAGGTCTTTGACGCTGATCGACCAGCCACCCTTGGCGTTTTTGCCCAGCCAGTCTTTGTTCAAGTCGCCGCTGACCAGCGCGGTGTCGTCGTTGAATTTGGCGGCGATGGCGGTGCCGGACTTGCTGCCCTTGTACAGGATGTAGGGGTTGGCCAGCCCGGGCGCGTAGAGCTCGATTTCCAGCTTGGATACATCAGAATTGGCCACGTCTACCTTGACCCAGATCTTCTGCACCACTCCCAAGTCCGGAAAAGTCAGGCTGTCTGTGGTGCCGGCGACAAAGCCGTCTTTGATCTTGACGTCGGCGCTGCCACTGGTGTTCTCTGTGAACTGATTCCACAGCAGGTCATTGGAGACTTCATTGATCATGTCCGGCCCAATGCCTGCGGCCACGCACTCGTAGCTGCCGTCGGCCTTGATGCCCTTCATCACCAAGCTGGTGCCGCAGGCGCTGCCAAGCTGGGCCAGCGGCGGCTTGCTGGTCAGGTCGGCGTAGGAGCCACTGGTGGCCACCTTGGCCAGCACCGGCAGATCTTTGAGATCGTTGAAGCTGCCCGTTCCGGCGACTTTGGCCAGCGACGCGGCTTTGACGTATTCGCTCAGGTCGGTCGCTTTGACGTAGCTCGACAGATCGGCGGTCTTGGCGTAGCCGGCCAGGTCGCCTGTCTTGACGTAGCCAGACAAATCCGCAGCCTTGGCATAGGGTTGTAGCACCGCGGGGTCGAGCTGGCCGGCCTTGAGGCAGCCCGAGCAGTCCAGACCTTCGGCGATGGCGGCGCGCAGGGCAAACGGTCCGGCGCCCATGGCCTTGCGCGGCAGCTCGGGGTCGGTGCCAATCTGGATTCCCAGCCAAGCGGTGGTCAGGTTCAGGGCCGCAGCGCTCAGCGGCGACTTGCTGCCCAGCAGGTGAGAAAACTGGCCGCCCTTGACGGCGACGGTGACCCCGGACTCGCTCCAGCTGGCCACGCCGCCGGTCTCAGCGCCGTACACGGCAAAGGCCACAGTGTAGTTGCCATCGGCTGCTGGGCCGCCACCGCTAGAGAGCAGCACTCCTTCGGCGGCCACCTGGGTCGGCACGGCTGCCTGGGCGGCAGGCACCAGGCCTGCACCGGTGGCGCCAGTGGCCAGGACCAGCGCAGCCAGAACGAGCCAGTCGACGTGGCGCAAGTAATTAAAAGGCTTGTTCATCGGATGCTCCGCATGTGGGGCCCGCACTGGGGTCCATCGAGTCTACGCTCGCCAATTCCCAGCGTCAACAGCAGAAACGCGCTGCGCGTCCGCCCACCCTCAAGCTGGCGGAGCGTCGGCGCTGCCCGGGGGGGGGGGGGGGGGGGCCGGCCCG
>CAIXGW010000223.1 GCA_903919145.1 uncultured Myxococcales bacterium
AGGTCGGCGGCGGCTTGGAGGGCCAGCGGGCGCGGCGTCGGCACGGCGGTTGGCGTGACGAGCACCAAGTCGAGCTCCAGGCCGTTGCCCTCGGGGCCGGAGCGCAGCTCCACCGGCGGCAAGGGTGGGCCACTGGCGGCCACAGGCAGTTGGGCGGGACCGGTGAGGTGCAGGCGGATGCCGACCAGGGCCTCGCCTTGAGGCGCTGGGTCGCCTGGCATGGCGGGGACGGTCGCGCCCAGCAGCGGCGAGCCCTGGCTCAGCACGGTCCGGATGTCCAGGTGCTGCGCGGGGTCGAGCGGCACCAAGGTGGGCGAGTGGATCTGCCATAGGTAGCTCACGGCTTGGACCTGCAGGTCGAGGTGGTCGGCCCAGGTCAGGTCGGCGTCCATTGGCCGGACCATTCAGGCGTCGTCGGCCCTTGATCCCTACGCGGGTCTTGAGGAATTGGCGACTTGGAGCTTATGAGAAGTCTTCGAATATACATGGTGTTCCGGAATTCGGACGTGCCGAATGCCCCCGCCATCTCGCAGTAGCTTTGCCCCAGCGGGCCCGCCGGCGGGCAGGGCTATATGCCACGTCGCCCCACCGTCTAGGGACCGCCAGAGCAGGTGGCCCGCGGGCGCGCCAAGCGGCGTTGGAACGGCGGCTGGATCCGTCCTCTGACTCGGCCAGTAGCCGTGCGAAAAAGCCCACAGCACGCGCGGATCAGACGGGGCGACTTCGGCTGCCGTGTAGCGGAGAGGCAGGCCTTTGGCGGCGTGGAGATTTTGGAGTAGTTTAGGGTAGCTGCCGCCAAAATGGGTGCGTGCCCGCTTGTTGTAATCCTGCAGATCGGGATGGACGTTGGCCGCGGAGATGAGCTCCAAGTGGGCTGTGTCCCAGAACTCCAGCGCGGCCGGTGGATACTCAGCCTCGCTACCTTCGCAGTTTGCACGCTGCGCGGCCATGAACACGCTGGAAACCCGGCGGTATTTTGGCTGCCCCGCGGAATTGAGTCCATCGTTTGCTTGCCACTCGACGGGCACTGTCGCGACGAGGTGGCCGCGACGGCGCAGAAGAAACGGGTTGCTTTGCTGTGGATTGCCGTAGACGGCATCCGTTGGGCAAGGCGTGAAGACCAAGCTCATCCGCCCCACAAATGCAATCCGGTCAGGGTTAGCGTTGAGGTCTAGGCTGTTGCCCACGGCAGGGTCCTGGTTGCACGGGCTCGTTTCGCCTGGACCGCAGTGGTACTGCTTGGTGTAGAGTTTGGCGCCAAGGACCTGCGGCTCGTCGCTGAAGGTGTCGAGCGCGGTCATCTTCTTGAAGATGTCCGCTTGGTTGCTTAACGGGGCTCCGCCCTGGCGGATCCAGCGGCGGCCGCCGCTGGGAGACGACAGCAGACCGACGTCGCTGGATACGTAGGCCCAGCCGTTGCGGGGGTCGATCTCTACGCTGGTGGGATTGGGGTAGCGGCAGTCGGCGGTGGGGCCGTTGGTGCATTTGCAGGAGTCGTCGGGCTTGTTGTAGTTAGGGCACCACGCATCTCGGTCTGCTGGCGCTGTGTCGGCTGGGTCTAGCTTCTTCGTTTCCGCCCTGCGGCCGTGACAACGCGTGTCCAATGCGGCTGGGCACGTGGCGCTCGGGATTGAAGCTTGAAACCCGCTGTTTGGCGGAATTTTCCCGTTGCCTCCCTGATAGACCTTACACGTTCCTCCAACAGCAGCGGGCGCGGGCAGGTGGTTGATGGACGAGTAGCGCCATTTCGCCTTGGCCGCCCACTCGCTCACGCCCCCATCTCCGGCAACGTCGGCCCCGCCTCCGCCGGCGCGTTCTGTTCGGCTCTTTCCCCGCCACGCGAGCGACGAACCCGACGTAGCCATCATCGACTCGGCGAGTTCCGGTCCCACGTCGTCGGTCCATGCGATCGACCGCTCGGCGCATTTTCGATAATCCTCTTTTGCAGGGTTCTGTGTGGTCGGCGCGGGGTCTAGCGGCACCACGCAACCTGACGCTTCCCGCGCAACCGGATTGTCGCCCCACGCCACGGCCATCCCGACCAAGTGCCCGCCCATATTCCCAGAAGTGCCCACCATACCACGATCAGCGGCAAAGCCGCCCCAACCGACAATCTGGCTCATTTCGCATTGCGGGGTCAGGCGAAACCAATCTCGCCCCGCGTCCGGCGAGAAGAACGACCACCAGTCGTTGGCGGTGTACATGATGCTCTTGGCGCACCCCGGCTGATTTGCGGGGCCCTTGCACATGTTTTGAAACGCTTCGGCCTCGAGTATCGCGGGGGTTGGCCCTGCTGCCACATCGCGGCCCGAGCTGGCTGTGGCGCCGTGAAAGGCCACGAGCGAGGAAGGCGGGCCCGCCTCTGACCATTCGCGGTTGACGAGTGCGTCGTCTTGGCCGCCGGTGCACTTCATGCACCATTCCGTATCCGTGACGCTACAGTACCGGCAATTGGTGTCTGTCGGCCCAGAACATTTTACCTGGAACGTGCACATTTCCTTAGGATTGTCGGCGTAATCGCAAACCCCTGCGCCATTTCCATCACCCGTGGTCGGGCCAGTCACGGCAGAAGTGCCAGGACTGCACTGGTTGCTTTTTGAGCAGAACAGCTTGGTACTGGGAACCGCAGTTCCGCCATACCATGCGGCATCATAGCCGCCGCACACATTCTTCGAGGAAAGCCGGCCAGAAACGGCGCTCTCGAATCGCTTTGCGCCATCGACTGATCGTGCCCACCCAGGCCAATCGCCGGCGACCATGTAGACACCGCCATCCTTCAGCGTTTGGCCGGGTAGCCAATTAGGGTTGGGCGTGACGGGAACTATGCGACCGGTGCGAATTGCGGCGCCAAAATGGCGATTCACGTTCACCCACGGTGCGGTGTCCGGCACATAGCTGTCGCCTGGTGCCGCCGACGCCGGGCTGGCAAAACCGAGGTATAGGCGGAGGGCGCTGGCGACCTTGGGCATGTCGCCTGGTCCATTTGTCGTCGCTGAATCCGGCGGCTTGTGTGTTGCGCTGCAGACAAAGGACGCCGAGCACCAGTCCGAAGCGCTGTCCAACGTCGGGCTGGAATCGACAATAACGGGTTCTTGCTTCACCCGCTCGCAGGTGGGCGCTGCACTGCAAATCGGGGCGCGCCGCCCCTCCACATGGGGCATCATGCCGAGCAACACCCCAAAAAGCAGGCTGCCCCACCACACTTTTTTCGCAAATTTGCGCGGCCCGTCCAGATCGTCAAGACCGACGTTCATTTGGAACCTCCATTACTACAAAGCGCCGAAAGCGGGTATCTGTAGCTATCGCTGTGGTACACGTAATTCCCCTGGGGTGGACCGTCAAAGCCGCCCAGCGCGAACACTTCCTTGTCGGTCAAGACGGTGTTGGGCCCTTTCCGCGATGTGATCGCGTCGTTGGGGTAGCCCCAGGGCGAGAGGAGCTTCCAAGATAGGTCCGAGGCCAGTAGCACTGGGCGATACGACATGCCCCCGCCCCCGGAGACCGTGTTTAGCGTTCCTGAACCGAACAGTAGACCGCATGGGGTCAACGTTGGCTCTTGGTTTCCAAATTGTGTATACGAGAATTTAGGCCCAACTTCCCATTTCAAGGTATCAAGCCGGTACCGAGCCGCCTGAATTCCATCTTTGACGCGGACGATGCCCACATGGTCAAGATAGGTCGCGGCGATTTGCCAATCCCCGGGAACTATCCCGATGTCTGCCCACTGCTGGGTATCCACCGCGTACTTCACGATGTGCTCTGGGCCAGGCCAACCCGGCGTGCCGTCAGGCCAAGGACCGACAGAAACGATGGCCCCAACAGAGTACACTGCATTTTCATCGGCAACTGTTCTGTTGGGCGATGTGACGGACCACTTCTCCCCCGCAACACTGGCAGGGGGCTGCGCAAGAGCCCAACTCCCAGACGCGGAATTGTACACATGGAGACCGCCCGGGTTCAATGGAGGCCCTCCCTGCCAAGCAGCCATACAAACCAACGTCCCCCCAGAGAGCAGCAGTTTCCCACAGAAAGGCATAGTGAGCGTGGAGAACGCGTTTGTATCGGGGTCGTACAGATACATCGGATGGTTGGGAGAATACGACTCCCCCCCTTGGCAACAGCTCACCCCCACCAGTACCTTGCCGCCAAACAGCATCACCACAGCAGTTCCTAACGCCAACCCCGGACTCGGCAACGGCACCAGCTCAAACCCCTTGCCGCTACCCGGCTGCCACTTCTGCAAGTTCATGCTGCTGGGCGACTTATACTGCTGGCCCGCCTCCCCCAAGCTCACCACCCACTTCCCGGTCCAGACCGCCTGCCCATAGTGCTGCGGCTTGGCGAGATCGGGCGCACGCAACCAGCCGCACTCGCCGTTGCAGTAGCAGGAATACGGCGGCGGGCAATCGCAGCAGGGCGTCCCGGTCTTCACCGACTTCGGCTCCCCTTTGCCGCAACCCACCACCACCGGGTTGTACACGTACGCGGCAGCCTGGAATTCCACCGTCCCAGTCAGCGCTGCTGGGATCTCCGTCGCGGAGCACGGCACCGCAGTATCGACCGCGGGCGTGGCGTCGAAAATCGGGATGTCGGCCTGGACGACATCGATGTCCGGGAGGTCGCCAACTACCACATCCGTGATCGCG
>CAIXGW010000224.1 GCA_903919145.1 uncultured Myxococcales bacterium
CGCGGCGTGTCACCGACTGACCGAGCTAGCCAAGGCCCGCGGTGGCCATGACAACATCACGACCTTGCTGGTGCGCACCCATCCTCATGACTGGACACAGCCGCCGCCCGTCATTCCGCCCCCACCGATGATTCCGCCGCCGCCGCCGGGCTTTGCGCCCGTTGACTGACCACGGGCTGCGCCGCGCGCCGCCGCTGCAGCCGCGCCGACCCTAGATGCTGTGGTCTTGGCGGGGAACGCAGAAGAATCCAGCGACAGGATCCATGGCCCGCGCCCAAGAACCGCCTGCAACCTGAATCGTTGGGGGCGGTCCTGGGTACCAGTTCCTCGGTTGCCGATGGGCGACCACTGAGATCAAGCGATGCAAACCAAAAAGTACAAAGTAGCCGTCCTTGGCGCGACGGGCGCCGTGGGCCGCGAGATGCTGACCCTTCTGGACGAGCTGCGCTTTCCCGCCAGTGAAGTGATCGCGCTGGCCTCTGAGCGCTCTGAGGGCGAGGAGGTAGAGTTTGGCAACCGCCACCTCAAGGTCAAAGTAGCCAAGCCAGAGGCCTTTGACGGCGTAGACATTGTGTTGGCTTCGGCAGGCTCTGCGGTCTCCAGGCTGCTGCTGCCCGAGGCCGCCCGCCGCGGAGCGCTATGCATTGACAACTCCAGCGCTTTTCGGATGGTCGCCGATGTGCCGCTGGTGGTGCCAGAGGTCAACCCCGAGGCGATGATCCGCCACAACGGCATCATCGCTAATCCAAATTGCTCTACGATTCAGATGGTGGTGGCGCTCAAGCCCTTGCATGATGCGGCTGGGCTGCGCAAGGTGGTGGTCACGACCTACCAGTCGACGTCCGGAGCCGGCAAGAAGGGCATGGACGAGCTGCACGATCAGACCGTGGGGCTGCTCAACAGCCGGCCATTTGAAGTGCAGGTTCACCATGCGCGCATCGCCTTTAACGTGGTGCCGCACATTGGCAATGCCGGCGCTGACGACTACACCGAAGAAGAGCTGAAGCTGGTCTATGAGACGCGCAAGATCATGGGCTTGCCGGACCTGCTGGTGAGCCCAACGGCCGTGCGCGTGCCGGTGTTTGCCTGCCACTCAGAGTCGGTGGTGTGCGAGTTTGAGCGGCCGCTGTCGCCCGACGAGGCGCGCGAGATCCTCAGCCACGCCGCCGGCATCGAAGTGGTCGACGACCTGGCCCAAAAGAAGTACCCCATGCCGATGGATGCCACCGGCAGCAATAGCGTGTTTGTTGGGCGGATTCGCCGCGACCTGACCTCGCCCAACGGCCTGTTGCTGTGGGTCGTGGCCGACAACCTGCGCAAGGGCGCGGCCACCAATGCGGTGCAGATCGCGTTGCTGGCGGCCAAGGCCGGTCTGGTGCGCGGCGCGCGGGCCTAGACAGAGCGCCCTGTTCGGCACGCCGACATTGCCATTTTGGCACGGCAACAGCGGCGCAAGGCCAGCTGGCGTGCCGCATCGTCCGTGCCGCCAAGCCGCTGGGCGGGAACAAGCCGCCCATGCAACGGGGTTTGCCAGTGGGGCACGGTTGGCACGGCCTGTGCAATTCCTGACGCTGGTCGCCTCAGCAGAGGTCGGCCAGTCTTAGTTTCCCTGCCGCCTCGGAGTTTCCAGGATGCTGCCATCGCTCCACCGCAATTTGCTTCTCTTGACCGGGCTGTTGAGCTCGGCGGCCCTGTCGCTGGTCCTGGCCGTAGATGCCGCGCCGGCCAGCGCCGCACCGGTCGTGCAGATTCTCAAGATCGAAGCAACGGCCGACTCCGATTGGTCGCCGCCCAGCCATTTTGGCCTGGGCCCTTCGACGCCCGGCGCCATAGAGGACGTGCACTACATCAACAAGGCGGACTGCCGAGCGATCACGGCCGCCAGCAACCCGCGGATCAAGGTGTCCTGGACCTGGGCGCCTTCGCTGGCGCTGGGCAGTACCTATACCGGCATCACCAAGGTCGCGCCGCGCGGCAAGAGCTGCGTCGAGACGGCCCTGCAGGAGTCGGATTCCGGCAGCGCCTGCATCGTCAACGCCGAAGTCACCTATCAGCTGGGCAAGACGTATTCGTTTGAAGTCGACATGGTCGATGTCATTGGCCCGGCGACCACCTGTGACGAAAAGGTCGAGCAGGACGCCTTCTTGTACATGCTGGTCAATGACCAGGCGTCGGTGGGCGTCAATCAGGCAGTCGTGGCGTTCAAGTCAAAGATCACCGTGGACCTGGCGGGACCGGTAGCGCCGACGATCTCCAGCGTCACCCCAGGTGGAGAGAACCTGCGCGTGGTCTGGACCCACGGCGATCCTGACGCTGTGTCGGGCAGCTACGTCTACTGGGCAGAGATGGCCTTTGACGCTTCGCAGGTGCAAAGCGGTGCCGCCAAGGTGAGCAAGTCTGACAAGCTGACCTCCACCAGCCACCAAATCTCGGCTCTGACCAACGGCAAGACCTACCACGTGGCCGTGGTCTCGGTCGATAGCCATGACAACGAATCGGATTTCTCTGCGCTCTACAGCGGAGCACCCATCGAAGTGCTGGACGGCTGGCAGTACTACCGCGACGCCGGTGGCACCGAGGAAGGCGGGTTTGCCCCGTGTTCGGCCGCAGCAACGCCAGCACCCGCAGGCTGGTGGCTGGGCCTGGGGACCGTGGTGGCGCTCTTGGCGCTGCGCCGCCGCAAGCGCTTGGCTGCCCAGGGCCTTGTGGCAGTGGCGGCCGTGCCTTTGCTGGCGGCTATGGCGCTAACGGCCCGCCCGGCCCAGGCCGCCTCGCCGCTGACGGGCAGCATGGATTTTCGGGTGACCCGCTACACGCCGGGCATCGACAACGCCTTTACCGGAAAGGCCAAGCCCTACAATGACGTATTTGCTGACCCCACCTGGCAGTTTGGCGTCACCTACGACTCGCGCTTGTGGGATCGCTTTGGCACGCTGTCGGCCGGTGTGGGCTTCAACTACTGGACCCAGACGGGCAAGGGCGTGGTCAAGGCGACCGCCGAGGCCAGCGGCGACACCACCAGCCTGCAGATCATGCCGCTGTCGGTCGACCTGGTGTATCGCTTTGACGTGCTGGCCGAGCGCTGGGCCATCCCCTTTGTGCCCTACGCCAAGATCGGCCTGCTGTACAGCGTGTGGTGGATGCGCAACGGCATTGACGAGATCGCCACCGCGACCGACAGCTCGGGCACCGAGCGAGAGGCTGTAGGTGGCACCGGCGGCTGGCACGGCACCGTCGGCTTGCGGTTCATGCTCGACGTGCTGGAGCCCCAAGCCCAGCGCAGCTTTGACATTGAGATGGGCGTGAACCACAGCTACCTGTTCGGCGAGTACCAGACCACCAAGGTCGACGACTTTGGCTCGGGCAAGAGCTTTGACCTGTCCGACGACCTGTTTGTCTTTGGCCTTTCCTTTGACCTGTAGGGCAGCACCTTGCAAGCCGTGACCTCGCGCGCCGATCCCCGCAACGCCCAGGATTTCGGTCGGGCGCACAGCTTGTTGTTGTGGGTGCAGTTTGACGGCAGCGCCTTCAGCGGCTTTCAACGCCAGCAAGGCGAGATCCGCAGCGTCGCCGGCACATTAGAGCACACCTGGCTGGATCTGTTCAGCGAGGAGATCTGGGCGCGATCGTCCAGCCGCACCGACGCCGGAGTGCACGCGCGGCGCATGCCGGTCTTGGTGCGCACCAACCGCAATGTGGGTCCGCGCGGGGCGATGTTGGCGCTGAACACGCGCTTGCCAGACGATCTCAAGGTCACTGAGGCGGAAGAGGTCGCGCAAGACGCCGACATTCGCGCCGACGCCGTGGGCAAGCGCTACCTTTACCATGTTCTGGAGGGACCGGTGCGCCTGCCACTGTGGCGCCTGCGCGCTTGGCATGTCCGCGGCCCGTTGGACCTGGCCAAGATGCAGGAAGGGGCGGCGGTGCTGCGCGGAGTTCACGACTTCTCGGCCTTTCGCTCGCAGCACTGCGGATCGGCTACCACTTTGCGTGACCTGCATGTGGTGTCGGTGGCCGAGGTGATCAGAGAAGGCGAAGGCCGGGTGCTGCAGATCGCCGTAGATGGCAATGCGTTCTTGCACAACATGGTGCGGATCATCGCCGGCACGCTGGTCGACCTGGGCAGAAACCGCAGGCAGCTGGCGGATCTGCAGCGGGCCCTGGGGCAGGGCGACCGGCGGGCTTCAGGCCAGACGGCGCCGCCGCACGGGCTGCAGCTAGACGACGTGTACTTTGGACCCTGGGGGCAGCGCCTGGGCACCGACTACAAGTCGATTCTGCTGCACATGGATGCCGATCGCGCGGCGCGGGCGGCGCTGGCGATCGACCCGGGCCTGACCGTGGCTGATGGGGATGCCTCGGCGGCCTGCTAGTAAATGCAAGCGAATTTGCTGGCCGCTCCATCCCAGCCGCACTTGGCCGCGCCCACTTCCAGGCAGCTGACAAAGTTGAGCTTGCCGCCATTGCAGTAGACCCAGGTGTCGCCGCTGCACTGCCCCTCTTTGGGAAAGGTGGTGGCGTTGCAGGAAGCGCCGGCGACCGGGGTGCAGGCGGTGATGTCGCACTTCCAGCCTTCGGGGCAGGTGCCGCAGGGCTTGCCGCAGCCATTGGTGCCGCAGACCATCTTGGCGCCGGTGTCGCTGAGGCAGGAGCTGTCGCACTGCTTGACCATGCAGGCGTTGGCGTTGGCGGTGGCGTCCCAGCCGCAGGTCAGGTTGTTGAGGTTGGGCGGGGCGGCGCAGTCCTTGACCTGCTTTTGCGAAGCGGCTCCTTCGCCGCTGCAGGTCAGCAAGAAATCGCCGTCGCAGGCGCCCTTCTTGGGGTCAATGCCTTTGCATGGGCTGGGCTTGCACAGGTCGGCGTCGCAGTAGTCGCCGGCGCCGCAGCTGCCGCAGGAATTGCCGCAGCCATTGTCACCGCACTGCTTGCCGGTGCAGTTGCCCTGGCAGGTGTCGGCGTAGCACTTGCCGTCATCGGCGCAGGTCTTGCCCGCGTCGCAGCTGCCGCACTGGCCGCCACAGCCGTCTGGACCGCAGACCTTGTCTTTGCATTGCTTTTGGCAGAACTGCTCGCACTTGCTGCCGTTGGGGGCGCAGAACTGACCCGAGCTGCAAAAACCGCAGACCGCCCCGCAGCCGTTGGAGCCGCAGACCTTGCCCTTGCAGTCGGCCTTGCAGCCATCGGGGACGTCGAGCAGACCCACGTCTCCCGGGCTGATGTCGACCAGCGGCGCGCCGCCGTCGGCCAGGGTGTCCTCTGCGCCAGTCTCGGCTCCCCCAGCCGCATCCAGCAGCGCGGCATCCGACCCTGGGCCATCGCTGGTGGCGGCATCGGTCGGATCGGCAGTCTTGGCTGGCTCTTGCTCGCCGCAGCTGCCCAGCCCTAGCAGCACGCTCAGCAGTGTCGCGGCCAGGGGCATGGGCCACAGGCGCGTTGGTTCCGTCATCCTATCCTGCCGTCTGCGGATCCGCCGCTGTGCGCAGTGTATACACAGGTGCCGCCGATTTCGAACCCAAGGGCCGCCCAAGGCCCGGTTTCAGGTCTGCATGCCAAAATGGCACGCCGGCAGCGGGCGCTGGGGAAATGTGCTGCCAGCGCGGCCAGTGGTTCCAGGTCAGCTGCAGGCAAAAAGTCTAAGATCTGACCAGTTGCCGATACGGGTGGGTGGCACGGCTCTTGCTTAAGATCCTGCTTGGGAATGGGCTAGGGCCGTGGCGCGTTGCCGGCCTGGCCAGATGGCAAGAGTTTGGGCGGTCTTTGGACGGTCACCAGGGTGGCGCCGAGCACCGCTTCTAGGACAACGGGCACTCGCAGAGAGCAGAGGAGCGATGGAAACACTGCTGAAGCGACATTTCTGGGCGATCAACCTGCTGGCGTTGGGCGCGATCGCCTATTTTGCGGCAGGTTCGGTCAATGCCCTGCTGGGCCTGCAGTTGTCCAAGGCCAATCGCGGTGATGACAAGACCCAGGTCGTTGCCTCGGACGAAGAGTCTCCGCTGACCAAAAAGCTGCGCGATGGCCGGCTGCGCGAGGAGTCGGGCGCGGTGATGGCCGGGCGGCGGCCGTTCTGGCAGGAAGAGCCGGCGCCGCCAGAGCCGCCGCCAGAAGAACAGCCAGAAGAAGAGAAGGGCGCCGATGCCCCGCCCGAGCCGAGTTTTGACCCTACCACCTTGCCGATCAAGCTATTGGGCACCATGGTGGTGACGCCAGAGACCTGGTCGTCGGCCAGCATGGAAGTCGAGCGGACCCAGCAAAAGCTTGTCAACGTTGGCATGGAGCTGCTGGGCGGGCAGGCCACGGTCTATGCAATCCGGCGCAATTACGTGGTCTTGAAAGAGGGAGACAAGCTGACCGTGGCGCTGCTCTTTCAGCAGGAGGGTCAGCAAGCTGCCGGCGGGCCCCCTCCCAGCGATGGTCAGGGCGGCATGGCCGGTCGCGCGCCCCCCGGCATGCCGGCACGGCCGCAGCTGGCCACCGCTGCCCCTACTGGCAACGATCCGCCGGGGGTCAAGAAGGTCGGAGACGGCGTCTACAACCTGGAGCGCGGCAACGTCAATGACAAACTCAAAGACGTCACGCAGCTGGGCACGCAGGTCAGGATCGTCCCCAACTACCGCGGCGGCAAGTACGAAGGCTTTCGCATGATCGGCATGGGCGGCGGCAGCCTGTTCTCTGACATCGGCTTTCTGAACGGCGACATTGTGCAGGCCATCAATGGCGAGCGCATCGACAGTCCAAACAAGGCCTTGGCGCTCTATGAGGCGCTCAAGAACAAGGCCCGCGTGACCGTGCTCATTGAACGAGACGGCCAGCCCAAGACCATTCGCTACACCATCCGCTAGGCAGCGGCGCAATTCACGGAGCACGCTTTGAGGACTCCCAGCCAACGACTCTATGTAACCGCGGTTCTGGCCTTGGCTTTGGCCAGCTGGACTTCCGCCATGGCCTATGCCCAAGACGGGCCCAAGCCGGCGCCGGCCGTCGAGCCAGACAAGGCCGGCGAGCAGGCGATTCCGGTCACCGGCGGCGCGGGCAAGCTCTCGAAAAAGGGCAAGACCGGCGAGATCAAGGCCGGCGGCGCGGGCTCGGGCGTGCTCAAGCGCAAGGCCGGGGCCAAGCTCGACCCAGAATACGATCCGGCTGCCGCCAGCCGGCGCGTCAAAGAAGGCGAGCTACCTGCGGACGAGCCCAAGGCTCCGGCGCGCAGTGCCGAGCCGGCCGCCATGCCGGGGCCTGGGTCCTCTCCCTCGACAGACGAGCTGAAAAAGCTCGATGACGTGGTGACCGTCAAGAACAACTTCAGCGATATCAAGTGCAAGCGCTTGCCGCTCTCGGCCAAGGTCTCGGTCGACTTTCAAGATGCGCCGCTGGAAGTGGTCACCAAGATGATGTCTTGCTGGCTCGACCGCAACTTTGCGGTGATGACCCAGAAGCGCGGCGGCAAGGTCACCATCTTGTCGCCGCAGCCGGTCACCGTCTATGAGGCCTACCGCGCCTTCTTGTCGAGCCTGGCCGTCAACGGCTTGTCGGTCACCAAGAAGGGGCAGTTCTACCACATCGTCGATACGCCCGACGCGCGCAGCTCGGGCGCGCCGGTCATTGGCACCCGCGGCAACGTACCCGATGAAGACAACGTGGTGACGCGGCTGATCCGCCTGCGCCACATCGACGCCAAAGACGCCGAAGCGGTGGTCGGCAAGTTCAAGTCCAAGACCGGCGACGTGTTTCTCTACGCCCCGACCAACACGCTGATTGTGACCGACATGGCCAGCAGCATTCGGACCATTCTCAAGCTGCTCAACGAGATCGATGCGCCGCTGGGCGCCGACCGGATCTTTATCCGCCCGGTCCAGCACATGGACGCCAGCGAGCTGGTAGAGAAAATCACTGCCGTCTTTGGCGAGGGCAGCGGCCCCGGCGGCGGTGGCGCGCGCGGCGCTCCAGGGGCGCCAGCGGCTGGCTCGCCCAGCTCCGCGGCCAAGGTCACCTTGACCAAAGTGGTGGCCGACGACCGCAGCAACCAGCTGATCATCATTGCCACGCGCTCCAATTACCTCAAGGTTGATGCCCTGGTGCGCAAGCTGGACATGCCCATCCCCGGCGAGGGCGCCATCCACATCCATCACCTGGAGAACGCCGACGCCGAAGACGTGGCCCAGACCCTGTCTTCGCTGACCAGCGGCGGCGGCGGTGGCGGCGGCGCGCGAGCCACCAAGGGCGGCAAGGCCCCAGCCAAGGGCGGCAGCAAAGGCGGCGGTGCGGCCAGCCTCTTTCAAGGCGACGTCAAGATCACCGCCCACAAGGCGACCAATGCCCTGGTCATCGAGGCCAGCCTCAAGGACTACCTGAGCCTGCAGAAGGTGATCGGCGAGCTCGACCGCCGCCGCAAGCAGGTCTACGTCGAAGCCGTGGTCATGGAGATCTCGACCTCCAAGAAGCGCAACACCCAGCTGGCTGGCTCGGCTGGCACCGTGTTTGACATTGGCGGCGACCAGGTGCCGCTGTTGTTTGGCTTGGGCGGCCTGGGCATGTCCGGCGTGTCTCTGCAGCAGCTGAACTCTGGCGGTTTCGCCGCCGGTATGCAGGGCCCGCTGCTCAACGTCAACGCCGGCAACACCGGCACGAGCTCGGTGGCCTCTGGCGTTACCCTGTCGATCCCGGCCTTTGGCTTTCTGATTCAGGCCATCCAAGAGAACAGCGACGTCAACGTGCTCTCGACGCCGCACATTCTTACCCTGAACAATGAAGACGCCGAGATCACCGTCGGTCGCAAGATCCCCTATCGCTCTCAGAGCATGGGCGGCGGCTTGGGCGGCCTGGGCGGGCTGGGTTCGCTGGGCGGGATGGCCGGCGGCGCGCTGGGCGGCTTGGGCGCGCTGGGTGGGCTGGGTGCGCTCGGCGGCTTGGCCGGTGGGATGGTGCAGTTCTTGGACGTTGACCTGACGCTGAAGATCACCCCACAGATCAATGAGTCGGACTTCATCAAGCTCAAGATCGAGCAACAGCTCGACGAAGTCGAAGGCATTGACCCCAACCTCGGGCCGACAACGTCCAAGCGCAAGGTCAACAACACTGTAGTGGTGCGCGACCAGCAGCCCGTGGTCATTGGCGGCCTGGTGACCGATCGCGAGTCTACTGGCGTGGCCAAGGTGCCGATTCTTGGCGACCTGCCGCTGATTGGCATGCTGTTTCGCAAGTCGACCAAGACCATTGAGAAGAAGAACCTGATGCTGATCGTGGTTCCGCACATCATCAAAGATCCCTCGGATCTAGAGAAGATGCACGAGAACAAGATGGAGCAAATCCGCCAGTTTGCTGAGGAATTGGCCACCAAGCAGAAGGAATACCAGGGCAAGGTCGACTACCGCAAGAAGAAGGGCTTCTTAGAGACGGTGTTTCAAGAGGTCGATAAGTCGATGAGCGAGCGAAAGCTGATGGAGAAGGCCTACTTCGACAACCAAGACGTCGACAAGGTGGGCTCGCCCGACAGCCACGACCTGCACTACGACCCGACCAAGGCCAAGGCCGACAGCAAAGGCAAGAAGGCCGACAAGGCCAGCCGCGACGACGACGACAGCGACGGCCCGGCGGTGGAAGTCCTTGAGCTGCCCGAAGACGACAAAGATGAGGCCGACAAAGACGGCGCCGCTGGCTCTGCCGACAAGAAAGTTGAAAAGAAGGTCGAGAAGAAGGCAGACAAGAAGGTCGAACCCAAGTCTGACAAGAAGGACTCAAAGTAATGGGCGTAGCGGCAATCCAGCAAGCGAGCAGCATCGACCCGCGGCCGATCGGCCAGATCCTGGTCTCGCGCGGCTTTACCACGGCTGATCACGTCACGGTGGCGCTGCAGACCCAGCTGGACCGCGGCGGCTTGCTGGGCGAGCTGATTGTCCAGCAGGGTGGGGCGACCAAGCTGCAGGTGCTGGAGGCGCTGGGCGCCCAGTTTGGCCTGCCGGTGACCGCCAAGATCGAAGAAGAGAGCATTGATGTGGCGCTAGTGGGGCCGCTGTCGATCTCCTATGCCCGCGAAGCGGAAGTGCTGCCGATTGGCAAATCCCACGGCGTGCTGACCGTTGCCGTCTCCAACCCCATGTCGCTGGGCGCCCTGGACGATCTGCGCGTGCTGTTCGGCGGGGCGCGCATTGAGCCGGTCCTGGTCACCCAAGAAGTGCTGAACGCCGCCATCAACTACAGCTTTGACCGCCGCGCCCGCGCCGATCAGGTTGTGGACGACATGGAGAAGGGCGAGAGCGGCGTGGCTGACATCGCCATGGAGCTAGAGGACGCCGCCAAAGACATTCTCGACGAGGACGACGAGGCGCCGATCATCCGCCTGGTCAACTCGGTGCTCAACCAGGCCGCCAAAGAGAAGGTCAGCGACGTTCACATAGAGCCAATGGAGAAGTACGTACTGGTGCGCTTTCGCAAAGACGGCGTACTCAAAGAAGTGGTCAGGACGGCCAAGAAATTTCAGCCGTCGATCACCAGCCGCGTCAAGATCATGGGCGGGCTGAACATCGCCGAGAAGCGCCTGCCCCAAGACGGCCGCATCCGCATCAAGGTGGCCGGGCGCGACATCGACCTGCGTCTGTCGACGATTCCTACCGCCCACGGCGAGCGGATCGTGATGCGTTTGCTAGACAAGACCTCGACCACCCTGGACCTCAAGACCCTGGGCATGCGCGAGTCGATCCGCACGGCCATTGACCAGATTGTGCACAAGCCCAATGGCATCTTTCTGTGCACCGGCCCCACCGGCTCCGGCAAGACGACCACGCTGTATTCGGCGCTGATGACGATCAACAAGCCCGACATCAACATCTTGACCATCGAAGATCCTGTGGAATACCAGCTGGAAGGCATTGGCCAGATGCAGGTCAACCCCAAGATCGACTTTACCTTTGCCCGCGGCCTGCGCGCCACCCTGCGCCAGGACCCCGACGTGGTGCTGGTCGGCGAAATCCGCGACCTGGAAACGGCAGAGATCGCGGTGCAAGCCGCACTGACGGGCCACTTGGTGCTCAGCACGGTTCACACCAACGACGCTGCTTCGACCTACACCCGTATGATCGACATGGGCGTAGAGCCATTTCTGCTGTCGTCTTCGATCGCCGGCATCCTCGCCCAGCGCCTGATTCGCAAGCTGTGCAAAGACTGCCGGTTGCCGCACATCCCGACCGACCTGGAGCTGGAGCAGCTGGGGCTAGAGCGCAAGGATCCGCGGGTGCAGCGGGCGACTTTCTACCGGGCCAAGGGCTGCCCGCAGTGCTCGATGACGGGCTATGCCGGCCGATCGGGTCTGCACGAGCTGATGATTCCCACAGAGGAAATCAAGCGACTGGTGGTGGCGCGCGCCGATGCCGGCACCATCAAGAAGGCGGCGGTCGCCCAGGGGATGGAGACGCTGCTGATGGACGGCGCTTCCAAGTGCATGGTCGGCGACACCACCGTCGAAGAAGTGATGCGCATCGCCAACGCCGACGAGGAAGAGTAGCCCATGCCGGTTTATGAGTACGTCGGCAAGGATTCCGCCGGGCGCAGCGTCAAAGGCTCGCTGGACGTCGATGGCGTGCGCGCGCTCAAGTCTGCTTTGCGCCGGCAGAATGTCTTTCTGACCGAGTACCGCGAAGCCAATGCAAAGGGCGGGGCGGCCAAGGGCGCCAAGGTCAAGGCCGGCGTTCAGCAAAAATCCGGGTCGCGCGATGTGGATGTGGGTGAGATGTTCTCTAGCATCTCGCCGCGCGACGTGTCGGAGACCACGCGGCAGCTGGCCACCCTGCTCAAGGCGACGGTGCCGCTGGTCGAGGCCCTGGCGGCGACGGTAGAGCAGATCGAAAACCCCAAGCTCAAGCGGGTGATGGCCAAGGTCCGCACCGATGTCAACGAAGGCGCGCCGTTCTGGCGGGCCCTGGCCGTGCACGACAAAGTCTTTGAGTCGACCTACTACAACATGATCCGCGCCGGCGAGACCTCGGGCAACCTGGATGCCGTCATGCTGCGGCTGGCCGACTTCACCGAGTCGCAGGTCAAGCTGCGCAACAAAATCGTCGGAGCGCTGACCTATCCGGCGATCATGTTGGTGATCTCGCTGCTCATCGTCATGGGCATGATGCTGTTTGTGGTGCCCAGCATCACCGCGATGTTCAACGACCTGGGCGCTGATCTGCCGTTTATCACCAAGCTGCTGATTGGCATGTCAGAGGGGCTGGCCAACTACTGGTGGGTCGGGGTGCTGCTGCTGGTGGCCGCGTGGCAGGGGTTCAGGCGCTGGAAAGCCACTGAAAAAGGTGCGGATTCCTGGGATCGCGGCCTGCTCAAGGTGCCGGTGCTGGGCGACCTGCTGCGCAAGATTGCGATCGCCCGGTTCTCTAGGACGCTGGGCACCTTGCTGCAGTCGGGCGTGCCGCTGCTGACTGCCATGGAAATTGTCGAGAATGTTGTGGCCAATCGGGTGTTGACCAAGGTGTTGACCGAGGCGCGCAACGCCATCCGCGAGGGCGACAGCATCGCTGGGCCGCTGAAGCGCTCGGGGCAGTTTCCGCCGATGGTGGTGCACATGATCGCGATTGGCGAGCGGTCGGGCGAGCTAGAGAACATGCTGACCAACGTCTCTGAGAGCTATGAAAACCAGGTCGACACCCGGGTGGCGGCGCTGACCAGCTTGCTGGAGCCGCTGATGATTGTCTTTATGGGTTTGGTAGTGGGGTTCCTGGTGGCGGCGATTTTGCTGCCTATGATGAAGCTGACGCAGGCCGTACAGCAGGGCTAAAGAGGCGGCAGAGTCTGAGGCCAAGCAGGGCGAGTTCAATCAGCGCAAGTCCAATCAACTGGCAGTGGAGGATGAGATGAAGACCAATCGGGTAGAGGAAATGGCGGTCCGGGTCGGCCAGTCGCTGGCGGTGCGCAAGGCCGAGCGGGGCATGACGCTGATTGAGATCATGGTGGTCATTGTGATCATCGGCGTGCTGGGCTCGGCGCTGGCCGTGGGCGTGTTTGGCATGCTGGGCGATGCGCGGACCGATGCGGCGCGGGCCCAGATCTCGACGGTTGGCGGCGTGATCGAAGCCTACGAGGCGCGCAACGGCGACTACCCGGCTTCGCTGGCTGAGATGGCCGAGGGCAAGAACCCCAAGCTCAAGCCAGACAATCTCAAGGATCCGTGGAAGCAAGAGCTCAACTACCAGGCCAGCGGCGACGGCTTTACGTTGTGCTCCAACGGCCAAGACAAGAAGCCCGGCGGCGAAGACGACGTGTGCTACGGCGGAAAGAACAAGTAGTGTCAACCCTTGCGCCAGTTCTGCGGCAGCGACGCGTCGGCCAGGCCGGCTCGCAGCTGGGCTTTACCTTGATCGAGCTGGTGATGGCCATTGTCATTATTGGCGTGGTCACGGCGGCGGTGGCGACCGGGGTGCAGAACGTGCGCGGCGCTTCGGTGCAGGCGGAGTCCGGCAAGCTCGCGTCGGCCGTGCGCTATCTCTACAACCTGGCGGTGGTCTCTGGGCGCAATCAGCGGCTGGTGATCGACATCGATGCCAGGACCTGGTGGGCGGAGGAACAGGCGTCGGCAGACCCCTGCGAAGCCTTTCTATTGCCGGGCCAAGACGCCGAAGAGCCTGAGGAAGGCACCGACCAGCGGCCTGGGCGCGGCGGCTTTGAGATGACCAAGTCGCAGCTGCTGCAAAAGACCGAGCTGGACAAGGGGATTTTCTTTGGCGGGGTGATGACCAGCCACGACACCCAGCCGGTAGACAAGGGCCAGGCCTATGTCTACTTCTTTCCCAACGGCACCACCGAGCACGCGCTGATCCAGATCCGCGGCCACGAGGAAGACTGGATGACGGTGGAGGTGATGGCGCTGCAAGGGTCGGCCAAGGTCCACCCAGACAAGGTAGAGCTGGACACGATCGCTAAGGAGAAGGAGTAGTTGGTGGGCAAGGTGGCGGCGCAAAAGGGGTTTACCCTGCTGGAAGTGTTGGTAGCGATGGCCTTGCTGGCCTTTGCGCTTACCATCATCACCGGTTCGGCGTCCTCGTCTTCGACCTACTCCAAGCGCGTGTACCGCTCTACGGTGGCGGCGTTGCTGCTGCGCGGCACCATCTTGGACATCGAAGAGAAGTACCGCAAAGACGGCTTTCCGACCAACGACCAGACCAACAAGGACTGCGAGCTGCCCAAGATGTACGCCAGGCAGTTCAAGTGCCAGTACGACTTGATTGGCTTGAATCTGGACGACGGCTCCATTGCCGACATGAGCACCAATGCGCAGACCCTGCTGGCCAAGGCCCAGGAAACCCTGGCGCAATCCGGAGCGATGGACAAGCTGAGCGGCGGCGGCGCAGACGGCAGCGCCAAGCCCAAGCCCTCTGACCTGGGCAATGCCGCCCAGACGGCCCAAAGCGCCGGGCTGGACCTGGGCTCGATCGCCAAGGGCGCCGACTTGATGCAGCTGCTGCAGGTGATCCTGCTGTCGGGCGA
Organism: uncultured Myxococcales bacterium; assembly: GCA_903919145.1. Taxonomy (GTDB): domain Bacteria; phylum Myxococcota_A; class UBA9042; order UBA9042; family UBA9042; genus SXRM01. The sequence goes on from CAIXGW010000224.1 coordinate 14,476, forward strand.
TCAAGGGCTGAATTTGCTGCAGTTGTGCGACATCAACATCAGCGTGCTGCAGATGTCGATGGGCTTGATGATCGGCGAGCTGCTGCCGCGGGTGCTCAAGCGGGCGTCGGACCGCACGCGCAAGATCGTGGTGCACCTCAGCTGGAAAGACGAGGAGCGCAACCAGCGCACCCTGGAGATGGAGACGTTTACGACCGCCGTCAGCCAGGAAGAGGCCGAGGCGATCCGCCAGATGAAAGCCCAGGAGAAGATCGAAGGCGCTCTGGACCCTACAGGCGGAGCCGGTGCGCCCGGAATTCCCGGAATAGGCGCTCCAGGTGGCATTCCGGGCCTGCGCCCGCCGCCGGGGGGCCGATGAGCCAGCGCAAGGCCTCACAGCCGGGCTTTTCGCTCGTGGAGATTCTGGTCGCCGTCTTGCTGCTGGCGATGCTGGGCATCATCGTGGCGGTGTCGACCAGCTCTCTGATTGGCGCCATCAGCGACACCAAGCAGCTGCAGGAGTACTACCACACCGCGCGCGTGGCCTTGAGCCGCATCGAGCGCGAGGTCGCCATGGCCTACCTCTCTAAACACCAGAGCGAACGGCGCACCACCAAGACGGTTTTCCTTGGCAAGTCCAATAGCTTGACCTTCACCACCACCGGGCACCGGCGCATGGTCAGCGGCGCCAGAGAGAGCGACGAGTCGGTCGTCGAGTTCAAGGTAGAGCGCGACAGCAAGACTGGCGACAATGTGCTGATTCGCCGCGAAAAAACCATCATCGACGACCAGCCCTACAAAGGCGGCCGCAAGCAGATCCTGGCGCGCGGCGTCAAGAAGCTGACCTTTGCCTACTGGGACATGGACAAGGAATCGTGGCAGGCCGACTGGAAGGTCGAGATCGACAACGTCAAAGAAGAAGAGATGAAGAAAGCCCAGACGGCGGCCGGGGTCACGGCGGCCACCGGCAACTTGGCCTTGGGCAAAGCGCTGGCCGGGCAGCAGCAGGAAGCGACCCACGGCCCCCAGGACTACTGGCTGCCGGCGCGGGTGCGCATCACCTTGCTCTTGGAAACCGAAGACGGCGAGCTGGCTTTTGAGACGCAAACGCGCGTCCGGCTGATGCAGCCCTTGGATCTGGGCGGGATCCATCTGCCCAAAGCCTTTGAGAACACGCTCAACCCCTATGCGGCCATGCCGGCCCAGACGCCAGCGAACTTCGCTCTGCCACCCGCTGGTGGCGGCGGTGGCGGAGGTGGCCGGTGAATCAGCAAAACCACAGCAGTGGCCTGCCGTTGGGGGCAAGAATGCCAAAATGGCACGCGGCTTGGGCGGCTGCCCGCCGCGCCGTAGGAGAGAGCGCTGCCGGGCCCAGCGACCGCCAGCGCGGCGTGGCCCTGCTGTTGGCGATCTCTGCCATTGCGATTCTGACCATCTTCTCTCTGGAATTCACCTATGCGTCGCGCGTCTCTGTGCGCACGGCCACCTACGTGGAAGCCGAGATAGAAGCCCACCTGCACGCGCGTGCCGCCGTAGAGCTGGCGGCCATGGTCATTGGCTCGACCGACATCATCGAGTCGATCATCGCCAAGTACGCGACCATGATGGGCGGGCGGCGGCCCAGCATCAACACCGCCAACTACGCTTGTGAGTTCGTCAACGCCTTCTGCCACGGCGAAATGACCTTGATGGGCATGCAGCTGGTCAGCCTGGAAGGCCACCCGGCGGTGGGGCTCAAGCGCGGCACCTGCGGCTGCACGTCCAGCGACGACGATGGCCGCGTCAACATCAACCGGGTGGGCGACCTCAACCAGAAGCAAGCCGTGTTTGACACCCTCTACAAGCTCTTGGAGCGCAACGCGGGCGTGACGCAGATCGGTGAGCTAGACAAGAACATGGCCCAGCTTGCCCTGAACATCATCGACTGGGCAGACAAGGACCAGACCAAGACGGACATCGACCCGGCCTCGCGCAAGCTGACCGAGGGCGCCGGCGCCGAAGGAGGCAGCTACGCGCGCGGCGGCCTCAAGGTCAAAGACGCCCCCTACGACACCACCGAGGAAGTGCGGTTGGTCGAGGGCATGACCGACCAGCTGTGGTGCAAGCTCAAGGATCAGCTGACGGTCTACAACACCGACAAGCTCAACGTGAACACCGCGTCGATCGAGGTCATCAAGGCGCTTATTTGCAAGAACCTGGCCAACCCTGCCAATGAAGCGGTGGCCTGCGCCCGCGGGTTTGCCCAGAACCAGTTTGTGCCGGTCAACGTGGCGGGGCAGTACATCGAAGTGTGTCGGGCCTTGAAAAAAATGGTATTTTCGCCGCCCTTTGCCAATGCCGGCCGCTTTGCCCAGTTCTTTGACAAGCTGGGCACCGTGCTGCCGGCCGACTATGCGCAAGTGCTTCAGGTCAATCAGCAAAAGATGCTGGACGACGTGGGCACCAGCGGCAAGATCGTGCGGATCCAGGCCTTTGGCACCTCTGGCAAAGTGCAAAAACGCATCACGGCGCTGCTGGACACCACCAGTCAGCGCTATGTCTATTGGAGAGAGGACTAGATGGCCCACCGCATTCTCGGTCTGGACATCGGCAAGACGGCGGCGCGCCTGGCGATCGTCGATAAGTCGTTGCGGCAGGCGGCCTTGGTCGGCTATGACCACGAGATGGTCGTGGAGGTGCCGCCCGCCGAGGCAGAGGCACCCAAGCTGGACCGCCACGCTGCCTTTACGCCGGGCCAGCTGGAGGCCGTCAAGCGCTTGATGCAGCGCAATTTTCGGCCCGACGATGTGCTGGCGGTCGCCTTGCCGTCGCTGCTGTGCATGCACCGGACCTTGGCCTTTCCGTTCAAGGACGACAAGGCCATCGCCGATGCCGTCGGCTTTGAGCTGGAGAACCACATACCGACGCCCCTGTCTGACGTGGTGGTCGATTTTGTGCGGATTGGCGAAAAAGACGGGCAGACCGAGGTGTTGGCCGTCGCAGCGCCGCGCACCGAGGTCGAACGCTACCTGGAAGCCTATAAGGGGTTGGGCCTGGAAGCGCGGCGGCTGGGGCTGCAGAGCCTGGCCTATAGCGCGCTGGTTCGCCACCTTCCCGAGGCCAAGACCGGCGTGACGATGGTGGTGGACATCGGCAGCCGCGCCACCGAAGTGCTGGCGACCCTGGAGGGCCGGCCGCAGCAGGTGCGCTCCTTTGCCGTGGGGGCCGAGACGGTGGCCGAGCTGTTTGCCGGCCAGGTCACCAGCGATCTGCCGGCGGCCGATCTGCTGCGCCAGCACGCGCTGCTGTTGCCTGAAGAAGCCCTGGAAAATCAGCAGGAGCGCGCCATTGCCGCCGCCACGCGGGTGGCCCTGCAGCCGCTGCTGCGCGAGCTGCGCCTGACCCTGTCTGGCTGGTTGCGCCGCGCCCACCGCCGCCCGGACCGGCTGCTGATCACCGGCGGTCTGTCTCAGCTCAATGGCCTTGCCGAATTCCTGGAGCGATCCCTCGACCTGCCCGTGCAGCATATCCGCTTGGGCGACATGCCCGACGTGCAGGTGGCGGAAGCCAGTGTGCTGGGAGATCGGGCGGCCCTGGCCGTGGCCCTTGCCCTGGGGGCGGGTGAAGCCGATCCCGATGCCGACGTCGACTTCCGCCAGGGTGAACTGTCTTATGAGGGCGACTTCAAGATCCTGCGCCAGCGCCTGCCGCAGCTGGCCGCCTTCCTGGTGGTGGCGCTGTGCCTGATCGGGATTCGCGCCAGCTTGAACTACCGGGCCCTGGTGACTGAGCAGGAGCAGCAGCGCGCGACGTTGCAGGCGCTGTCCAAGCAGCTGACCGGCAAGCCGTCGGTCGACTTTGAAGGCGTCAAGAAGGAATTGGAGAGACCGGTCGCAGTGGACGTGGCCTCCTACTACCCGGACATGTCGGCCTTTCGCGCCACCGAAGAGATCTCCAACATCATTGACAAGGTGACTGAGCCGCCCGACTTCAAGCCGCCAGGAGGGCCCGAGCTGGCCCAGGCCCCTCAGCCGCCGGGTGGCGATCCGGCCAACCTGCCGCCGCCGGCATTTCGCGGCATCCCCGATCTGGGCGGGCGCCCGCCCTCGGTGATGCAGGGGATTCGCGCCAGGCGCGCCGCCGGACGGGTGGACAGCGAAGAAGAGTCGCCGCCCCCCATAGGAGGCAGCAGCCCAGTGGCGCGGCCAACCGAGCCGCCGCCCGAGCAGGGGCGCGGCGGCAGCCCAGCCGGTGATGCACGCACAGCCGCACCAGGGTCGACCGATCCGGGGGCCGCCGATGGCCCTGCGGCCGCTGGTGGCGCGCCCGGCGCTTTTGGCGGGCACCAAATCGAGCTCTCGACCATCCAGATCGACCGCCAGCACGGCACTTTGCGCGGCGATGCCGACACGCAGGACGCCCTGCTGGCGCTGCAGCAAGCCGTCGATGCCCACCGCTGCTTTGGCAAGGTCAAGTCGTCTTCCGACCGCATCACCTTTGAGCGCCACAACGATTGGTTCAAATTCACATTGGAATTCGAGATTGCCTGCCCAGCCGCCACGGCCAAGGCTGCGGAGCCGGGCGGCAAGGGCGGAGACAAGGGCGGCGCTGCCAAGGCCGGCGGCGACGCCGAAGAAGAGTAGGGAGACAAGATGAGCGTGGCCCTTTCGAAACTGAGCAGGATCTCAGTCGCTTTTGAGCGACTGAGTGACCGCGAGCGCAAAATCGTGTTGGCGGGCTCGGCCTTTCTGGCGCTGGCTGGCTTGGTGCTGACGGCCTTGCTGGTGTCGCGCAAGGTCAATGCCCTGGAGGAGGAGGTCGTCAGCAACGAGGCGGTGCTGAGCGATATCGCCGCCGCCGGTCCGGCCTACCTGCGGATGCGCGCCGACGAAAAAGCCGTTGCTGACCAGCTGGAGCGGGCTTCCAAGGAGCCGCTGCAGGCCGCCGTGCTGACGATCGCCAAAACTGTGACCTACGACCGCAAGGACGCCGACGGCGCGGTGACCAGCGAGAAGCTGTCTGACGTCATCAAATTCGCCAATGCCTCTGAGATTTTGGCGGAGCTGACCACCAAGACCAAGAAGAAGAACAAGAAGAAGTCGAGCAAAGAAGTGTTCCTGGCCACTATCGACGCCGTGTTCGAGAACGTGCCAGACGAGGCGATCTTTCGCTTTATGGCCAAGTTGGAGACCCATCCAGAGCCGATTTTTGGCTTGAACGTCGACATCAACCGGTCTGGCAACGGCAACGAGCAGATGCGGGCTACCCTGAAAGTCGGGCAGTTTCGCTACGGTCAGTTGGAGGAGTAGGCGATGCAGCGCTTCTGGCAACATCCGCGGATGATCGCGGCCGCGCAGTACTTTGGGTACACGCTGTTTTTTGGGTTAGCACTGCTGCTGGCCTTTCCGTGGACCTTTCCGTCGCGGCAGGTGCGCTCCTACATCGCCATGCGGGCCCGGGCCCAAGGCTATCCGCTGCAGATCCAGGACGTGCGCCTGCGCGGCCTGGGCGGCGTCGAGATCGCCGGGTTGCGCCTGACCCTGCCTGGCAAGCCCGGAGAGCCGCAAACGGGCGGAGGTATGTCACCGGCCTTGCCCGCGGTGGAGTTCAAGATCGACAAGATCTCTGCCAAGGTGGCCATTTTTCCCTTGCTGTTTGGCAGTACGGTCGATGTGCGCTTTGACATCGACGCTGGCGGCGGCTCGATTGCCGATGGCCACGTGGTGCGCAAGGGCGAAATCTTCGACATCGACATCGGCAAGATAGAGGGCTTGGACCTGGGCGACTCTGGCCTTGGCGGGCGGGCCCTGGGAACCCAGACCAAGCTGCTGGGCGAAATCGACGGCGCCCTGGGCGGCAAGCTGGCCATCCACTACGGGGGAAGCACAGACGATCTCAAGGGATCTGTGGACCTTGAGCTGGCGGACGCGATCCTGCGGCAGCCAGAGCTGTCGATCCAGGGCGGCCTGAAGTTTACCGACCTGGCCATGGGCACGCTGACGCTCAAAGTGAAGATGGGCCTCAAGCAGAACCTGGCTGCCTTGGCTGCCGAGCGCGGCGCCGAAAAGGCCACCGTCATCCACATCGAACAGCTACAAGCAGAAGGCGAGCAGCTCGAGCTCATCACGGCAGAGAACTCGCACATTCTCATCCCGCCCGGCAAGTCTGGCTGGAAGGCGGCCACCATGCAGCTGCACTTCGCCTTTCACGTGGTCGACAAGCCGGCCAAGAAGAAGGGAGGCCAGCCCGGCGAAGAGGGCGGTGACGAAGAAGCCGACAAGCCCGTGGCCGACCGCCTCAAGTGGACGTCGTTGCTGAGCATGGCCGGCAGCAAGCTCAAGCCCTTTGAGCGCGGCGGCTACATCGGCATGACCTGCACCGGCCCGCTCTCGCGTCCGCAGTGCAATCCCGCCATTCCGCAGGTCACGGTGGGCGGACGCGGAGCCGTCAAGCTGGAAGGCGGAGCGGCGGCCCCCAACCCCGGTCCAGCGGGCGGCGCGGCGGCCAGTCCCGATCCGGCTGCGGCGCCCGGCTCGCCGCCACCCAACGTCGAGTTCAAGCCCGTGGGCCGCGAAGAGCCGCCGCCGGCTGCCGCCCCGGTGGCCAGCCCCGAGCAGCCTGCCGCGCCGCCGGCCCCGCCCGCCGAACCGCCGCCGACCCCCGGGGCCGAGCAGCGCGCGCCAGAAGGTCAGCAAGGTCGCGCCCCGGGACGCGAGCCGCCGCCCGAGACGCCAGAGGAGTACCAAGCTCCGGCTGGGCAGAATCCGCCGCGCGAGCCGGCCGAAGGCGGTGATAACCCCAATCACGGCGAGCGCGGCGCCCGCGGCGATCGGCCCGAGCCGCCGCCAAGTGGCCAAGAAGGCGAGACTCCTCCGCCGCCCGACAACCCCGAGTAGCACCTTCTGTGCATTTTGTCCTTGACCTGCCGCCAACGGCGCGTATCCTCCGCCCGCCGCTCGCGCACCCCTTTGTGTGCCGACCCAGGATGCCGACATGTCGACCTTGTTGCCTGTCTCCGTGCTCGACGATAGCAGCCGCCCGCACCGGCTCAGCGACTTCTTTCGCTGCGCCCACCGCAACCGCACCTTGGCGTTGTCCGTTTGCCTGGATGACTACATGAATGCCAACGCCTTGCGGGTCAAGTCGATGGTGTGCTTTGAGTGCGGCCAGGGCGGCCAGAACAGAGAGGCCTTTGCCGCCGATGCGGACACCGAAGGCCTGCTGGACCAGGAAATCTGGGCTCGGCTCATCTCTGACATGAAGGACCCAGAGGGCTAGCGGTGCAGCCAAGCGGAGCCGGCCGTGGCCGGTCGCGCTTGCGGCTGCAGAGGGCCCGATCGGCCAAATGGCGACGGCCGCCTTGCCAGGGCTGGTTTCAGCGTGGTATATCAGCCGCTGCGCAACGCTAGTTATCAGCTGAGCGTGCTGCCGCCTGAACTGCAAGTCGCCGTTTGGGAAGCCAGCCACAGAATCTTGATCTCTCTATTGCGTTGCAGCCTGCCGCCGCCAAGGTGCCGGGCCAGCAGGGCAGCGTAGCCGTCCCGGCTGCCTCAAGAGTATCGCGCTCTTTGTGCAGCCACGTCACCGCAACGCTGTCGACGCAAGAGGCCCCGGAGAAGCATGGCCACGGGCATTACCAGCGCCTATCCCCAGCAGTTCGGTCGCTACATCCTGACGGCAAAAATCGCCATGGGAGGGATGGCCGAGATCTTCCGCGCCAAGAGCGTGGGGGCCGAAGGCTTTGAGAAGGTCGTGGTCATCAAGCGCATCCTGCCGCACTTCAGCGAGGATGAGGGCTTTGTGACGATGTTCAAGGACGAGGCCAAAGTCGCCTCGCACCTGAACCACGCCAACGTTGTGCAAATTTTCGACTTCGACGAGGTCGAAAACCTCTTCTACATTGCCATGGAGTACGTAGAGGGCTGCGACCTCAAGCGCGTGCTCGATCAAGGCGCCAAGCTAGGCAAGCCGCTGTCGATCGCTCAGGCGGTCTACATCATGATCGAGGCCTCCAAGGGACTGGACTACGCCCACAAGCGCATCGTCGATGGCCAGCCGCTTAACATCATCCACCGCGACGTCTCGCCGCACAACGTGATGGTTTCGTTCAACGGCGAAGTCAAGATCATGGACTTTGGCATTGCCAAGGCCGCTTCGCGCTCGACCAAGACGCGCGTGGGCACCGTCAAGGGCAAGTGCGCCTACATGTCGCCTGAGCAGGCCCGCGGCCGCACGCTGGACCCGCGCTCCGACTTGTTTGCGCTGGGCGTGTGTCTGTGGGAGATGCTGACCGGCAAGCGCCTGTTCGTTGGCGATTCCGACTTTGAGACGCTGAACAACGTGCTCAAGGCCGAAGTGCCGCCGCCGTCAGAGCTCAACCCCGAAGTGCCCAAAGAACTGGACGCCATTGTCCTGCGCGCCCTGGCCCGCGAAGTCGATGACCGCCAGAAGGATGCCGGCGGCTTTGTCAACGAGCTGAACCGCTGGTTCTTCTCGGCCGTGCCGGACCCAGAAGCGGTCAACCTCAACGGCTACATGCACGAGCTGTTTGGCGACGAGATCGCCCGGATGCGCCAGGACGCCGCCTCAGAAGCTCAGATGCTTGAGCAGGCGCGCCGCGGCGGCACCCTGTCAGGTCAGCGCAAGCCCGCCACCGGCTCTCAGCCAGCGGCCCAGGGCGGCGATGACGAGCGCACCATGGCTCTGCCGAGCCCGCTGGCCCACGGCGACAGCGATCGCACCATGGCTCTGCCCGACGCCATGGCTCAGCTGCGCGGCAAGAGCAACGTCGCCATCTCAGCCGCTCATGCGCCGGCCAAGAAATCCAACGCCGGACTTTTTGCCGGCATTGGCGTGGCGGTGGCTGCCGCGATCGGCATCGGCGCCTTTGTGGCCACCAAAGACAACGGGCCCACGCCGCCGCCGGTCGCTGCCCAGGTCGCACCGGTGGAAGCCGTCAAGTACAAGATCACCGTCAAGGCCCCAGGCGCCGCCAAGATCTACATCGATGGCAAGGTCGCTTGCATGGGCAAGGACGAGTGCGACGAGAGTGTCGAGGCCGGCGAGCACAAGGTCATGGCCGAGAATGCCGACGGCAAGGGCGTGGACCAAAAGCTCAAGTTGGGTCGCGACGAAGTCGTAGTGCTCACTGTTCCGCCCGTGGAGAAGAAGGCCGAGGCGGCTCCCCAGGTGGCCGCGCAGGGCGCCAACTTCTTTGTCAGGGTCCAGCCAGAGAATGCAGCCGTGACGGTCAATGGCCAGCCGGTCCAGCTGGTGGGCGGCTCGGGAAAGATCGCCAACGCCAAGGTAGGCGACGCGCTCAAGATCGAGGCAAAAGCCGAGGGCCACAAGGCCGAGATGGTAGAGAAGATGGCCATGAAAGATGGCGAGATCTTCGAAATCAAGCTGGAAAAAGACAAGCCCGCCGCGGTGGCCGGCAGTGACAAGCCCAGGGAAGCCGCGCCCGCGGGTCCGGGCAAGCTCACCGTCAACGCCAAGCCGTGGGCCAAAGTGCAGATCAAGGGCAAAGACTATGGTCTGACCCCGCAGCAGATCACCCTGCCGTCTGGCAAGTACACGGTGGTGCTGGTCAAGGGCACCGTCCAAAAGACCGCGTCGGTGACGGTGAAGGCCGGCGGCAGCGCAGCGATCTCCGTGGACATGAACGAGCCGTAGCGCCCGGTGGGGGCAGCGGCCGAGCAGCTCGGGCTGGCCCTCTGGGCCGCCGCAGAAAAAGTCAGCTTGGGCGAAAAAAGTTGTGCTGAGGGCTTGACGGCCATCCGCACCTCCCCTAAGATGGCTCCGCTTCCGACGGTAACCGCCGAAACGAAGCAAGACAAGCCAAGGCCGCGCGCCAAAAGTTTGTAGAGCCTGACCGGTCCCAGGGCCGATGGGGCAGCCAGGTAGCAAGCAGTGCGGGAATAGCTCAGCGGTAGAGCGCGACCTTGCCAAGGTCGATGTCGCGGGTTCAAATCCCGTTTCCCGCTCCAACATAGCACTGCCAAGCAAAAGGGCCCCTAGTGGGCCCTTTTGTCGTTTTTGCTGTGGTCGATGCTGGCTCGGCCCATGCCGGCTGGCGCGATCGCGGTGGCCCTCGCTCCGCCCGCACCTGAGCCGGCTCCAGCCGTAGCCCCGCCCCGGCCCGCCCCGGCCCAGCCCGGCCCCTGCGCCGGTGCTCCAGCGCTGCCAAACGGCGGAGACACGCCACCAGCATTTGCAGCGTTTGGGCGTCAGTGCAAAGGACGGTTGCGCAGCGCAGGGCCCTTTGTTAGCCTTGGAGTGGGGGACTTGCTGCTTTCATCAGCAGCCGGTCCTTCCGCGAAGACCAGAGGCTGCGAGCCCAGGGTCGATTCCGCGTGCCAGTCGCGCCTCCCCCCGCGCAAGGTCACGAGAACTAATATGAACGCAGCTAGAAGCACCGCGCATCTGGACTCCGGACCCAGCTGTTGGCGATGCCTTGTTGGGACTGCGGCCGAAGGGCCGTGAGTATTCCCTGCGTCCCCCAGTGGCTCTGGTCCGTCTGCGCTGCCCCCACAGCGCTCGGGACCACTGCCTGCGAGTCCGTGTATCGCCGAATCCACTGGCCCAAACGCCAGCGGAGATCGGCGGTGATCGGTCCGAAGGCAGATCTTTGCCGCTTGTTTGCGCGCCCGCCGCACCGGATGACCCAGAGCTGGGCCATGCTATACCCAGCTCTCTGGCCTAGGAGGATCGAGATGCGAAATCAGCCGTCCCGACGCGCACTAGTTGTGACGTTTTGGGCCCTGTTGCTGGCCTTCGCCGGGTGTTCCGATCCTCAGCCCGCAGCCGATGACCGGCGCGACGCTGCAGGGGTGGACGCCGAGTTTGCGGTGGAGACGTTTGCGGCCACGCTGCCGCCCACGCTCGAAATCCTCAACCCCACAGAATACAAATACTTCTACGTCGACTACACGGCCAACCCGTTGGTCGCCGTCAAGGTCAACCTGCAGTTCAAGGTGTCGAACTACACCATTGGCTCGGGCGCGGGGCAGGTGATCTGCCGCGTGGACTACAAGAATCCGGCGCTGACCACTACGACCTTGGGCATTGCCAACGTCGATCTGGGCACTACCAAGGGCACCCGCGTCATCACCTGCAACCTGGCCAGCGCCACGGGGCAGATCGAGCCCAACGCTGAGGCCTTTGTGGCCCGGCATGTGTACATCTCGCAGGATCCGTTTGACTCTTCCGTGGCCAATGGCTGCGCCAACTCCTTGGAGTGTAACGACGGCGTGGCCTGCACCCTGGACGACTGCGTCGGCGGCAAGTGCGAATTCAAGTACAAGGCGTACTGCTGCGGCAATGACTTGGAGTGCGCGCCCAACCTGAACTGCCTAGGGATTGGCACCTATGACGCCAAGTGCAGCGCCTGCCTAAGCAACGCCGACTGCGACGACGGCGACCCCTGCACCAACAACGTCTGCGATACCAGCGACTTTGTGGGCAAGTGCTCCTTCCCCAAGCCCGACCCCGAGTGCTGCACCCAGCCGACCGATGCCTGCGACGACGGCAAGGCCTGCACCCTGGACAGCTGCGACGTGGCCGCCAAGAAGTGCAAGCACGCCAAGATCCCCGACACCTGCTGCACCGACAGCGACTGCGCCGCTCCAGACATCTGCAGCGTTGCCGCGTGCGTTGATGCCGAATGCCGCTTTGCCAAAGACCAATTCAAGCCCGGCTGCTGCCAGACCGACGTCGACTGCGACATCGGCAACTTCTGCACGATCAGCAAGTGCAGCGCGACCGCCGGCCCCAACGGCTACAAGACCTGCGACTGGAGCCTGGACCCGGCCAAGATCGTCGACAGCAAGAAGTGCTGCGAGATGAAGGGCACGACCAACGAGTGCAACGACGGCAATCCTTGCACCTACGACATCTGCACCAACTACCAATGCGTCAACAAAGAAGTCGCCCAGTGCTGCAAGGTCAACGGCGACTGCGAAGACGACAACTTCTGCACCACCAACACCTGCGTCAAGGCTGTGGGCGATGACGTTGGCCAGTGCCAGTACCCCAAGCCCGATCCGAGCTGCTGCTTGGCCAACGGCGACTGCAATGACGGCAAGTTCTGCACCACCGAGCTGTGCGACACCAATCAATTCAAGTGTGTTGTGACTAACACCGCGACTGATTGCTGTGACACCGATGCCGAGTGCGACGACGGCAAGTTCTGCTCGGCCGACAGCTGCGTGAACCACTACTGCCTGCACGGCCCAGACAAGTTCAAGGCGCCCTGCTGCGAGACCGGCAACGCCGAGTGCAACGACGGCAACCCCTGCACCTTGGACACCTGCGATCTGGCCACCAAGAAATGCTCCTCCAAGTCCAACGGTGATCCGCTGTGCTGCGTTGACAGCGTGGGCTGCGACGACGGCGACTGCACGACCATCGACTACTGCGGCGCCGACAACAAGTGCACCACCAAGACCAACCCCGAGTCCTGCAAGGTCAATCTGGACTGCGACGACGGCAACTCGTGCACCAAAGACAGCTGCGACACCACCAATCCCAGCTGCGGCGTGTGCAAGCACGACGTGGAGCCCACCTGCTGCACCCAGGACTTTCAGTGCGATGACAGCGTGGCGCTCAACGGCCAGCCGCCCAATCCCAAGGCGGTCTGCACGACGGACAAGTGCGTCAACAACCAGTGCGTCAACACGACCATCGCCAACTGCTGCGCGACCGACACCGACGCCAAGACCACCTGCGACGACAAGAACGGCTGCACGATCGACTACTGCTTGGCTAACAGCTGTCACCACACCCTGCCCAAGGGCGGTTGCTGCGCCAGCAATGCCGACTGCAACGACGGCAGCCAGTGCACCACCGACGCCTGCGCCAACATCGACGCCACCTCCAAGATGGGCTCTTGCACCCACGTGCAGCAGCCTGGCTGCATTTGCACCAAAGAAGGCGCGCAGCTGGGCATTGAGTGCAATGACAACAACTTGTGCACCGCCGACTCTTGCATTGGCGGCCTGTGCAACAACGCGCCGATCGCCGGCTGCTGCCTAGACAAGTTTGACTGCGATGACGGCGCGCCCTGCACCTACGACTACTGCATGCTCAACGAGTGCGTGCACCCGCCGACCTCCAGCGGCCAGAAGTTGTGCTGCTCTAAGGAAACCGAGGCCCTGGACTGCGCCTTCCTGAACACCGAGTGCGCCCAGGGTGTCTGCGCCGACCAGCCCGATGGCGCCAAGTCCTGCGTTACCCAGAGCCTGCCGGTCTGCACCGTCAACATCGGCTACTGCCAGGACTTCCAGAGCGGCTCTGACCTCAATGCGATGGGCTGGAACCCAGGCGATCTGGCCGCAAGCAAAGCGGCCAAGAATTGGAAGGTCGCCACCGACACCGGTCTGGGGCCAGACAAGCACGCCAAGCTCGACTGGACGCCCACGGTGGTCAACTACGACACCTGCCTGCAGTCGCCGGTGATCCAGGCAGCTGGCGCCAAGACCATCACGATTCAGTATGACCATGAATTTGCGCCCAACATCGGCACCGCGACCATCTCGATCTACGGGTCGCTGGGCGGCGCCAATCCAGACTGGAGCCAGGGCACGCTGGTGCAGACGTGGTTGGACCAGGCGGCGATCCTGGGCCCGCAGACGGTGGACATCAAGCTGCCTTCTGGCTTGACCGGCTCCAACGGTCTGCGCCTGGCCTTCTGCGTTCAGGGCGCCAGCACTTTTGACATCAGCAGCTATGCGCTGGACAACATCTGCATCGTCAAAGGCGAAAAGCCGGCGATGACCAAGTGCCCCGTCAATCAGATTGTGCCGATGGGCACGTCCAAGACGCTGCCGGTCAAAGCCAAGGACCCCGATCTCGATGCGATCCTCAGCTTCCAGCTGGTCAATGCGCCAAGCTTTGTCAGCTTGTCTTCGGCGCTGTACTACTGGCTCGATGAGTCGTGGAACACCAACCTGACCATCTCGCCCGGCAGCGTGGCCGACGTGGGCACCTGGCCGGTGACGATCAAGGTCTCCGACGGCACCCTCTACTCCTTGTGCACCTTTGAGATCACCGTGACCTATCAGGGTGGCTTCCTGGTCTGGCGGCCGTCAGAAGTGCCCAAGATCCACGGCGACAAGCTGTTTACTGCCCTCAAGGCGCAGGGCGTCACAGTCCAGCACATCACCGACCTGTCCTTGTATCCGCAGCTCAAGGGCTTCCAAGGCATCTTTGTGGCGCTGGGTGTCTATCCCAACAACCACGTGCTGGACGAAACCGAGTCGACAGCTCTGCTGGGCTACGCAGCCGAAACCGGCAAGCTGTACATGGAAGGCGGCGACACCTGGGCGTTCGACAAGCAGTGGCCCATTCACTCTGCCTTCAAGTTGCTGCCCAAGAATGACTCGTCGACGACCGGCATCACCGGACCTTTGGCGGGATCGGGCATGTACAAAGACATCGCCCAAAGTCCGGCCAAGGTCTACAAGTTTGGCTTTGAAGCCGGCAACCTGGACTATGACAACCTCAACGACGTCATTGCCGGCAAGACCAACATCGCCCGCACCAAGACTGTGCTGGTGAGCGATGGCTCCGAGATCTCTGGCGTGCAAGTCGGCCACGACGATCCCCAGGGCTATCGCACCGTGGCTTCTTCGATCCCCTTTGCTGGCGTGGTCGAAGGCCCGACGGGCGACACCCCCAACCAGATGATGGCGCGCATTCTGCACTTCTTTGCCAACGGCTTTGTGGACTGCTTGACCAACGATCAGTGCGACGACCAGGACACCTGCACGATCGACAGCTGCACCGGCGGCGCCTGCGTCAACAAGTCCAACTGCACCTGCAGCTCGGGCGGTGGCCTGACTTGCGGCGCCTCGGCGACTCTGGTCAGCAACGGCGCGGGCTCGACGACCAACGTCAAGACCTACGGCTGCGACCCCAGCGTCGACTACACCGGCAAGGAATTCGCGTTGAAGTACAGCGCGGTCAACTCGGCCCCGGTGACGGTCAAGGTCAGCAACCTGACCAACCCCGCCGCCCGGGTGTTTGTGCTCAAGGGCAACCAGGGCGCTTGCGATGCCAAGCAATGCATCGCCATGGGTGCGGCCACGACCTTCAATTTCGCCGGCGCCGCAGGCAATGACTACTTCATTGTGATCGACGTCCCCGCTGGCGGCACCGCTCAGGCCGACGTGCAGATCAGCTGCGGCCAGCCCGAGATCTGCAACGACGGCGTGGACAACAACGGCAACAACTTGGTCGACTGCAAAGACCTGGGCTCGTGCTGCGGCGACGCGGCGTGCGCCGAAGTCTGCGACGGCGCGGACAACAACTGCGATGGCTCGGTCGACGAAGGCTGCGACGACGACGCCGACGGCTACTGCGACAAGGACATGACCGTGGCCGGCACACCGGCGATCTGCCCCAAGGGCGGCGGCGACTGCGACGACACCGGCGGCACCACCAACCCGGGCGCCGTGGAGGTCTGCAACAACGGCAAGGACGACAACTGCGACGGCACCGGCAATGAAGAGGGCAGCCAGGGCTGCGGCAACTACTGGGTCGATGTCGACGGCGATACCTACGGTGCCGGCGCCGGCAAGTGCCTGTGCTCGCCGATCGGCGCCTACAAGGCGATCAAGTCCGGCGACTGCAAAGATGACAATGACAAGGTCAACCCGGCGGCCGTAGAGATCTGCGGCAACGGCTTGGACGACAACTGCTCTGGCAGCCAGAACGACACCAACGCCTTGGGTTGCAGCGACTTCTTCACCGACGCCGACCAGGACACCTGGGGTTCTCTGCCCAAGAAGTGCCAGTGCATCGCCCAAGGTGCCATCAGTGCGACCAAGCCCGGCGACTGCAAGGACAACAACGCGCTGGTCAACCCCGACTCTGCCGAGAGCTGCAACGACCAGGACGACAACTGCAACGGCGCCACCGATGAAGGCTGCGACGACGACAAGGACGGCTACTGCGACACCGGCCTTGGCTACGAGTCGATCGGCGGCTCGACCAAGCTGTGCGGCAGCGCGCCCCAGCTGCAGAACCTGGTGCTGACCTGTGCGCCTGGGTCGACGATCACGGTCATCGACTTTGCCAGCTATGGCGACGCTGGAGGCGTGTGCCAGCTGTTCCAGACGGGCGCGTGCAATGCGGCGGCTTCTTTGCAGGTCGTCAAGACTGCCTGCTTGGGCAAGTCCAGCTGCTCGATCCCCGCCACCAATGCGGCCTTTGGCGGCGACCCGTGCGCGGGCACGGCCAAGAGCCTGACCGTCCAGGTGACCTGTACCGGTAGCACCGGCACCGCGCCACAGATCTGCCCCAAGGGCGCCGGCGACACCGATGACAAAGACCCGCTGGTCAATCCGGAAGGCAAGGAGATCTGCGACAACATCGACAACGACTCCGACGGCCTCATCGACGATGGCTGCGACGACGACAACGACGACTTCTGCGACAAGAGCATGATCGTGGTCGGTGCGCCGGGCGTTTGCCCCAAGGGCACCGGCGACTGCGATGACGACCAGAACAAGGTCAACCCCGGCATGGCAGAGGACTGCAACACCCCCGCCGACGACGACTGCAACGGCAACACCAATGACCTCAATGCCAACAACTGCCAGCCGTACTTCATTGACGGCGACTCGGACGGCTACGGCAACAAGCAGTTCAAGTGCTTCTGCAGCCCGGTAGGCGTGTACAAGGCCAAGAAGACCGCCGACTGCGACGACACCCTGGCCAGCATCAACCCAGGTGCCATCGAAGTCTGCGATAACTTTGACAACAACTGCAGCGGCACCGTCGACGAAGGCTGTGACGACGACGGCGACGGCTACTGCGACCTGGCCCAGGGCATGGGCAGCGCCGGTTCGGTCCTCTGCGTCAACGGCGGCGGCGACTGCGACGACACCAACAGCGGCGTCAACCCAGGCAAGGCAGAGATCTGCGGCAACAACATTGACGACAACTGCGCCGGTGGCCAAAACGATGCGGGCGCGATCGGCTGCACCAACTACTACGGCGACGGCGACGGCGACGGCTTTGGCTCGCAGGCCTCCAAGTGCCTGTGCTCTGCTACGGGCGCCTTCACTTCAGACAACTCTTTGGACTGCAACGACAATGACAAGGCGGTCAAGCCCGGCGCCATCGAGATCTGTGACAACCTGGACAACAACTGCAGCGACAATCCGGCAGTGGCAGAGAAGAATACGTTTGGCGCGGCCAGCCAGGCCGTCGCTGCCAACTACATTGCCCAGGAAGTCGTGTTTGCCACCGGCGGCACGCTGAGCAGCATTGGCGTGCGCCTCAAGGCCGTCAGCAGCCAGTCGGCGACCCTGTACCTGTACAAGGGGGCCAAGCCAAGTGCATTGACGGGTCAGGTCGAGGCGATAGGGCCGCTGGCCATTGCCGCCAGTGGCACGACGTTTGTGGACTACAAGTTCACTTCCGCCGTCAAGCCGACGGTGACCGCGGGCGAGACGTGGGTCCTGGTCCTCAAGTCCAGCGGCGCCGACGCCTCTCTCAATGCTACTGCGGCCAATGCCTACACCAAGGGCGGCGCCTTCAGCGCCCCCAGCTCGCCCTTTACCTGGACTGCGCTGGGCAGCGGCGCCACCGACATTGGCTTTGAGATCGCGTTGATCCCCGCCGGTTCGCCGGTGGATGAGGGCTGCGACGACGACAATGACGGCTTCTGCGACGCCAACATGAAGACCACCGCGGCGGACACCTGCACCTCCGGCGGCGGCGACTGCGTGGACACCAACGCCCAGATCAACCCGGCGGTGGCCAAGGAACTCTGCGACGGCAAGGACGACAACTGCAACGGCTTGACCGATGACGGCTGCGACGACGATGCCGACGGCTACTGCGATGCCGGCTACACCATTGCCAACCCGGCCCCGGCCATCTGCTCCAAGGGCACCGGCGACTGCGACGACTTGAACAGCGACCAGAATCCCGGCGCCAAGGAAGTCTGCTCCAACAGCATCGACGACAACTGCAACGGCTCGCAGAACGATGCCGACGCCATTGGCTGCAAGCCTTACTACTACGACGGCGACAACGATGGCGCGGGCGTCAACATCAACAAGTGCATGTGCGCGAGCTCTGGCTTGTTTACGGCGGCCGCTGGCGGTGACTGTGACGACGCCAACACCCAGGTCAAGCCCGGGGCGGCCGAAGTTTGCGCCGATGGTGTAGACAACGACTGCGACGGCGACGACAACGACCCAGGCGCCAGTGGTTGCAAGGACTTCTTTGTGGACGGCGACAACGACGGCTACGGCCTTGCCGGCCTCAAGCAGTGCCTGTGCTTGGGCTCTGCGCCCTACAAGGCCAGCAAGAGCGGCGACTGCAATGACAATTCCGCCGTCATCAACCCCGGCAAGACTGAAGTCTGCAACGACGCCGATGACAACTGCACGGCCGGCGTCGACGAAGGCTGCAACGACGACTTTGACGGCTACTGCGACTCGGCGATGACCACGGTGGGCCTGCCCAACATCTGCCCGTTTGGCGGCGGCGACTGCGTAGACACCAACGCCAGCGCCAACCCCGGCAAGCCCGAGCAGTGCGACGATGTGGACAACAACTGCAACGACGCCAAAGACGAAGGCTGCAACGACGACGCCGACAACTACTGCGACGCGGCCATGGTCACGGTCGGCAAGCCCACCATCTGCAACGCCGGCGGCGGCGACTGCGATGACTCCAAGAATGGCGTCTTCCCCAACAACGGCGAGTTCTGCACCACCACCTGGGACGA
Organism: uncultured Myxococcales bacterium; assembly: GCA_903919145.1. GTDB lineage: Bacteria > Myxococcota_A > UBA9042 > UBA9042 > UBA9042 > SXRM01. Next base: position 33,182 of record CAIXGW010000224.1, read on the forward strand.
CAACTGCAACGGCGACACCAACGACCCGGGCGCCCAGGGCTGCACGGCCTACGGCCTGGACAACGACGGCGACGCCTACGGCGACAAGAGCGCGGCCGGAGCTTGCACCTGCAAGGCCATCCAGCCGTACACCGGCACCAAGGGCAACACCGACTGCAATGACAAGAACGACCTGGTCAACCCAGGCATCGCGGAGCTGTGCGACGGCATCGACAACAACTGCGTTGGCGGCACCGACGAGGGCTGCGATGACGACAAGGACGGCTTCTGCGACTCGACCATGATCACCGTTGGCAAGCCCACGGTCTGCATCAAGGGCGGCGGCGACTGCCAGGACAACAACCCGGTGGTCAACCCCGCTGCGATTGAGACCTGCGCCAACGGCGTGGACGAAGACTGCGACGGCTCGCTCAACGGCATGAACGCCACCGGCTGCACCGTCTACTACCTGGATGCCGACAAGGACAGCTGGGGCGTCAATGTAGGCCAGTGCTGGTGCTCGCCGACCAATGGCTACACCGTGGGCGCCAGCAAGCTGGGCGACTGCGACGACACCACCAGCGCCGTGAATCCCGGTGCCACCGAAGTCTGCGGCGACGGCAAAGACAACAACTGCAACGGCAGCCAGAATGACGTCAATGCAACCGGTTGCCTGGGCTTCTACAAAGACGGCGACAAGGACGGCTACGGCGCCGGTGCCACCCAGTGCCAGTGCTTTGCCGAGGGCCTGTTCATCACCGCCCAGGGCAACGACTGCGACGACGGCAACAATGCGGTCAACCCAGGCGTCCTGGAGCGCTGCGACGAGCTGGACAACCAGTGCAACAGCCAGATCGACGAGGGCTGCGACGACGACAACGACGACTACTGCGACGCCGCCATGTTTACCAGCGGCACGCCCTCGGTTTGCCCGTTTGGCAAGGGCGACTGCAACGACGGCAGCAGCGCCATCAAGCCGGGTGCCGCAGAAGTCTGCGACAACCTGGATCAAAACTGCGACAGCACCATTGACGACGGCTGTGACGACGACAAGGACGGCTACTGCGACAAGAGCTTGACCGTGGTTGGCACGCCGACGATCTGCATCAGCGGCGGCAATGACTGCGACGACACCAACAGCCAGGTGCGCCCCGGCAAGACCGAGCTCTGCGACGATCTGGACAACCAGTGCAACGGCCAGATCGACGAAGGGTGCGACGACGACAACGACAACTACTGCGACAGCGGCCTGGCCGTGGTCGGCGGGCCTTCTACCTGCACCGCGGGTGGCGGCGACTGCAACGACGCCAGCAATGCGGTCAATCCTGGCAAGTCCGAGGTCTGCGACGGCATCGACAACAACTGCGCCGCCGGCGCCGACGAAACCTGCAAAGACAGCGACGGCGACGGCTACTGCGTCGGCGTCAGCAACGTCAGCACCGGCTGCCCCAAGGGCGGCGGCGACTGCAACGACTCCAACAAGCTGGTCAACCCCGGCGCGCTGGAGACCTGCGCCACCGAGTACGACGACAACTGCGACGGCGAAAACAACGTGGTGACCAGCGGCGTGGGCGCGTGCACCGAGTGCGGCACGGGCAGCGACGGCGACTACGCCCCCACCACCAGCGGCACGCTGGCCGGCGGCACCTACAACTACAAGAGCTTTACCATCAAGGCCGGCGTGACGATCACGGTGACGGGAACGGCGCCGCTGGTCATCAAGGTGCAGGGACCCATCACCATTGCTGGTGAACTGGTTGCCAATGGCCTGGCAGGAACCAACACGACTGGCACCTACGATGGCGCCAGCTATCCCGGTGGCCAGGGCGTTGCCGGTGGCGGCAAAGGCGGAGACGCCTGCTACGGCTGCACAGGCGGCACGGGCGCTGGCCCTGGCGGTGGCGGCGGATCGAGCACCTCCAGCTACGGCGGTGGCGGCGGCGGCGGCGGCTATGCGACCAACGGTTCCAATGGTCAGCAGAGCGCCAACGGTGTCTATGGCACCGGCGGTGCGTCGCACGGCGACCCGCAGATCGGCAGCTTTGTCGGTGGCTCCGGTGGTGGCGGCGGTGGCTACGGTGGCGCGATCAACCAGTCCGGTTCTGGCGGCGGCGGCGGCGGCGGCGCGATCAAGCTGACCGGTACGGCCGTGACCGTGAGTGGTGCCATTCGCAGCAACGGCGGCAAAGGCGGCGACATCGTGGCCTGCGGTGACGGCGGCGCAGGCGGCGGCGGCTCCGGCGGTACGATTTGGCTGCGCGGCAGCAAGATGACGATCACCGGCACCGTGCAGGCAGTCGGTGGCGCTGCGGGCCTGAAGTGCCCCAGCCGGCCTACCGGTGACGGCGGCGCTGGTGCGGTCGGCCGCATCCGCGTCGACTCCATCGATACCATCCAAGGGACGACGACGCCCACCCTGGCCAAGGGAGACACTACCGGCCTGGGCGATGCCTCGATGTGCACCAACTTCTACGTCGACGGCGACGGCGATGGCTTTGGTACGGGTACCCCCAGCTGCCAGTGCTACCAGTCAGGTGGCAAGAACGTGCTGCAAGCGGGCGACTGCAACGACGCCAACAAGGCGGTGAATCCGGCGGCAGCCGAGGTCTGCGATGGCGCGGACAACGACTGCAAAGACGGCACCGACACCGGCTGCGACAAGGACGGCGACCTGTACTGCGACTCGGCCAAGATCATCGCCAGCACAGCCACTTGCTCCAAGTCCAAGCTACCGGCTCCCGGCAGCACCGGCACGGGCGACGACTGCGACGACGCCAACGTCAAGGTCTTCCCGGGCGTGGCCGAGATCTGCGACGGTCTGGACAACAACTGCAACCTGGTAGTGGACGACGGCTGCGACGACGACGACGACAACTACTGCGATGCGTCGATGACCACCGTTGACTCGAGCAAGCCGCAGCTGGGCGTCTTCATCGGCACCTCGATCAACATGGACACCCGGTCCCACGGCGGCGGCTACAGCCCAACCCACAAGGAATACTGGTATCCAGAGTGGGCGGGCAACACCATTTACCGCTACGACCTCAACTATCAGCTGTTGGGCACCTTCAGCTCTGGCACCGGCAGCATCATGCAGCTCTACGGCGACGTGGACGACACCTACTACACGGCGACCTGGGGCAACGCGACCATTGAGAAGTACCAGGGCAAGACGGCCAACAAGCTGTGGAGCTTCAACATTGGCTCTACGGCCGGTGCGGTCGCCTGTGACAGCCAGTACGTCTACGCCATGCGCGAGTCGGGGATGACCGTGTGGGTGCTCAACAAGAGCAACGGCTCACTGGTCAAGACCATCAACCTGAACGGCGGTACCAACACCACCACCTACGGCGGCTTGGCTGTGGTGGGCGAGTTCTTGTACCTGGGCCGCTACAACGGCGAAGTCATCCGCTACAACAAGACCACCGGCCAGTACATCGACCAGTTTGGCGTGGCCACCAACATCTACAACATGGCGTTCAACGGCAAGGACTACTGCATCTCTGCCAACAGCAGCACTGTGTATTGCTACACCATCCAGCAGAATGGCTTGCCGCCGACTTGCACGGCTGGTGGGACCGACTGCAACGACGGCGACACCTTGATCAACCCCAAGGCCAAAGAGAGCTGCGCTACGCCTGGCGACGACAACTGCGACGGCAAGACCGACGAGCTGGGCGCGCAGTCTTGCACCACCTGGTACCTGGATGGGGATGGCGACGGCTTTGGCTCACCGAGCAGCCAGTGCTGGTGCGCAGCCAACGGCAGCTACAAGTCCACCAAGGCCGGCGACTGCGATGACAACGATGCCCAGCTCTATCCGGGCTTGGCCGAGGCTTGCGACTTCAAGGACAACAACTGCAACAACGCCATTGACGAAGGCTGCGACGACGACAATGACGGCTACTGCGACGCCAGCATGGTCTACAACGGCGCTCCGGTGCCGACCGTTGGCAAGTACAAGGGATCCATTGTCAACATGGAGACCTACTCGCACGGCGGCGGCTATAACCCCAAGTACAACGAGTACTGGTATCCGCAGTGGGCTGGCACGACCATCTACCGCTTCAACAGCAACTACGTTTATCTCGGCGCCTTCAACTCTGGCCAGCCGCAGATGATGCAGGTGTGGGGCGATACCGACGGCACGTACTACACGGCCAACTGGGGCTATAACACCATCACCAAGAAGGCATCGGGCTACAGCGCAAGCACCCTGTGGTCATTCAACATCGGCAGCACCGCCGGTGCGGTGGCCTGCGACGACACCTACGTCTACGCGATGCGCTCTGATGGCATGCAGGTTTGGGTGCTGAACAAGTCCAACGGCAGCCAGGTCAAGGTTATCAACCTGAACGGCGGCACGAATACCTCGATTTACGGCGGCTTGGCGGTGATCGGCGATTTCCTCTACGTCGGCCGCACCAACGCCGAAGTGTTCCGCTACAAGAAGACCGACGGCACCTTGGTGGACCAGTTCAATGTGGCGACCAACATCTACAACATGGCGTTCAACGGCAAGGAGTACTGCATCTCTGCCAACAGCAGCCAGGTCTACTGCTATACGGTATTTGGCTCGGTGTGCCCCAAGGGCGGCAATGACTGCGACGACACCACGTCTAACTTGAGCCCGGCCCAGGCAGAGAGCTGCGACGGCCAGGACAACAACTGCAGCGGAGCCACCGACGAGGGCTGCAACAAGGACGGCGATGCCTACTGCGACGCCACCATGCCAGTGGTCGGCACTCCGGCGATCTGCCCGGCTGGCGGCGGCGACTGCAATGACACCGACAAGGTCATCAACCCGGCCAACACCGAGGTCTGCGACGGCAAGGACAACAACTGCAACAACAAAGTCGACGACCCCGGCTCCAGTGGCTGCACGCCGTTCTTCTTTGACGGCGACAATGACGGCTATGGCGTGGGCTCCTCGCTGTGCCTGTGCGCGGCGGAAGGCGCCTACTCGGCCAAGAACAGCTTGGACTGCAATGACAAGTGCGCAACCTGCAAGCCGGGCGGCGGCGCGGAGTTGTGCGACGGCGTGGACAACAACTGCAACAACACGGTAGACGAGCTCTGCAACAAGGACGGCGACTCTTACTGCGATGCGGCTCTCATTACCGTGGGCACGCCGCTGTCTTGCCCCAAGGGCGGCGGCGACTGCAATGACAAATCCAAGCTCATCAGCCCCGAAGGCATTGAGACCTGCAACAACGCCGACGAGAACTGCAACGGCATCATCGACGAAGGCTCAGGTGACGCCTGCGTGGCCGCTCCCAACACCTACTTTACCTGCCAGGCGGGTCAGTGCGTGTTGAAGAGCTGCATGGCCGGCTACTCCAACTTGAACGGCTCGCTCTCGGATGGCTGCGAGTGCCAGTCGGGCGACATCTACGAGCCCAACAACAGCTGCGGGTCGGCCTACGTGATCAACTCGAACCTGCAGGACACTGGCACCAACGGCACGGGTGGTCAGAAGGACACCATCGCCGGGCGCATCGTCGAGACCGTGGATGAAGACTGGTATGCCATCTATGCCAAAGACGTGGCGGACAACGGCTACGGCGTCTGCGACCAGTTCAACATGCGGGTCACCTTCCTGAACAATCCAGGCGGTAACCTGAGGTTTGACGTGTGGAAGGGCCAGTGCCCGGCGGGCGGTAACAACTCGGTGTGCTGTGCGCGCACGGACTTCAACTGGTTTACCAACTTCAAGGCGGCTGACGGCTACTACTCTGATTTGTGGTCAGAATACGGCGAGTGCCCGTGCGCCAGCGGCAACTCGTTTGACCAGTCCAACTACGGCTGGAACTACTCGCCCAGCTGGGGTGGCCCGTACTGCCGCGACTTCAATGCTGCCGGCGTTTGCTACCCGCAGGGCCACGACTTCACGCGCTGCGCCGACGATTCGTCCTGGTTCTACGTGCGGGTCTACAAGGTCAGTGGCGCTCCGAGCTGCGTGGACTACAAGCTTGAGGTCTCTAACGGCGTGTATGGCAATCCCGGCACCGGCGCTGGGCGCAAGAACTGGTAGCCTCTCTGGACAACTACCGCCTCGCGGTGCCAGAGTGCAGCGGTCAGGAGGCGGCAGCGCCGGGTTGGCGGAATGGTAGACGCAGGGGACTTAAACTCCCCAGGGCATTGCCCGTGCCGGTTCAAGTCCGGCACCCGGCACCGCACGCACCCCTGACCGTGGAAGAGACCTTGTCGCCATGGGGCGGCTTGGTCCAAGAGGTAGGGGCGCCGGCGGCGGGCCTTGACAGCCAGGTGCGGTCGAATCCCGCGTAGCTCCCAAAGCCCCAAGGACCGCAGCGGCCTTCTACCGGCCGTTCTGGATAGGTTTTGGGCCACTGCGGGTCGGTGATTTCCTAAGCCCCAAAGCCAGCTTGTGCCGTGGCTCGGCTCGGACTGCAGGCTTTGGCGTACCAGAAGGGCGCGCCAACTGCGCCGAGCCGGGGCCAGCCCGCCATGAGTCCAATGCCAAGCGCCGAATTTCCCCGTGCTGCGTCGACCAAGGCCAGCGAGCTGCCCATCTATCGCTTTGAAGCCGAGCTGGTGGACGCGATCCGTCGCCATCAGGTGGTGGTGGTGGTGGGGCCGACGGGCTGCGGCAAGACCACCCAGCTGCCGCAGATGCTGCTGAGGGCAGGGCTCACCGACCGCTGCATCGGCGTGACCCAACCGCGCCGGCTGGCGGCTGTTTCTGTGGCGTGGCGCATTGCCGAAGAGCAGGGCGTGGAGTGCGGCAAGCAGGTGGGCTACGCCATCCGCTTTGACGACTGCAGCACAGTGGATACCAGGATCCGCCTGATGACGGATGGCATTTTGCTGCAAGAGGCCCACTGGGACGCCAATTGGGAGCGCTACGGCGTACTGGTGATCGACGAGGCCCACGAGCGCAGCCTGAACATCGACTTTGCCCTTGGCCTGCTGCACGACGCGCTGAAGTCCAGGCCCGACCTGCGGGTGGTCGTAAGCTCGGCCACCATGGATCCCAAGAGGTTTGTGGACTTTTTTGCCGATGTCGCGCCGGTGGTGCCGGTGGTGCGGATCGATGCGCGGCCGTTTCCGGTGGAGATGGTGTGGCGGCCGATGGTGGACGGGCGGCCTGAGACCCTGACCGACGCGGTGGTCGACGAGGTGTTGACGGTGCAGCGGCGCCACATGCCCGGCCACGTGCTGGTGTTTTTGCCTGGCGAAGAGGCCATCAAGCAAGCCGCCCTGGCTTTGCGGGTGCGCACGGCCGAGCGCGACGCGGTGATCCTGCCGCTGTACGGAGCGCTGCAGAGGGAGGACCAGGAGAAGGTTTTTAGCGAATTTGGCGGGCGCAAGGTCATCTTGGCCACCAACATTGCAGAGACCTCGATCACCGTGGATGACGTGCGCCATGTCATTGACTCGGGGCTGGCCAAAGTCCCACGGGTCAGCGTGCGCACCGGTGTGACGATGCTGCGCGAAGAAGGGATCAGCCAGGCCTCGGCCGACCAGAGACTGGGGCGTGCGGGGCGGACGGCGGCAGGGCGCTGCGTGCGGCTGTACAGTGAGTCCGACTATCAGGCGCGGCCCGCCTACACCGACGAGGAGATCCTGCGCCTGGACCTGACCGAGACGGTGCTGCGCCTGCTGGATTTGGGCGTGCGCGATGTCGAGAGCTTTGCCTTTCCGACGCCTCCGGGGCGCCATCGCCTGATGGCAGCCTTGGACAGCCTGCTGCAGCTAGGGGCAATCGACGGCAACCGCGAGATGACCGAGGTTGGCAAGCAGATGGTCCCTTATCCGCTGTCGCCGGCGCTGGCGCGCATGTGCATAGAGGCCCTGGATCATTTTCCCGACATTGCCGAAGAAGTGATGATCCTGGCGGCGTGGTGGTCGTCGCGCTCGCCGCAGCTGTACCCGGCCGGTCAAGAGGATGCGGCGCGCAAGGCCCAGGCCCGCTTCAACGATCCGCTGGGCGATGCCCACACGGCGCTGCGAATTTACCGCGCGTGGCAGCAAGCATCTGACCACAAGGCGTTTTGCGAGCGCAACTTCTTGGACCCGTCGACCCTGGCCTTTACCGCCAATGCCCTCAAACAGCTAATGGAGATCGCCAAGAAACGCGGGACCTCGATCGGCAGCGGCGGCGACCTGCACAACGTGGCGCGCTGCGTGGTCGCCGGCTTTGCCCAGAACGTGCTGGCTTTGCAGGGCCGCTTCTACGAAGGGCCTTCCGACGACCGGGTGCTGCTGCATCCCTCCAGCTCGCTGTACGGAATGGCGCCGCGGTTTGCGGTGGCGATGGAAATCGTCATCTCGCAGCGCTGCTATGCCAGGCAGGTGGTGGCCCTGAAAGCCGCCTGGGTGGCCGAGTCGCGACCTGATCTGGCCGAGCGCTGGAAGCTGCGCACCGAGCACCTCAAGCGCGGCGAAGGCGAGAAGGTCCCGCGCATCGACGTGCTGCACCTGGGCAAGGTGCTGGTGCCGGTGGACCTGGGCAAGGGGCGGCCGCGGGTCGAGCTGAACCGCGATCAGGTGCGCGCGCTGCTGGGCCAGGGCCCGGTGGTGCTTCCCGACGACATGGGGCGGTGGCAAGGCAGAATCCTGTGGGGCGCGGTGATCTTTGCCCAGGGCACGCCGCTGCCGGCGCTGTTGGCGCTGCTGCCGCTGCTGCCGCTGCCGGCCGATGGGGCCGATCTGACCTGCGCGGTCCCGGAAGGCGCCCTGCTGGAGCCGATGCGCAACCGCCACACCTTGTTGCGGCACCTGCCGGCCCTGCTTAACCCCATGATGCCCCACGCCGGCAAACGGCCAGGGTGGGCGGCGTTGGTGTGCAATGGCGATGACGGCTACTGGTATGAAGTGATGGTCGACTACCGCGAGGCCGTGGAAACCAGCGCCGCCTCGGTAGAATTGCTGTTGCAGGCCTATGACGGCGACACCGAAGCGCAAGAGGCCATTCAGGGCCAGCTGCTGCGGCTGCAGGGCGTGTCAGAGCGGGTGCGCGACGCGCTGGAGCTCAGCCGCAACCGTCGCAAGCGCGAGTAGCCGCAGTAGGAATGGGGTCAGAAGGTGTACTTGACCGCTGCGGTGCCGCTGTAAGAGCGGGTGCTGACGTCGTCGGCGTCGACATCCTCCTGACTGGAGAAGCCGCCGGTTAGCCGCCAGTGGCTGCTGATTTTCCATGCAGCGCGCAAGCCAATGGAATTGTTGTGTCCGGCGTCATCCAAGTAGACGGCGCGACCCAAAGTGGCGGTGATCTTGACCGGCCCCAGCTTGTGGGCGGCGGCGATGGCGGTGCTCCAGGTATAGGGGGCAATCGCAACGCCGGTGCCAAAAGAGGCTGTATTGGCTGGGGCCTTGGTGGTAGTGCCCGGCAGGGGCCGCCCGGCCGAGGCTAGGGTGAAGTAGCCAATGTCATTGGGGTCAGAGCTGTACCAGTAGTAGGTGCCAGAGACCGAGACCTCGGTGTTCTGGTAGATGGTCTCGTCGATCGACAGCGAAATCGGCACGGTGACCACCGACTCTTCTTGCTGGCCCAGCAGCGGGTTCAAGCGTTCGCAGGTCTTTTTCAGCTTGAGCTGCTTGGGCTGGGTGGTTGCGCAGTCTTGAGCCAGTTTTTCACGGGTGACCGTTGTGCCCTGGGCCGTGACCATCTCTTGGACGGACTGGGTCGTGGCCAGGCGGTTGGGCGAGACCGACAGATCGATGGCTGTCTCCCAGTTGGAGTCGCCCATGGTGTCGTAGGAGGCGCTCAGAGAGAAGCCGGCCGAGCTGGTGACAGACTTGAGCAGCGTTTCGGCTTCGCCGGACAGGACCCCATTGCGGGTCTGTTGCTCCAGGGTGACGGTGGTGGAGGAAAGCTCTGTAGCCTTGGGCGACGCCGCAATGTCCAGCGAAAAGCTCCAGTTGTTGTTGCTGTTCCAGGCAAAATCGGGGCTCCAGCTGCTGCCCAAGCTCAGCGAGGCAACCGTGGCTTCCTTGGTCTTGCCGGCCAGTGGACCGCTGGTGATGGGATCGGCCTTGGGGCGCGACAGGCCAAAACCAAGGTCGAAAGTCCAGCGCTCGTTGAGGTCATAGGCAGCAGTGACGCCAACGCGCGAGGAGCCGCCGCCGGGGTAGCCGTCGGTCGCTGGGGTGCGGCTCAGGCCGCTGTTCACGCCGACGCTAGAAGCCTGGGCTAGCGCAGGGGCGATCAGGGCCGCTGCGATCAGGAGCGCGATTTTCCGGTTCATCCGTTGTCCTGGATTGGTGGTACCACAGCATGCCAAAGCTGTTGTGGCGGTCAACAGCAGCGGCAGCGGGATCGCTAGGCTGGGGGCGGGGCAGCTTGGCGGGCGCAGCGGCCGCCAAAACCTCCACAGGGGGCCTGGATCTCTCCAAACCCCCTGCGGCGACTGCGCTTGGGCCTGCTGGCTCTGATGAGCTGGCCGGCCCGCAAGGCGAGCGGCGACTTACTTGTCGGCCTTCTTCTCGGCCTTGTCGGCCTTCTTCTCAGCCTTGTCGGCCTTCTTCTCGGCCTTGTCGGCCTTCTTCTCGGCCTTGTCGGCCTTCTTCTCCATCTTGTCGGCGGCCTTCTCGAGCTTCTCAGCCTTCTTCTCTTCGCCCTTGTCGGCGGCCTTCTCGCCCTTCTCTTCGAGCTTCTCAGCCTTCTTCTCGGCCTTCTCAGCCTTCTTCTCGATCTTCTCGGCCTTCTTCTCGACCTTCTCAGCCTTCTTCTCGACCTTCTCGGCCTTGGCCTCGTCAGCCATCACGGGAGCAGCAAAAGCCAGACCAAGGACCAGGGCCAGAACGGTGAACAGACGCATGGGAACTCCAGGTAGCGGCAGTGCCGCGCAATTTCGGTGATGCAGGGCCAGCGACTGTGGAGTCGCCGCAGACCGGGTCGCGGCGCTCATGCAACCGCGTACTTCGCCGGCGACCACAGTCGGTCGCCTTTGGGGGGTGAAAGGGAGCAACAGCGCTGCCCACTCACTGCATACTGACCCGCGGCGCGCCAAAAGGTAAAATCGCCGCGGCCGTGCTCCCCAGTGGGCAGCCTTGGCAGGCGGATCCGCTGGAACCGTGCGGGATTGCTAGAGGTACTGCAGATCAGTGGCCAGCAGGTCCAGCAGGCCCGCGAGGTCATCGACGTGGACCCAGTGGCCAGAATTGGCCAGCACGTGCTGGTGCAGGTGGGGGTGGGCAGAGCGGGCCAGCTGATCCAGGACCGCTGGTGTCCAGCGCGGCTCGCGGCCGGCGCGCAGCAGGTGCAGGTCTACCCCGGCGGCCGGCGCTGCCAGAATCGGCCAGCTGTCTGTGGCGAAGTAGGACTCAAGCATCTGCTCTACGGCTGGCAGGTCAAACCGCCACCGCAGTCCGTCGGCCCCCTGGACCAGGTTGGTGGTCATCCACTGTGCGACGCCAGCGGCCAGACCCAGCTCCAGCAACTGGCTGGCCATGGCGGTGCGGCTGGCAAAGGGACCTGGGCACTGGCGCAGCACGGCCACGACTTGGGCAACGGCGCCGTGGCCGGCGGCAGCCACAGCCTGGTCTTGAGCGGCGGTGAGGTGAGGCTGGGTGTCCAGGGCCCACACCCGCTGCAGCGCCGGCCACAGCGGTGCGGCGGCTGGGCGGGCCAGCTCCAGGGCGACCTTGCCGCCAAAGGAATGGCCGATCGCCGCCGCGGGCTGCAGGCCAAGGTGCTGGCACAGCGCCGCCAGATCTTGGGCGCAGGCTGCGACCGTATGAGGCGGCGGGGCACCGCGCGAGTCGCCGTGGTTGCGCAAGTCTACAAGCAGCCACTGCCACCTTGGCAGGCGGGCAGACAGCTGGGTTGCCAGTGTGCGCAAGTTGCGCGCTGAGCCAAGAATACCGTGCAGCAACAAGCCGGTATGCGGCGCGCCGGCAGCGGGAGCCGGCGGACGGACCCAGGTGCTGGAAGGGAGCCAGGTGGCCACGCAAAACCTCAGACCGGGGAGCCGGCGCGCTGCAGAATAGCAGCAAATTGTCGGGGCCACCCGTACAGACGCCACCCCGGGCACTGGAGGGGCGATGGTTGGTCACCTCTAATGATTCTAGAGGGTTGTTGGTTGGTTGGCGATTGACGTTTGGGGCAGGATCGCGTAGACTGCCGCCCCCCGGATGGCGCAGTTCCGCGTCTTCGGAAAGCTGAGAGGTTCTAATGGTTCCGCCCGACGAGACTGACGATTTGCCCGCTGCCGCTGCTGGCGAGTCTGACCAGCCCGATGGGGCCGAAGAAGAGGCAGGCGTCGCAACGGACTTTGGTCGGGTCAAGATGACCTCGATCAAGCACGAGATGGAGTCCTGCTACGTCGACTACGCCATGAGCGTGATCGTCGGACGCGCGCTGCCTGATGTCCGCGATGGCCTAAAGCCCGTGCACCGCCGCGTCTTGTTCGCGATGCACGACATGAAGAACAACTGGAACCTGGCTTTCAAGAAGTCGGCGCGTATCGTCGGCAACGTCATCGGCAAGTACCACCCGCACGGCGACGCCAGCGTTTATGACACGTTGGTCCGCATGGCCCAGCCCTTTAGCCTGCGCTACCTGCTGGTAGACGGCCAGGGCAACTTTGGCTCGGTCGATGGCGATCCGGCTGCAGCCATGCGCTACACCGAAGTGCGTATGGCCAAGCTGGCCCATGAATTGCTGGCCGATCTTGACAAAGAGACCGTCGACTTTGTGCCGAACTATGACGGGCAGGACACCGAGCCCTCTGTTCTGCCGACCAAGGTGCCCAACCTGCTGATCAACGGATCGAGCGGTATTGCCGTTGGCATGGCCACCAACATTCCGCCGCACAACCTGCGCGAAGTGTGCAACGCCCTGGTGGCGCTGATCGACGACCCGTTCTTGGAGATGCGCCAGCTGATGCAGTACATCAGCGGCCCGGATTTTCCGACGGGCGGCACCATCTGCGGGCGCCAGGGCATCCTGGACGCCTATGACACGGGGCGCGGCAAGATCCGCGTGCGCGCCAAGACCCACATCGAGCAGGAGAAAAAGGGCGGACGCGAGGCGATCATCGTCGATGAGCTGCCCTACCAGGTCAACAAGGCGCGGTTGGTAGAGCAGATCGCCGATCTGGTGGGCGAAAAGAAGATCGAAGGCATCAGCGACTTGCGCGACGAGTCGGACCGATCCGGCATGCGCGTGGTGATCGAGCTCAAGCGCGACGCCATCGCTCAGGTGGTGCTCAACCAGCTGCTGCAGCAGACCCAGCTGCAGACCACCTTTGGCATCATCAACCTGGCGATTGTCGGTGGTCAGCCGCAGGTGCTGACGCTCAAGGAAATGCTGGAGCTGTTCTTGGATCACCGCCGCGAAGTGGTGACCCGGCGCTGCCTGTACGAGCTCAAGCAGGCTGAGGCGCGCGCCCACATTCTGCAGGGCTACCTGATTGCTCTGGACCACCTGGATGAGGTGATCGCGATCATCCGCTCTAGCGCCGATCCCGCCACTGCCAAAGGCCGGCTGGTCGATCGCTTCTCGCTCAGCGAGCTGCAGGCTCAGGCGATCTTGGACATGCGTCTGCAGCGCCTGACCGGCCTGGAGCGAGACAAGATCAAGGCAGAGTGGGATGAGATCCTAAAGAAAATCGCTTGGCTGAAGTCGATCCTGGAGGACGACGGCAAGCTGATGGGCGTCATTCGCGAAGAGATCCTGGCGATCCGCGATGAGTTTGGCGACGCCCGGCGCACCGACATCATCGACGACTTGGGCGCCCTGTCTGTAGAGGACCTGATCGCGGACGAGGACATGGTCGTGACCATCTCCAAGGCCGGCTACATCAAGCGCACGCCCCTGTCGACGTACCGCCAGCAGCGGCGCGGCGGCAAGGGCAAGACGGGCATGACGACCAAAGAAGAAGACTTTGTGGTCGACCTGTTTGTGGCCAGCGCCCACCAGGATCTGCTGATCTTTACCACCATGGGCAAGGTGTTTTCGCTCAAGGTCTATGACGTGCCCCAAGGGGCGGCATCGACGCGCGGCAAGCCGATCATCAACCTGATCCAGGTCGAGAAAGGCGAGGAGATCCGCGCGGTGCTGGCGGTGCGCGAGTTTGGCGAGAACTCGTATGTGCTGATGGCGACCAAGTACGGCACGGTCAAGAAGACCGAGCTGATGCAGTTTCAGAAGATCCGCTCCAGCGGCATCATCTCGATTGTGCTGGACGAGGGCGACGACCTGATCGACGCCAAGATTGTGCACGACACCGAGAATGTGGTGCTGGCGACCCGCGATGGCATGAGCATCCACTTCCACTCGACCGACGTGCGGCCGATGGGCCGGGCGACCCGCGGTGTGCGCGGCGTGGACCTGGGCGGCAAAGACGCGGTGGTCAGCCTTGCGGTCATCGCGGCGCCGGTGGGTCAAGTCGAAGACGTTCTGGAATTGCCCGACGTCGAGGCTGAGGAACTGGAGGCCGATGGCGAGCTGCGCGAGGGGCCCACGGGCACCATGCTGCTGACCATCTGCGAGAACGGCTATGGCAAGGCCACGCCGCCCAAGGACTATCGTCTGCAGACCCGCGGCGGCAAGGGCGTCATCGCCATCAAGACCAGCGCCCGCAACGGCAAAGTGGTTGGCCTGCGCGCGGTGGATCCGGCCGGCGAGGTGTTGATTGTTACCGATGGCGGCGTGCTGCTGCGGATTCCGGTCAAAGACATCCGCGTGGTCGGGCGCAATACCCAGGGCGTCAAGCTGATCAATGTGGGCGATGGCGAAAAGGTAGTGAGCTTTGAGCACTTCCTGGACACCTCTGACTCCGTGCCCCTGGTTGGCGCACCTGCCGTTGCCCCGGCAGAGCCCGTTGCTCCCTAGCTTTGTTGCGGCGCCGGCCTCGCCTGAGGCTCGGTCGCCCTTTTCTTGACCGCGCGGCCAGCTTGCCGCCATTGGAAGTGTTCCCCATGTCTCGACCCGCTCCGCGCACCCGCGCCCCGGCCGCCGCTCTGCCCGCCCGTCTGCCCACCTGGACCGGTGCGGTCTCTGCTGTGTTGCGCCCAGGAACGGCGACTCCGCCGCTGGCCGGCCACCCCTGGGTCTTCTCTGGTGCGATTGCCCACGTGGTGCCCGGCCCGGACACGCAGCTGGAGCCCGGCATCCGCTGTGCCCTTTTTGACCAGCACGCCCGCTATTTGGGGGTGGGCTACTACAATCCGACCAGCCAGATAGCCGTGCGGATGATGGCGCTGGGCCAAGACGGCTTGGAGCCCGACCTGCTGCCCGATCTGGCCATCCTGACGCGCAAGCGGCTGGCCCAAGCAGTAGCCCTGCGCCAGAGCCTGGGGCTGCCCAACGCCGAGACCGACGCCTATCGCCTGGTCAACAGCGAAGGCGACTTTCTGCCCGGCGTGACCATCGACTGCTACGCCGATGGCGCGGTGGTCCAGCTGTCAACGGCCGGCGCCTGGCGGCTGCGCACCACCATCCTTGCGGAATTGCAGCGGATGGGCCTGAAGTGGCAGCTGGTGCGGGTGCCGCTGGACATCCACCCGTCCGAAGGTCTGCTGGGCGGCAGCAGCGAGACGCACGGCACGGTGCCCAACGAAGTCAAGGTCATGCACAACGGCTTGCAGCTGCGCGTAGAGCCAGCGGGCGGCCAGAAGACCGGCATGTACTGCGACCAGCGCGACAACCACACGCGGATCGCCAGCCTGGCCAAGGGGCTGTTTGTGGTCGATACCTTCTGCCATGCCGGCGGCTTTGCGCTGCACGCGGCGCGCGGCGGGGCCAAGAAGGTGGTCTGTGTCGATGCTTCGCAGCGGGCGGTGGACCTGGCGATTCAGCACGCCGAGGACAACGGCCTGTTGCTGAGCGCTCAGTGCGCCGATGCAGTTCACGTGCTGCGCCAATACAGCGCCCTGCAGGACCTGGAGAAGCCGCAGATGGTCATTGTGGACCCGCCCAAGTACGCAACCAAGGCGGCGGCGCTCGACCAGGCGCTGCGCAAGTACCAGGCGCTCAATGCCGTGGCGCTGCAAGCTGTTCGCAGCGGCGGTCTGTTGGTGACGTGCTCGTGCTCCGGCTTGGTCGAGCCAGAGGCGTTCTTGCGCATGATTGGCCAGGCCGCGCAGCAAGCTGGGGTGGCGGTGCAGCTGCTTGAGCTGCGCAGCGCTGCCGCAGACCATCCGACGGCCCCGGCCCACGGCGAAGGCCGCTACCTCAAGGTGGCGATTTGCAGGGTGACCCCGCGCGACGTCGTCTAGGCTAAACGATAAAAAATGCGCATTGTTGTGTGCGCATCGCCGATGGCGTCGCCAGCCCTTGCCCAGACCGCCTAAAAACGCCACTCTGCTGGGGCGGGCGCTGCGGCAGGTGGCGCTGGAGACGGCGAGCATGCAGTTTCTTGGCATCTTTAGGCGGCAGATCTGGATCCTCTGGCTGGCTGGGGCTTTGAGCGGCGCTGCAGCCGTCAGTGCCGCCGGCCAGGCTGCTGCGCGACCGGCAAAAACCCTGACATGGCCTGAGCTTTTGCGGCAGTCGCCGGCCGTGGTGCTGGTCGAAATGGCCGTGCCCGGGGCCAAGCAGACGCCAATGGATGGCGGCGGGTTGCGCGATTTTGTGCGCCATCAGCGGCGGATGACGGTACAGGCGGTGCTGGCGGGCGCTGGGCTGGCCGTTGGGCAGACGATTCTGGTCGATGATGTGGACTGGCGCGGCGACCTGGCCCACCACCGGCGCTGCCAGGCGCTGCAGAGAGAGAAGCCCGCGGCCGAATGCGCACCCTTGCCCGACAAAGAAGGGCTGGCGTCGCAGCTGAGTCGCGAGCCGCGGCCAGGGCAGGTGGTGCTGGTGGCCCTGCGGCGAGTCGGCGGCGACTGGCAGCTGGCGGCTGAGCGGGCCATGGACAGCGCCGACCTGCGACCGCAGGTGCAGCAGTGGCTGCGGCAGGGCAAAGGAGGCCGGCGATGAAGGCAACCCCTTGGTCCAAATGGGTGGGTGTTGGCCTGGCCATTGCGGCGGGTGCGTTTGCGGCGGCGCCAGCACTGGCGGACGTCTGCCCGGGTCCGGTGGTGATCGACGGTATCGACGTTTCGTACTGGCAGAGCAACATCGACTGGGCCAAGGTCAAGGCGTCGGGAAAGAAGTACGCGATCATGCGCGCTTCCCACGCCATGAAGGTCGACACCAAGTTTGACTACAACTGGAAGCAGTGCCACGCCGTGGGGCTGCACTGTGGGGTCTATCAGTACTTTGAGCCTGCGCAAGACCCGATCAAGCAAGCGGATTTGCTTCTTTCGATGATGGGCAAGCTGGGGCCGGGCGACCTGCCGCCGGTCATCGACGTAGAGAGCAAGACCGACTCGACGCCAAGCGCTACTGCGGCTGCCGTGGCCAAGTGGATCGCCCACGTAGAGAAGGCAGTGGGTCGCAAGCCCATGATCTATACAGGGTACTACTTCTGGAAGGACAATGTCGGCTCCAACGCCTTTGCCAGCTACCCCTTGTGGCACGCCCAGTACTGCACCTCTTGCTGCCCCAAGATCGCCTCCCCCTGGACCAAGTGGCACTTCTGGCAGCACTCGAGCACCGGCAGCGTCAGCGGCATCTCTGGCAACGTCGACCTGAACCGCTGGGACGGCACCGCCGCCGCGCTGGCAGCTTTTGCGGTCACCGCCGCGCCACCCGCCTGCACCGCCAAGTGCGAGGGCAGTGTTGCTGTGCAGAGCTCTTGCGCCAAGACCGACTGCGCGCCCAACGCCGGCGCCTGCGTGGCTGACAGCTTGGGCGTGCGTTGCATTAGCAAGTACTGCCCGCCCCAAGGAAAAACCCAAGTGTGCCTGCCCGGCGGCACCGGTCAGATCGGCGCCTGCGACAACGGCAAGATCAGCACCGGCGACTGCGGGGCCTTTGGGGCGATTTGCAGCACCGCGGTGGGGAGCGCGGCCAAGTGCGTGTCTGCCTTCTGCGCCAGCGGCCCGACCGCGCCCCCGCAGGCCAAAGACGTCTGCCTGCCCGATGGCCAGCGCTACAGCTGCAACACCCAAGGCGATATTGCGCTCAAGGCCTGCCCGGCCGAGACCACCTGCACCGACAAGGGCGCCGGTGCCCTGTGCCTGCCCAAGACCTGCGCCACCAGCTGCGCAGGCAATTCGCTGGTCAGCGGCGACTGCAGCAAGAAGGACTGCGGGGCGTTGGGCGGGCTACAAGCAGGCTTCTGCGTAGACGATGCCAAAGGCGCGCGCTGCATCTCCAAGATGTGCCCGCCGAGCGGCGTCACCACCGTGTGCCTTCCGGACCCCAAACAGGTGGCGACCGGCGTGTGCATAGACGGAGCGCTGACGCCTGCGACGTGCAAGCTGGGCCTGGAAGTCTGCCAAGAGGTGCCGGGCGGCAGCCTGTGCAAGCCGCTGCCGGTCGAAGATGCCGGCAGCCAGGACCCCGACGCCGGCGCGGACCCGGATGGCGGCAGTGTCGATGCGCCAGATGCCGGTGCAGATCCTGGGGATTCCGCTGACCCGCCTGGGCCGGCAGACGCCGCCGATGGCAGCCAGGGCGAGGTTGGCGCCGCCGCATTGGACCTCAGCAGCGCTGTCAGCTCTGACGGTGCCGGCGAGGCCGGGGCTGTGTCTGGCGATGGCGAAGGACCAGGGCTGGACGGCAGCGCCCAGGGCAGCGATGGGGCTGGGCTGCTGCCTGGCATTGCCCCCCGGGCCGTGGCCGACAGCGGCTGCTCTGGACACGGGGCCGGCGGCGGCGCGGCGTGGCTCGGCTTGCTCGCAACAGCCATTCTGCGCGTGCGCGCCCGCCGCCGGCTTGAAAGCTGAGCCCTTCTCAGCTACATGCTCATGCGCACACGGGCCAGCACACCGCCGGCCAAGGGGACCGCATGAGTCAGTATTTGCTCGCACTGGACCAGGGAACCACTGGCTCGACAGCGCTGCTGATCGACCGCTCGCTGCGGGTCATTGGCAAGGTCAATCGCGAGTTTGCGCAGAAATACCCACAGCCTGGCTGGGTGGGCCACGACCCTGAGGCGATCTGGCAGTCCTGTCTGGATGCGATGGCGGCGCTGTTGGCCGAGACGGGGGTCCAGGGCAGTGAAATCGCGGGGATCGGCATCACCAATCAGCGCGAAACCACGGTGGTCTGGCAGAGGAGCGACGGCCAACCGATAGCCGATGCGATTGTTTGGCAGTGCCGGCGCACGGCGGCGATCTGCGACCAGCTCAAGGCCGCCGGCCACGAACAGCGCGTCCGCCAGCTGACCGGCCTGCCGATCGACGCCTACTTCAGCGGCACCAAGGTAGCGTGGTTGCTGGACAATGTGCCAGGGGCTCGGGCGCGGGCTGAGGCTGGCGAGCTGGCCTTTGGCACCATCGACAGCTTCCTGGTGCATCGCCTCAGCGGCGGCGCGGTTCACGTGACCGACCCTTCCAACGCCTCTCGGACCATGCTCTACGACATCGGCGAGCGGGCCTGGAGTTCAGAGCTGTGCCAGCTGCTTAGGGTTCCCCAGGGGATGCTTCCGCAGGTGGCGCCCTCGGCGGCGGTCTACGGGGTCACCCGCGGCGTGCCCGGCCTGCCCGACGGGATTCCGCTGGCCGGCATGGCAGGCGACCAACAGGCGGCGCTGTGCGGCCAACTGTGTCTGGAGCCCGGGATGGCCAAGTGCACCTACGGCACGGGCGCCTTCTTGCTGATGCAGACGGGCTCGGTGCGGGTCGAGTCGCGCCACGGTCTGCTGACCACGGTGGCCTGGCAGGTGGGCGACGAGTTCTGCTATGCCCTAGAAGGCGCTGTGTTTATTGCCGGTGCCGCGGTGCAGTGGCTGCGCGATGGGCTGGGCATCATTGAGAAGGCAAGCGAGATCGAGGCGCTGGCGCTGCAAGTGCCGTCCAGCGATGGGGTGGTGATTGTGCCGGCGCTGGTGGGGCTGGGTGCACCGCACTGGCGCCAGGACGCGCGCGGGCTGATTGCCGGCCTGACCCGGGGCACCACCCGGGCGCACCTGGCGCGGGCGGCACTGGAAGGAATCGCTTTGTCTTGTGCGGACCTGCTGGATGCCATGGAGAACGACCTGGGCCAGCGGCTGGCCGAGCTGCGCGTCGACGGTGGAGCTTCGGCCAACAACCTGCTGATGCAGATCCAGGCAGATCTGCTGCAGTGCCGGGTGGTTCGCCCGCAAGTGACCGAGACGACGGCGCTGGGGGCGGCGATTCTGGCCGGCGTTGGCATTGGCTGGTTTGCCTCTCTGGCCGACGCGCAGACCGCCTGGCGGCAGGAGCGCACCTTCTTACCGGGACCGGAGCAGGAGACCCGCGAGCTCAAGAGGCTGTGGCGGGTCGCCGTGGCCAAGGCTTGATCGCTGCGAGGCGCGCCCCTGGGCCCCTGGGTGTCCGACAGCCCATGACTTGGGTGTGACGAAGGCCGAAGCGCCAGCCTGTTCTCCGTGCTACATTGGCCGCAGTACTGCTAGCCAGGGCAGACTACCTGCACAGCCCCCGCACCGGGTAGGCACGCAGGGCAAGCCCAGAAAAAGCGCCCCCGCGAAGTTACGGCAGCCATGGCTGGCCGCGACGGGGAGCAGCTGCGAGGACGTCATGGACATCCAGGCCGAATATGTGCCGATCCGCCTGCAACTGGAACAGCGCCTGCACGAGCTGCAGGGCCAAGTTGCCCATCTGGAGCATCACTTGCGGCGGGTCGACGGTCCGCACTCGGCTGACTTTGAAGAGCAGGCCACCGACCAAGAAGGCGACGAAGTGATGCAGGCCCTGGATGACAGCGGTCGCCGCGAGCTGCAGGACATCGAGTCGGCGCTGGCGAGGATGGACGCCGGCATTTACGGTATCTGCGAGCGCACCGGCAAGAGAATTCCGCTGAGGCGCCTGCAGCTGGTGCCGACGGCCCGCGAGACGGTACCGGCCAGGCACGACGAAGACGAAGATTGAAGCAGCGCCGCGCCACAGCGGATCGCCTGGATGGCTTGCGCGGTGGGCCTCGCTTGGTCATGATGCGGCCATGCGCTTGCCTTCTCTGCACAATCTGCTGAACACCACACTGGTCCACCGGCCGGCGCTGGCACTGCTGGGCGCACTGGTCAGCGGCTGGGTGATCTGTGGCTATGGGCTCAGCGGCTGTGGCCGGCACGCTGCCGTCGAAGAAGGGCCGGTAGCTGCAGCGACTCAGGTGGCCGTGGCCGAATTTGGCTTGACAGCGGCGAGCGAGGCCCAGGGCCTGTCTGACCTGGTGGCGGCTGCGGACGGGGTGCTGTGGACCATCGCCGAGCGCCAGGACCACCTGCTGCGGGTGCGGGTCAAGGACGGCGAGCTGCTTTCCGAGCGCGTGCCGCTGCTGGGAAAACCACCTGGAATGGATGGCGAAAGTCTGGCTTTGCTGGGCGACGGCCGCTTTGCCATTGGCACCGAGCGCCACGGCGGCAAGCGCGCCACCGACGTGGTCCTGCTGGGGCACCTGACGGCCGATGCTGCCGTCGTTGACGAGCAACTAGTTCTGCCCTATAGCCTTTGGCAGATCGAGGCCGAAGACAACCGCGGACTGGAGGGGCTGTGCTACGCCTCGGCGCTGTTTGCGGTGGCGGAGACGACGCCAGAAGACCAGGGCAAGCGCTGGGCGCCGCTGGCCCGCCGCAATGCCGATGGCACCTGGAGCGCTGCGCGGCTGCAATTGACTAGCCGCAGCGGCAAGTTGTCCGCGCTGGCGTGTCGGCCGCTGGCCGGCGGTCAGGTAGAGCTGTGGGCTATTGAGCGCCACTACGGGGTATCGCGGTGGCTGCGCGCGGTGGTGCCGGCGCAAGGGCCGCTGCCCGCCGAGGTGACCGCAGTGGTGCAGGCCGACCTGGCCAAGCCGGTGGCGGCAGCGCTGAAAGAACTGCCCAACCTAGAAGGGATCGCCTTTGACGCGGCGGACCCCAGCGCGGCGTGGCTCATCGCCGACAACAGCCAGGGCGGCCGGATCGTGGGGCCGGCGGTGCTGCTGCGGGTGGTGCCGGCGGGCAAGGGGCCATGAACCGCGCAGCCTGGCCGCGGCTGGCGCTGCTGGGAACCCTGACTGTGGCAGTGCCGTGGTTGATGGGGGCGGCGTCGCGACCTGCAGAGGACGCCGCAGCGGCCGGCGGCGCCGACGGCGACATCCAGCTCGCTTATGGCGTGGGTGGCTATCAGGCCGCGACCTGCGGCGGTGTCAAGCGGACCCACCTGGAGGAAGGCGCGCTGCGGGTGCAGGCGACGCTGCCGGCCAGCCCGACCCAGCGGGTGGGCTTGCGGGTCGATGTGGGCACCATCAACGAAACCAACGATATCCAAGAAACCACCGACGATGGCCGGCTGCGCAGCTACAGCACCGGCCGCGTGCTGTGGGGAGCGCGCACGGCCTTGGTGTGGGACGGTCCCGCGGCGGGCGCCACCGTGGGCTGGCTGTGGCTGGGTGGCCAGGGCTTTCCGGCGCTGAGCGCGCGGATCGGTGGGCGCCGCTTGTACGCCTACGCCGGCATGCTGGACGGCGGCCTGAGCGGCACCTTGTACGATAGCCTGGGGATTCTGGTGTCGGCTGCCGACGCGCCGGTGTGGCTGTCGCGCGCCGGGGTGGCGGCGGCGTGGCCGGAGCTCGGGCTGTCGGCCCAGGTCGGGCTGACCAGCCTGGACACGCGGGCCCTGGCCGAGGTCAGTGTGCGCCGTCATACCAGCTGGGGGACGTGGCTGGCGTCGGCCCGGCTTGGGCAGCTGGACCCGAACTGGCAGGTGATAGTTGGCCTGTCGATGCCGCTATTTGCCACGGAGGCCCAGAAGGCTGCCGCGCCGTTCTAAGCGCCAGCCCTACTCGGCGATGGTCCGGTCCAGGGCGTCGAGCACCTGCTTGATGCATGCTGCCGGCTGCAGAGCCGAGCCAGCTGCCCGAGCTTCCTGGAGAATCTGGCTGCGCGCCTTGCCCACCGGCAGTCCGAGCTCAATGGTGGCGGCAATGCTGGCCTCTGCGCTGGCGTCGGCCTGCTTGGCGCAGTTGTGGGCTACGACCTGGGCGATGCAGCGGCGACCCAGGGGCTGGCCAACCAGAAACTTGACGACGCCCGGAGAAGCCAGCAGATCCTGGTGGTTGCCCAAAACGCCGCAGTCCGAGCCGCCGGCGCGGGCGATCTCGCCGTTCAGCCAGCGGGCCAGGAACAGGTCCAGGGTGCTGCGGTCGGCGAAGGCGTAGCTGCCGCTGCCCTCTGCCCGGGTAAACAAGGCGGACTGGAAGGTTTTTTCGCAGACGTGGCGCTTGCGCTCTTCCGCATTGCCGGCCACGCCAGCGTCGACCGCCACTTCGCCCCACCGCGGATCGGTAGCTTTCTCACACAGGGGCAAGTCAAACATCAAGTTGCTGCGGCCAACCTTCTCGATACCGGCGCGCATCAGGCGGTCGCCCATGTCCAGCGCGTCGCTCTGGGTCCAGCGGAGGTTGTCAAACTCCTTCTTGAGGCGCATGCCAATCAAGGTCTCATAGACGCTAGAGAAGCTGACAAGGACGTCTCCCTTGGTCGACTGGCGGTAGAATTCGGCCACGGTGTTGATGTCGCGGTAGGTCGAGAGGTAGGGGTAGTTGCACTGCACGCCAAACTTGCCCTTCTCATCCAGCCCATAGCGGCGCAGCAGGGCCATGAAGCGATCGCGGTCGCCTTCATCTTTGAATTGCTTGGCGATCATTGCATCAGAGACCTTGCACTCCAGCGGCGGGATCTCCAAGCGAGCGTCAAAGTCAAAGCCGTAGTCGGCGTCGAGCACCGGCGGCCGCGCGGTCAGGACCAAGGTGCATGCCGGGTACTTGTCTGCCAAGCCGCGCACGGCCTTGACGGCGGCGCTGCGGCGGACCAGGTCGGTTTCCTCAATGCTGTCAAGAAAGACCACAAACGGGGTGGAGGCCAGCCCCGCCTTGAGATCGGCCAGCGCTTCTGGA
>CAIXGW010000225.1 GCA_903919145.1 uncultured Myxococcales bacterium
CAGGGTCCTAGGGCGATCGTCTTGCGAGCGCCCAGGCGGGCGAAATATTGGAATTCACTTCCAATATTTCTTGCCCGACTGAAAAAAACGCAAAATGGCACGGAGCCTGGCGGGGATTATCCCGACAGGCTCCTAGAGGCCGCCTGGCGCCAGGGCCTGCAGGCCAAAGAGCCGGAGATCCGCGGTGCGGCCGCCCACGGTTTGCTGGACTTTGCCCAGAGCGTCGCGCCAGACCCGCAATTGTACGCTGCGACGTTGGCGGCGCTGTGTGACGACCCGCTGCCTAGCGTGCGCGCGGCCGGCGCGGTGGCCGTTGGCAACCTGAAGGTAGCGGCAAAGGCAGCCAAGTTGGCATCCCTTTTGGATGATACGGCCTCAGCCCAGATCGACGTGAACGGCTTCAAGAACCTGAATGGCGTGTTCGCATCCATCAATTTCGCCATCTACAACATCGAGAGTCCCAGTCAAGTCCGCCACTACGCGGCCCTGGCCCTGGTGATGTTCAGCGGCGGCGGCAGCTTGCCGATGCTGGAGATGCCAGCCCTGGAGAGCGACGGCACTGTTGAAGGTGACAACAAGGCGGTGGAGGCGCGGACTGCCGCGGCGAAGGCTTGGTACGCCAAGCACAAAGCCTCGATCAAATAGCTCAGCCCTGGGAGAAAGGCTTTGGTCCCGTTGCCTTGCCAGGACTGACCTGGCACCTGCCGGTGGGCTTCGCCGACCCGTCAGCGGGGCGGTCCAGGCGGTGCACAGGGGTCAGCTTGGCCAACCCCGGGCGTTGGTGCAGGTGTACCAGCAGGGTTCCGCGCAGGAGGCCACCGGTGGCCCAGCGCTGGGCCCTTGGCGCTAGGCCCGCCGCCAACCGCCGCGAGCCGGTTGGCCGTTGCTTTGCAGCAGCCCCTCTACCTCGGCGATGGCCTCCTGCTCTGCCCGCAGCCGCAGCGCCTCGTCGCGGGCTTCCAAAGCGGTCTGGGCTTCGTCTACGGTCAGGCGCGTCCGCAGCACCTCCAGCGTCGCCTCGTCGCTCAGGTCGCGGTCGCGATGGGGCACGGTCTGCAGGCCAAAGGCCTCGGCTGCACCGGGAGAGCGCTCAGCCAGGGCAAAAGCCTGCCGCATCAGCAGAGCGTGGCGGAGCTGGTCACAAGCCTCCGCCAGCCGGGCCGCGTGGGCCAGGACCCGCTGGGCGCGATCGCTGTCGGCGCTGGGGTGGGCCGTCCAGCTGGCCATCAGCTGCTGCAGCTCGCCGCGCGCCTGATCGACCCGGCGGATCTCGGCGATGAGCTCGGCTTCGCTGGCCTGGCGCAGCGTGGCCATCGCCGGGGCCAGGCGGTTCTGCCAGATAGCCAGCGTCATTTGCCAGCTGTCGATGCGGTGGCGCTCCATCTGGCGCTCGGTAGCTTCGGTGGCGGCTGCCAGGGCCTGCAGCACCGCCGCGGCCTTGGCCTCTGGCACATCGCTGCGCAGCCGCAGCCTTAGGTCTCTCATCTTGGCGAGTTCATGCTCCAGATCCTGCTGGCGGCGGGTGGCCAGATCCCGGCATTCCAGCAGGTTGCGCGGCCTGCGCCAGTCAGCGACCTGTGCGCCAAAGCGCAGGCCCAGGCGCTTGCCTGCCGCAAAGCCCAGGACCACCAGCAGGCCCGCCGTCACCATGGCCACCGCGCTGGCCGCCAACCAGCGCATCAACGCACCGCCGGCCAAAATCCCCAGGCTCAGCCCGGCCAAAGCGCCTGGCGCCGGCCCGTGCTTGCGGTCCAGCAAGGCTCCCGCCACTGCGCCCAGGGCGCTAATGAAGATCAGCGCGCCCAAGCTGGGGGGCTGGTGCGCACCGCGCCAGACATGGCCCAGGGACGCGCCAAACAAGATGCCGCCGCCGATGCCCACGGCCATGCCCAGGGCGCCGCCTACAGCCTCCCAGCCGCCAGCGCGCTGGACCAAGCGGCGCAACCACGAGTGGGGCGCCCGGATGCCGCACACCGGGCACTGCGGCGCGTGCCACTCTGCCCAAGCGCGGCAGTGGCGGCATTGGCCGTGGCCAGAAGGCGCGAGCGGAGCTGTCACCCCTCAGTTCCTTGGCAGGCGCAGCTGCTCGCGACCGGCCACCAACGCGGCCGCAATGCCAATCTGCAGCACCCAGGTCATCACGGTCTGCAGGTGCATCATGTAGGCCAGCCCACTGCCCACCAGCGACCCAGCCAGGCCGTAGGCAAACGTGTGCAGCAGGCTCATGTCCTGCCGGCCGGGCAGCACCGCCCGCGCCAGCGCTCCGACCACCAGGCCGGAAACCACCACGCCGACTATCCACATCATCGATGCGACCAGCTTGGCGGCGATCACCAAGCCGACCAAGACAACCACCAGCATCACTGCGATTTCCATCATTCCCTCCGTCGACGCTGCGAGCTAGAGGACCCGTCAGCAGCTCTGTCTTTGCTCGGCTGTCTTCCCGTCGGGTCAGTGGTCGCGCGCACCGCTGTGGTGGCGCCGGCTCCGTGCCGTGGCTTCAAGCCGGTTGGTGGGCAGGCCCTGGGGCGCGCCCGAAGACCAGCCGCTGCCAGTCTCCCCGGTCTGCGGGGCTACGGCAAGCCCCAAGGGTCGCGACCGCCGCACACCCGCCCGCCCGCCGTGGGATCCGACAATCCCAGCGGACAGCCGCCTGGCGACGGCTAACTAGCGGGACGCCAGCCAGCAAGCGACTGCGCCAGCAAGAGGTAGGTGGTCGCGAGGTCCTGGGAGGCGTGAATCAGGCGCACTGCTCCAGCAGGTAGATGGCTGCTGCATCGTCGGGATCCTGAGTCAAGACGGCCAGAAAGGCCGCCTGGGCCCGCGCCAGCTCGCCGCCCGCCAGGGCCTCGACGCCGCTGTCGAACGTTGCGCGGCTCTGGGCGCGCCGCTGGAGCAGCTGCGGCTCTTCGCAGTCCAGTAGCTCAGCAATTGCCACCGGCTGTTGCTTGCCCCGCACCTGCACCCGTCCCAGCCGCCGCACCTGGTAGCCGTTGCTGGCGCTGGCCAAGGTGGTGTCGCTGGTCACCGTGCGTGCGCCAAAGGTCTTGCTCAGACTCTCTAGGCGCGCTGCCACGTTGACCGTGTCCGAGATGACCGTGCCATTCCAGCGCTGTGGCTCGCCGACGATGCCGAGCATGACTGAACCGGTGTGCACACCGATGCCTGCGCGCACCTCAAAACCAAGGCGCTGCGCGTGGGCGACATTGAAAGCGGCAATGGCTTGGTGGACGGCGATGGAGGCCCGCAGAGCGTCATCGGCTTCACCGGGGAATACCGCCATCACACCGTCGCCCAGGTACTTATCGACAAAGCCGCTGTGGCTGCGAATGACCGGCCCAATGACGCCAAGAAAGTCGTTGATGAACGCAAAGTTGCTGGCTGGGTCCATCTGCTCTGAGATGCTGGTGAACGAGCGGATGTCGCAGAACATCACGGTCATCTGCCGCTCGACCTGTTCGCCCAGCTGCAGGGCGCGGATGTGGTCGTGGCCCAGCAGCTGCAACATCTCGTTGGGAACAAACCGCTGGGTCACGGCGAAAGTCGCCTGCAACTCTTGGACACGATGGGTAATCTCTCTGGCCTGCTGCCACGTCGTCAGGGCTGTGCGCACCGTCTGCATCAGGTCGGCCTCGGCCCATGGCTTGCCGACATAGCGGTACAGGCAGCCGCTGTTCAGCGCCGCACCCACAGCATCGGCCGTAGCCTGACCGGTCAGCATGATCGATAGCGTCTGCGGCGTACGGGCATGGGCGGCAATCAGCAGCTCTTCGCCGCGCATCCCCGGCATCATCTGGTCGGAGATCAGGACGGGAACAGTGGCGCCGCTGGCCAGAAGTTCGTCCAGGACTTCCAGGGCCTCTTCGCCGCTTTCCACCGTCTCTATAAGGAATTCCTTGCCGAAATGCCGGACAAGTTGTTCCTTGAGGGCGGCCAGAACAAACCGCTCGTCATCGACACACAGCACCACCAGCTTGGCCATTAGCTCACCCCCTTTGCAGCAGGCGCCTGAGCGACCCCGGCAGCGTGGCGTGGCAGGCGGACCACGAATTCCGTCCGCCCAGGCCGGGACGTCACGTCAATGGAGCCGTCGTGGCGCTTGACGATCTCGCTGCAGATCGAAAGGCCCAAGCCGCTGCCCTCGCCCTGGTCCTTGGTGGTAAAGAAGGGCTGGAAGATGCACTCGCGGATCGCTTCGGGGATGCCGGGACCGCTGTCGATCACGTGCACGCGCAGGTAGTTGGCGTCGCCGCTGATGGCCAATTCAAGGGTGCCGCGATGCCGCATGGCCTGCAGCGCATTGTGCACCAAATTGGTCCACACCTGGCTGAGTTCGTCGTGGCGGGCGAGCAGAGAGCCCGGCTCATCGTATCGGCGCACCAGTTCGACGCCTTGCTCGATCTGGTTGTAGTAGAGGGTCAGCACCGTGTCGAGATTTTCGGAGAGGGTTGCCTCCGTCGGTGCTCGACTACTGCCATGAAACTACTTAGGTGTTTGAGGTTCAGAGCCCCTCCTTGCGTCGATGTGGCGCCGCGGTTCCCACGCGCCGCCAACCCCGCGGCGACGGCACTGCCTTGCGGTGTCGGCGATTGTCGCGCCGGCCGCGGCAGTTGTACATGGTTGTTCGCGCCTGGAGTCCATGGAGCAGCCGCGGCCCGCCTTGCTGCGCCTGCCCCATCCGTCCAGCGCCGCTCAAGGCCGCCCTCTTGGCGAACTGCTAAGCAATGTCAAGCTAATTGCCTTCGCCGACCAGCTCAAACGCTGCCCAGGCCAGCGGGTCGGCATAGCGCTTTCGCGTCGCCAACTGCGCCTGGCGCAGCGCCTCGGCCGGGGCCAAGCCCTTGGCCAGCCCGGCGTAGAGCCGACCCATGAGCAGCGCCGTCGCCTCGTCTGGTACTGACCACAGGCTCACCACCACCCGCGGCGTGCCGGCGTAGAGGAATGCCCGCCCCAAGCCCAGCACGCCGTCGCCGCTGACCTTGCCGAGCCCCGTCTGGCAGGCCGACAGCACCACAAGATCAGCCTGCAGCTGCAGCCCCAGGACTTCGCCGACGCTGAGCAGACCGTCGGCTTTGCCATCGGCGGCCAGGGCCACAAAGCTCTCTCCCGGCCGATCGTCAAGGGCGACGCCGTGGGTGGCCAGATGCAGCCAGCGCTTGCCGGCAAGGGCCTCGCGCACGCGGCTCTCGGTCGCTTTGGCGCCGGTCAGCAGCGCCACACCCGCCCCCTCCAGGGCCTTGGCCACCGCCGCCGCTTCGCGCTCTGCCCCCGGCAGCGGCGGCAGCGGCGCCCCCTGCCACCTGGGCATGGCCGGATTGCCCACCACCAGCGCCCCGGACTTGGCCGCGCCTTTAGCTTTGGCCGCGGTGTAGCGCAGCACTCCCAGAGACGGCACCACGCTCAGCGCCGCCGACTCCAGCCACGGCCGGCCATCGGCCAGCGGCAGCGCCGCCAACGGCAGCAGCAGCAGAGAGCGGTGGGGGGCGGCGACGACCTGGATGGCGGGATCACTTGGCAGCCACTGGGCAATGGGCGCGACCAGCAGCGCCGACAGCTTGGCCAGTGCCGCGGGATCCGCCGGCCCCTCCGCCGCCGCGGTCGCCCCCCAGGCCTCGGCGCCGCGCTTGGGGTCGCGGTCGATGGCCGCCCCTAGGTTCTGGCGGGCCTGCCGCACCAGCTGCTGCAATTCCTGGGCCTTGATGCGAACTTTAGCTACGTCGATCCGCCCGTCGCGCTGCACCACGTAGATCAGCAGCACGTCTGCGTGTACCGACCACTCGACCAGCACCGCATCGCGGCTTTGGGCAAACGCGCGGATTTCCTGGACCCCTACCAGCGGCGCCGTCACCAGCGAGGCCACTTCAGCCGTCGATCCCGCCACCTTCTGCCGCGCTTGCCCCAGCTGCTGCCAGAGCACCTCGGCCTCGCGGCGGCCCTGGGCACGGTCAAAGCGCAGCGATTTTGCGGCCACCGCCACGGCCCTGGCGCGGCCCGTCTGCGGATCGACCCGGGTCACGCTGGTGGTACCCAGGTGCAGATCCAGCTGCTGGTCCTGGGCGGCCAGGGCCTGCATTCGCTCGGCCAGCTGCTGCAGCTCCTGGCTGGGACCGCCGCGGCGCAGTTGCTTGCGCAGCTCGCCA
This sequence comes from uncultured Myxococcales bacterium, assembly GCA_903919145.1. Classification (GTDB taxonomy): domain Bacteria; phylum Myxococcota_A; class UBA9042; order UBA9042; family UBA9042; genus SXRM01. Next base: position 6,141 of record CAIXGW010000225.1, read on the forward strand.
GTGGCCAGCACGTCCAGCAGGGCCCGGGCGCGGCGCTGTTCGCTGACCTCTAGCGCTTCGCCGGGCTTGCCCTGGTCCACCAGCAGCAGCTCCAGGGCGCCATACAGCGCCTCATCGGTGCTTTCCAGCACCCCGACCTTGTGGGTGTCGGAGGCCAGAGAACTCCTGACCAATTCGCCCTCTTCTATTGCGCGACGGTACAGGGAAATCGCCGCGTCGGCCTGGCCAGACTGCTGGGCCATCAGCGCCTGCAACCAAGTCAGCGGCGACAATTCCACCAGCCGCCCAGCCGCCATGGCCCGGCGATCATACAGCCGGGCCACCGCCTGCCACGCCAGTCCCACTGCGTGCAATTCGCCGAGCGCCAGCTGCTGCCCAACCGCCGCCGCCACCTGGCCGACCTGGTCCACCGCCGCGGCTTGCTTGGTCGCTTCGGCGCGTTTGAAGGCGGTCTCGAGCGCATTCTGGGTGCCCTCGCCCTCGTGAGCCCTGAGCAGGGCGCGGTGCTGCTCGATCAGCGCGGTCCGTTGTTCTGGCGTGGCAGACAGCAGATCCGCCACCGCTGCTTCTAGCTGGGCCGTGTCGCTCTTGGCTTCGCCATCAGGGCAGAGCTGGAGGTCTTCTGCGGTGGCGGCGAGCTTAAGGCTGCGCACCTCGCGGCGATCCAAGCTCAACTTCAAGCTTTTTGTCCCCAACGGCCGCGGCGTGGCCGACATCTTGCGCAGCTCGCCGCCCGTGTCGCGCAGCTCGCGGTAGGCCGTTGCCACCGTTGCCCCGGGCTTGACGGTAAGCTCAAAGCGGCCGCTGCGGTCGGTGTACGCCTCGCCCAGCGGCGCCAGCGATGCCGCGTCAGCCAGGCCTTGCACCAGGGCGTGGTAGACTGGCCGGCCGTTGCAGGTGACGGTGCCGCGCAGCGGGGGAGGCGAGCTGGCCCAAGCACACGGCACGCTGCGGACCTGCACGGCCAGGAACATCGCAATGGCAATGATGAGCTTGGCCAGGGGCTGCCCCGCGTCTTGCGGCTGCGCGCCGGCGGTCAGAGCATGAACCCGCTGCTCCACTAACCCCTCTCAAACACCAGCCGCTGCCACTCTCCGCGGTCCGCGGGGCCACGGCAAGCCCACAGCTCGCGCCGCGCCGGAATGGCCAACACCACGCTGTTGGTGGCCGTGCCCTGGTCGTCTTCTGGCAGGCGGTTGAGGCTGTCTACCCCGTCGCTGCGGTCGGCAAACAGGGCGCGCAGGTCGCTCATCTCTATGGGACTTTCGCCGCTCAAGCGCTGCTGCATCCGCGCCAGCCGCGCCTGGCTGGAGGCGCTGGGGGGCTCGCCCTCCTGAAGCGCATGGTCTTGGATCAGGCAGTGGTTGGTGCGCAGCAGCAGACCGTCCACCGGGGCCCGGTCCACCGCCGACCACGCCGTAGTCTCCCACTCCAGCTGCTGCTCGGCGTTGGCCAGCCAGTAGGTGTGGGCTGCCGCCCGGGGCGCCGTGATACAGGCCGCCGCTGCCTCAGAAAACGTCTGCGAATTCAGCATACGGTGCAGCACGCCCATGTAGCCGACGCCAATTCGCGAGCCATGCGCCTTGATGTTGGTGGTGCCGACCGCCAGGCCCAGGTGGTTCATGCCCACCAGCGACAGGCAGCCGCTGCAAGTCACGCTCCAGGTCTCGGGGCCGTGGTCGGGTAGCCGGTGCAGGGCGACCACGTAGTCCAGGTCCTGGGGATTCAGGTCCCAGGTCTGCCCGACCAGCGCCTGGCCGCGGGGACCGCGCTGCGCCCCAATCAGTGCCACAGAGCAGCCTTCGCTATCGGCCGGCAAGCTGCGCGCGACCAACACCGGCCGGGCAAACGCCAGCACGTCGCGCATGTCCGTCATGTTGGCGGCGGTGTACAGCTCGCCCGCGTCTACCCCTGCGCCCAGGGCAATGCCACAATGCTCTTGATATCCTTCTGGATGCCAGTCGGCGTAGGCCTGCATGCACCGCCGGCCTACCGCCACCAGCTCTTGCACCGAGCCCAGCTTCATCCCGGCCAGGAATTCCGCCGTCGCCGCAAAGCGCATTGGCACAAAACTCTGAATCATAGCCCGCAGGTGTTCGCCGTGCTGCTGGCCCATCTGGCTGGGCGTGCCGTGCAGGGTCAGCTTGGGCAGAGCATAGGGCGCGGCGGTGGGAGGAGGCATCGGCGGCTCCGGCATCCGGTGCGCTGCCGCCCGCTGCGGAAAAGCGCCGGTCTGGCTAAGGTTTGGCTGGCGGCCTAGGGCTTGGGCGGGCAGGCCAGCAACGGCGAGTAGGCGCGGCGCACCCGGAAGTTGGCGGTGTCGGCCACGTACCAGCTGCCGGGCCCGCTCAGCCACAGACCGCTTGGGCCCTTGAACTGCGCCTTGTCAAAGGGGCCTGCGGCAAACCCGGCCAGGGTGGTGCCCGCCAAAGTGCTGACCTGGCCGTTGCTTAGCTTGCGCAGCGCGTGGTTGCCGCTGTCGGCGATAACTACTTCGCCGGCGCTGTTGACCGCAATGCCCACCGGGCTGCTGAGCTTGGCCGAGAGCGCGTCGCCATTGGCAAAGCCGGCGCTGCTGCCCGCAATGGTAGAGACCACGCCCTTGTCCAGCTTGCGGATGCGGTGGTTGCCGGTGTCGGCGATGTAGACCGCGCCGTCGCTGCCCACGGCAACGGCGGTGGGGCCGTTGAAGCTGGCCTGTGCCGCCGGGCCATCCTTGCTGCCGGTAGAGCCATCGCCCGCGGCGGTGGTCACGGTGCCATCGGCCAGGACTACGCGGAGCCGCTGGTTGGCCGCCTCGACCACGTAGAGCGCGCCGCCGGGGGCCAGGGCCAGGCCGGCTGGTTCGTCAAAACGGGCGGCGGTTCCCTTGGCATCCAGGTATCCGCCTTCTGCTTTGGGGTCCAGGAAGGCCGGGTCCGGAGCGCTGCCGGCCAGGGTGGTCACGGTGCCATCCGCCGCAATCTGGCGAATGCGCTGGTTGAAGCGATCGGCCACGTAGACATTGCCGCTGCCGTCTACCGCAATGCCGTGGGGATTCCAGAATTTAGCCTGGGTCGGCCCGCCGTCGGCAAAGCCAGAGAGGCCCTGACCGGCCAGGGTGGTCACGGTGCCATCGCTGGCAATTTTGCGAATCCGCGCGCCACCTTCTGAGGCATCGGCCACATACAAGACGCCATTGACGCCGCGGGTCAGGGCGATGGGCAGGGTAAACTGGGCCAGCTCGGCCTTGGCGTCTTTGAAGCCCTGCACGCCGTTGCCGGCGATCAGCTGCACTTCATCTGGCGGTACGCTGCCTTTGCACAAGCCGCCGCCGCAGGCGTCCTGGGCGGTGCAGGGGTCGCCGTCATCGCAGGCCGAGGTGTCGTCTGCCGTGGCGGTGCAGCCACTGGCGGGCAAGCACGCCTGCTTGGTGCAGGGGTTGCCGTCGTCGGCGCAGATGACCGCCTTGACCCCCGTGCAGACGCCTTTGGCGCAGGTGTCGCCGTCGGTGCAGGCGTTGCCGTCCTCGCAGCTGGCGGCGTCCAAAGGCGCGTGGGCGCAGCCGGTCTTGGAGTCGCAGCTGTCCGCGGTGCAGCTGTTGCCGTCGCTGCAGTCTAGAGGGCTGGCCAAGCAATTGCCGCCCTTGCAGGCTTCGCTGCCGGTGCAGGCGTCGCTGTCGGTGCAGGTCGCGCCGTCGGCGAGGTTGACCGTGGCGCAGCCGGTCTTGCTGTCGCAGCTTTGGCTGGTGCACGGGTTCTTGTCATCGCAGTCCAGCGGGCTGGCCAGGCAGGCCCCGGCCTTGCAGGCGTCGCCGGTGGTGCACTTGGAGCCGTCGTCGCAGGGCAGGGCATCGCTGGCCTTGAACTGGCACGCGCCGGCCACGCAAGCATCGCTGGTGCAGGGATTGGCGTCGTCGCAGCCGACCTTGCCGCTGTCGACGCACTGGCCAGATGTGCACACGCCGACCTTGCAGCCGGCCAGAGCGCACGCGCCGGTGGCGGCCACGTGCTCGCAGCCTTTGGTAGGGTGGCAGGTGTCCTTGGTGCAGGGCTCGCCGTCGTCGCAATTGATCTGGCCGCCGCTGCAGCTGCCGCTGGTCTGGCAGACGTCGCCAGCGGTGCAAATGCTGCTGTCATCGCAGTCTTTGCCCGCCAGGGTGGCGTGGCTGCAGCCCTTGGCATCGCAGCCGTCTTGGGTGCACGGGTTCTTGTCGTCGCAGTCCAAGGTCTTGCAAGAAGCCGGCTGGCAAGAGCCCGTCAGCACCGCAGCGTGGGCACAATTGCCTGTGACGCTGCAGAAGTCGGCAGTGCAGGCGTCTTTGTCATTGCAGCTCAGAGTCCCCGCGCACACGCCTTTTTGGCAGGCATCGCCAGTCGTGCACAGCTTGCCATCGCTGCACACGCTGCCGTCGGCGCGCACCTTGATCCCGCACTCGCCGGTGGTGGCCAGGCAGAGGGCCGTCAGGCATGCGCCATCCGTCGAGCACAGTTTCTCTTTGCCGCCAGTGCATTTGCCTTGGTTGCACTGCTCGCCGCTGGTGCAGGCGCTGCCGTCGTCGCAGGGCGTGGCGCCAACCGCCAGGTTGACACAGCCCTTGGCGGCGTCGCAGCTGTCTTTGGTGCAGGGGTTGGCGTCATCGCAAGCCACGCTGCTGCCAGCACATTGGCCAGCGCTGCAGACATCGGCACCGGTGCAGGCATCGCCATCGCTGCACGGCGCGCCGTCGACCACGGTGGCGGTGCAGCCGCCGGGCAGGGCCTGGTCGCACAGATCCGCCGTGCAGGGGTTGGCGTCGTTGCAGATTTTGGCGGAGCCGCCCTTGCACAGGCCGCCCGAGCAGCTGTCTCCGGTGGTGCAGACGTTGCCGTCGTCGCAGGTCTTGGCCGGCCAGCTGTAGGTGCAGCCCTGGATCGGGTCGCAGGCGTCGGTGCTGCAGGCGTTGCCGTCGTCGCAGGCCACGGCCTTTCCGCCTTTGCATTTGCCGGCCTCACAGCTGTCGCCCGTGGTGCAGGCGCTGGCGTCGCTGCAGTCTCCGCCGTCTTTGGCCAGGTTGCTGCAGCCGCTGGCGGGGTCGCAGCTGTCAGTGGTGCAGGGGTTGTTGTCGTTGCAGCTGACCTCGTCGGTTTGGCCGTCGCAGTCGTCGTCGCTGCCGTTGCAGACTTCGGCGGCGGGCTGGGCGCCGCTGCAGGGGCTCAAGCCCTGTTCGCCGCAGGCGCGCGACCCCAGGCAATTGCCCTTTCCGCAGACGGTGCTCAGCTTGGCCGCCGTGGCCCGCGGGCTGCAGGCGCACAGCCCCAGGGTGGCCTGGCCTGCCGGCCCGCCGCTGCCAAGCTTCACACACTGCTGTACGGCGGCGCCGGCGGCACTGGTCACCAGCTGGCAGCCGTGGCCCGGGCCGCAGTCGGCATCGCCGGTGCAGGCAACGCCGCAAAAGCGCCCCAAGCTGCCGTAATGGACACAGGCCGCGGCGGCGTGACCGGGCTCTTGGCAGTCGGCGTCGCTGGCGCACGGGTCGCACAGGCGGGCCGTCTTGGTCACGCAGAACACACCGTCGCGACCGGCAACGCTGCGGCAGGCCTGGCCGGCGGAGCAGGAGCCAGAGGGGCAGGGCACGGCGCAACTGCCCGCGGCGCCTTCAGACGCCCCCAAGCACAGCTGCGATCCGCTGCAGTCCGCGTCGGTCGCGCATGGGCAGGCAAAGCCACCTGGGCAGGCGTAGGGGTCGCCGGTGCCGCTGACCGGTTGGGGCAGCTCGACGGACACCAGATCCTGCGAGCCCAGCAAGGCCACGTCGCGGCTGCCCGACTGCACTACCTCGTCGCCGCAGCCAGCTACCAGCAATAGCGCCACCAAGGCCACCGCCCACCAGGACCGCAGAAGCGAGGCGGGCTGACCGTTCAGAGCTGGCCACGCGCGCGCGGCCGCCTTGCGCAATCGTCCAAGCGCTGGCGTTAGAAGCTGCTGCCTATGGAGTTCCATACAGACCTGACCCCGGGCAGACGCCGTCGCCGCCCCGTTTCATGCTACCTGCAGAAGGCCGTGCTCACAAGGAATGCAGAAAACCGCTTGGCCCTGGCGCCTGGCAGCGAAGTCCTGCGTCGATGGGGCTGATTTTCCCAGGGCTGTGGGCTGCAGCCGGGCAGCGATGGAGCCCATGGGCCCTGCCTGTGGCCAAGCTGAGGGCCCGCCCCGTCGATGAAGGCTCAGAAATTCAGCGGTACTACCGCGGTGCGGTCTGCGCGGCCCAGCGGTGGCGTCCGGACTGCGGGGCCCGGGCTACTCTGGAAGGGGCGCTTCTGCCAAGTCGGCGGCCCCCGGTGGGTCAAACGCTCCGCGGCGGGCCACGCGCTGCAAGCCATCATAAGCTGCGTACTTGAACAGCTCAGACAGGGTTGGGTAGTTGTAAACGGCGTCGATAAAGGTGTGCAGCGTGCCGCCCAGCTGCATGGCGGTCATGCCAATGTGCACCAGCTCTGAGGCCCGCTCTCCGACCACGTGCACGCCCAGCAGCTTGAGGTCGTGGGGGGCGAACACCAGCTTGAGCAGACCGCGCTCGGCGCCGATCAGCTGCGCGCGGGCATTGGCCGGGTAGAACGCGCGCCCGACTTCAAAGGGGGTGCCAGCCGCCTGCAATTCCTGTTCCGTAGCGCCGACCTGGCTGCACTCTGGAATCGTGTAGATGCCGTAGGGCAGCCAGTGGCCCAGCCCCGACTTGTAGTCAAAGCCAAAGGCACGGCACACGGCCAGCCGCCCCTGGTCCATGCTCGCCGAAGCCAGCGACGGAAAACCGATAATATCTCCAGCTGCATAGACCTTGCCGACACCGGTGTGGTAGTTGGCATCGACTTCTACGTGGCCGCGCTTGCTGACCTTGACGCCCAGCCCCTCCAGCCCCAGGCCCTCGCTGTTGCCATCGCGGCCGGCGGCAAAAAGCAGCCGCTCTGACTGCAGACTGCGCTCGCCGCTCCACAGCCGCACCTGGCCGTGCTGACCTTCCCCTTCCAGCACTTCGCAGCGGTCGTAGGTCCAGTCGGTGTGGATGGTGATCGCCGCCTCGGCAAACGCGGTTAGCAGCTCTTTGGCAATGTCGCGATCGAGAAACGGCAGCACCTGGCCGCGTGGCTCAATGAGGTGGACGCGCACGCCCAGTGCCGCAAAAATGCTAGCATATTCGCAGCCGATGACCCCGGCGCCGTAGATCAGCAGAGAGCGCGGCAGGCTCGACATCTCGAGCAACTCATCACTGTCCCACACCAGCTCGTGGTCAAACGGCAGGTTGGCCGGGCGATGGGGCCGGGCGCCGGTAGCTATCACCACCGCCTCGGCGTGCAGCAGCGTGGTAGCGCCGTGCAGGTGCGTGACCACCACGGTCTGCGGGTCGCGCAGCTCGGCGCTGCCATACAGCAGTCGCACGCCATGACGATCCAGATTGTGCAGAATTCTGGCAACTTCGGTGGCACACACGGCGTCGCGGTGGGCCATCAGCTCTTCGACGCGCACGTCTTCTGCCAAGCTACACGTCACGCCGCGCAGCCCCAGGTTGCGCAGCCGCACCATCGCCAGGGCCGACTCGCGTAACCCCTTGGAGGGCAACGTGCCGGTGTGGACGCAGGCTCCACCGGGAGTGGCGCGGTCGACCACGGCGACTTTCTTGCCATAGTACGCCGCCTGGGCCGCTGCCTTCTCGCCGGCCGGCCCACAGCCGATAACGACCAAGTCGTAACGCTCTTCGTGTTGCCCGTGCATGAAATGCCCCGTGCCCTTTGGCTAGTTTTGCCAACCTCGTAGCGCGAATTGCCCAAATGCGCAAGCCCGAGCCGCAGCTGCTCGACAAGCGACCGCCGTAGAGCTGGTTAGCCGGCCAGCAGCGCCCGCTTGGCGGCCACGTCGCGCGCCAGGCCCAGCTGGTTGCGCGCCCGCGCCAAATTGTGCAGGCCGCGGCTGGCAAACCGCGAGGGATCCCAGCCAAAGTAGTCCTCGCGCAGCGCGTCGCCGGCAAAGCGCATGGCCAGCTCCAGGCAGATCCGCTCGACTCCTGGGGCCACCGCCGCCCGCTCTTGGGGTGTGATCCAGCTGCCGGCCACGCTAAGGTAGCCCTGCATAGCGGCTGAGAAAGTCGCTGCGCTGAACGTCGGGGCGTCGTCATCTTCGGTGCCGGTGTTGCACCAAGAGCGCAGCGCGTCGCCAAGCTCAATGTCCAGGCTGGAGCGAGCCATGGTGTCCAGGTCGATGACGCCGCACACCGCGTCACCCTGCCACAACAGGTTAGAGACCTTGAGGTCGCCGTGGATGATCCGCTCTGGCAGCGCCGGGATCTGACCCCAGGCGGCCCAGCGCACCGCCAATTCTTCTGCCAGCGGGCCCACCTGGCTGTGCAGCGGGTGGTCCGGAAACGCCACCAGGGCCTGCAGCAGCTTTTGCAGGTGCAGATCGGTGTCGTGGGCGCCGGCCCGGCGAAAGTGGAACTGGTGCGGGCAGGTCAGCAGCGCCGTGTGGAAGCGCGCCACCATGGCCCCGGCAGCCTGGGCCTGGGCCGGGGTCTGCAGGCGGTGCAGCGTCTCGCCCGGCAGCCGCGTCAGCAGCCGCCACACGGCCGGCGAAGCCTCTGGCTGGCCCACGGTTGGGCTCACGGCCTGGGCGATCACATAGGGCAAGCCATTGCTAGCGCTGACGATTTGCGGCACGGGTACGCCGCCCTGAGCCAGCACCGGCAGCAGCGCGGCGATGTCCAGGTTGACTTCCTTGGCAAAGATCGGATGCAGCCGCTGCAGGATGAAGAGATCGCCCACCGCCAGCGTGTGGTTGATCAGCCCGCCACTCAGGGGCGAGACCGGCAGATTCTCTGCAGCGACTGGACCTTTGCCGTCATCCAGCCGGCCATAGGCCCGCAGCACCTCAGTTACGTCTAGGGGGGCCATGTTGCTCCTGTAGCTCAGTTCAGGTCGATGGCCATCACCAGCCCGGTGTCAAGCCAGATCCACTCTGCCTGCAGCGGGCCCGCCGGCAGACCGGCCAACGCGTGGGCGGCGGGCACCCACAGGCCTTGGGTGTCGCGCTGGAGCCGCTTTTGGTCCTGGTCGCTGGCTTGGGCGGCCAAGCTGGGGTTGGCCAGCACCTGCTCGACCGCCGCGATGCCGGCCGCCGGGCCGGCCACCACCTTGTCTCCTACGCGCTTGCGCTCGCTTGGGGGGCAACCGGCAAGGGTCTGAACTGGTGGCAATTCTGCTGGGATGGCGCGGTCTTGGCGCAGCAGGCTGACCGCCGTCAGGCAAGGCCCGTCGCCAAACCACGCCGTCTGCCCGGCCAGCAGTGGGGCCCAGCGGTCGCTGTCGCCAAAAAGCTGCGCCAGCGGCGCCGCTGCCGGATCCAGCCCCACCAAGAGCGGCCAGTTCTGGCGCGGCACTCGCAGGACGCCCGCCCACTTGTGGGCCTGGGGCAGGACCGTCGCCGCGTCCAATAGCCCTGTGGCATCAAAGCGTTCTTTGAGCCATACCGCCCAGCGCTGGCCGCCGCCAACCTGCGAGTGCAGGCGCACCCGCCCTCCCTCTACCCGCAGGCTCAGCGCCGCCCACTGGACCCAGGGCAGCCCGTCTTTCCAGGCAGCCTGGCCGCGGCTTTCCAGGGCCTCCGTCAGCAGGTGGGTGAGGGGGGCTCCTCTGACCATCCAGCGCATCTGACCGCCGCCTACCCGCTCCAGGCCCTCTCTGGCCACCTTGTCTTCTTGCAGCGGCGCCTTGGCGATTTCGCCGCCCAGGGCCGCCAGCGACGCCACCGCATCCAGCGGGCTGCGCGCCGCAAGCGCGGTGTTGCCCACCCAAGGCTTTGTCAACTCAGCTTCGCGCCAAGAGATTGTCGCTACACCTTGGCCGACCTGGATGGCAGCCAGCGCCTCGCCGCCGGCATCGCGACCGACCCACTGCCCGGCCGTTTCGACCCAGCGCACCGCCGGCAGGCCCAGCCAGCCAAGGCCGCGCAGGGCCTCCCAGGTCTGCTTGGCGGTCACGGCTGCGGCGGCGGGCTGCGCCGAGGCCGCGATCGGCAGGGCGGCATACCACTGGCTGCCGCGCCGGCAGAATCCCCAGGCTTCTTCAGGGTCAAGGCCGGGGGTCTTGGCCGCCAGCTCCAGGGTGGCGGCCCACAGGCTCACCTGCGCCGCCGCACCGCTGCGCGAGCCCAGCGTCCGCAGCGCCGCCGGCGCCTGCTGGGGCAGGTCCACCATCCACACCACATCGCAGCCGCCCGGCAGAGCCTTGAAAATCGGCCCCGCGTCCTCTCCCCGCCACAGCAGGTAGGCGCTGTAGAGGGCCAGACTGCCAGAAAGGACAAACATCGTCAGCAAGATGGCCGCGGCCATGGTGGTGTGGCGCTGGCCCTTGGTCAGCGGTTCGTCGGTGGCGGCCGCCGGCGTGGCTGTGTTGGGCGGTGGGGGGCGGTCGGTCATGGCCCGGTACTGCCGCGATCCGTGCGGCGCCGCGATCATCGCCGAGCCCTGGCTAGACAGCAACCTTCGGCAGCTGCGCAAAAGGTCCCTGGCCTGCCCGCACACCGCCTGGGCCACCAGCGGGTTGCCGCAGCTGGGGCCCCCAGGCCTCTGGGCGCGCCGCTGCCGATGTGGTATGGGACTGGCCTGCCCCAGCCGGAGCCGCCCATGCTGACCCACTACCTGCCGATCCTGGACAAGCTAGAGCCCTTCCTCATTGCCCACGATGGCATCGCCGGAGATCTGCAGCTGAATCCGGCGGGCGTACGGATTCCTCCGCAAAACGTCTTTCACCCCCAGCGCCGCAAGAACGGCGAATTCCTTAGGATGCTTGCGCTGGTAGACACACTGACCTTTGGGCCCTTTGGCATGGACATGCCGGGCTGGGTCTTCTACGACTGCGCGGTGATGCCCGGCGCGGTGTTTGGCCTGGGCATGCGCGCTGCCAACCTGGAGCCCTGGGCGCGCGCGGCCATGAAGGTGCCCGACGACTATGACGGCCTGGTACCCATGAGCCAATTCATCGCCATTCCCATCCTTTCTGGCTTTGTGCCGGGCCGGGCAGCGCCGCGCACCTGGCTGCTCTACACCTTGGAGTCCATGAACCAGGTCAGCGCCGGCATTGCGCCCTTTGGCACCTTGCACTTGACCTTGTACTTGGGCCTTCACGTGTTTCCGATCGAAGAGCTGTGGGGCGCGACCCAGTGGCGCTCGCCCAAGCTGCAGACCTACGCCGATCTGGGGCCGCTGGAGCTGCGCACCGCCTACACCCCGGCGCACTCGCTGCCCAGGACCTTCAGCTTTCGCTTGACCATCGACCACGCGCACATCGGCAGCGTGTTGGCTTCGCCGCGCGCCCACCCCCTTGCGCCGCCGCCCAATGCCTTGCTGGATGTCGACGATGTGGCGGCCCTGGTGGCCCTGCAGCGCGAGATCGAGTCGGGGCTGCTGGTCCAGGTGGTCGGCGCGCCCTTTGCCCACGGCACCCACGTGCGCGTGCCGCTGCATCGCCAAGCGCTTGACTGACATCAGAACTTTTGCAAGGAGCTCCCCATGCTGCCCTTCGCCATCAAAGGCGGCCACCTGCTCCAGGAGCTGGTGCCCTACGTCGTGGCCACGCCCAACAACCTGGCCCACCTGGATCTGCAGCCCTTTGGGGTGGCCGTGCAGCCAGAGCACGTGATTGACCCGCTGCGGCTGGACAGCGCGATCTTCTTGGATCTGCTGCACAAGCTTGACGGCTTGACCTTTGGGCCAGAAGGCATGCCCATGCCCAAGTGGGTGTTCTACGACTGCGCTGAAGTGCCGGGGGCGATCTATGGCCTGGCCCGGCCGGCCGCGCAGATCTGGCCGCGGGTGAGGGAGCTGTTCAAAATCCCACAGGGTTATGAAGGGCTGGTGCCGGTGTCGATGTACGTGGCGATCCCGATGCAGCGCCAGGGCACCTGGTTTGGCCACAACCTGTCTTCCCTGGCCCCGGTGTTTCGGCGCCTGGACCTGTTGGACGAATTGGACTTGGCGGGCCTGGGCTCGCTGACCAAGGGCTTGGCGCTCAAGTGTTTTGGCGTCCGCCAGTTCTGGGGGGCCACGCAGTGGCTGTCCAAAGCCCTGTACATCCATGTCAAATTTGGCCCCCTGGACCTGCAGACCGCCTACACGCCGGCCCACAGCGAGCATGAGACCCTGACCTACGGCTTTGCGGTGACCGATGACAAGCTGCGATCCTCCATGGGCGATCTGACCATTGACCTGCCGCGGCCGCCCGTAGATTTTTGGGTAGACGGCAGCGACGTCGCGGCGATGATCGCGCTGCAGGACCGCATCGAAGCCGGCGAGCACTTCTGCATCCCCAGCGCCCCGCGGCGCAGCGGCGAGCTGGTGCAGGTGCCCATCGCCAGGCTGACCGCCGCGGATCCGCCGGCCCGCGCACCCTAGTACCCAAGACCGTTAATTCGATCCGGGTTGCACCCGGTTCTTGTTCACAGGTCTTGGGTCCTACTGCTGGGTCTTCTTCCGTACCCCAAACCACGTCCGTTCCGGAACCCGGAACGAACTTGGGGTTTGGGGTACTAGCCCGCCCGCGGCGCAAACAGCTCGCCCACCGCAATCTCCAGGTCGTCAAAGGGCGGCAGGGCCAGCTTGTCTTCGCCGTGGTAGCAGCCCACCACGGTCCAGCGCCCGTCGCGGTTTTCCAGTACTTCGACGGTGCGCTGGTCGGGATCCACCAGCCAGTACCAGGGGATTTGCGCATCGGCATAGGCCCTGGCCTTGGGCCCGCGGTCGTACCAGGCGTTGCTGGGCGATAGCACTTCGCAGACCCAGTCGGGGCGGATGTCGAGAGGCCAGTCGTCGGGCAGCTCGGCCAGCCGCTCTTTGCGCCAACCGGCCAGGTCAGGGCCGACGATAGCGTGCTGGTTCAGGCGCACCGCGGGCTCGATGGCGATCCACCAGCCGGTCTTGCCGTCTCGCCGCCGCAGCGGCCGCAGCTCTGCCGCCAACTCGACGCAAGTGCTGCCGTGCCGAGCCCGCGGAACCGCGCGATAATAGGGCTTTCCGCTGACAATTTCAGGCTGTTGGTGTTCTGGCAGGTGCACAATGTCCTCCCAGGTCCACAGCCGCGCGCCGTCCATGCCGCACCTCCGCGAGTCAGCTTAGGGGCGGCGGGGGACCGGCGCAAGAGCAGTTCCTGGCAGCGGTTGTGCAGGACCCGTGCCAGGCGCGGGCTATGTGATGTCATGGGGTTGCCTTGGATCCGGCGGTCTCAGCGGCGGGCTCTGAGAGCTCTGGAGACGGCTGGGCGACGGGGCGAATCCGGCCGCTCCATCAGCACGGCCAGTGGCTGACGGACCCTGCGGCATCGGTGGCTGGGCGCCGCGGCATTGCCGGCCAACATGGCGAAACCCAAGGCTCGCCTGGGCGCATTGACGACGAGCAACCGGTCGGCGTAGGCTCGACCCTGCCACGGTGCGGACAGTCAAGCAGGGCCAATCCCAAGTCCGCTGCAGACTGTGCAGCGGTCAGGGGCACGAGCCAACTGGCAGCTGTCCGCACGGCCTGTGAGCAAACTCCGGGTGCCACCCGGATGGAATTGGCCGCCCTGGGGACCAGCCGAGGCGGCGCAGCAGCTTTGGGCCGTGTTCACCGCGAACAGGGCCAGCGGGAGGCTCTATGAGCGACAACGTGATCGAGTTGGCGTGGAAGGTGTTGCCGGTGCTGCTGATGGCCACCGGGTTGTTTTGGCTGGTGACCCGCTGGGTGGTCAACGTTGGCGCCACCCAGGTCGCCATTACCGAGCGCCGCTACCTGGGCAAGCGGCTGCCCGCCGGCCGGGCCTTTGCCGCCAATGGCGAAATCGGTATCCAGGCCGACTACTTGGCCCCCGGTCTGCACTTTGTGCCGTGGCCCTTTGTCTCCGTCATCGCCAAGGCAGAGTTTGTGTCGATTGGCTCTGACGAATTGGGGGTTATCACTGCGGTCGATGGCGAGTCGATGCCGTCTGGCCGCGTGTATGCCGAAGACAAGGCTGGCGAACACCACAACAACTTTCAGGATCCAGTGGCATTCTTGAACAATGGCGGCATCCGCGGCAAGCAGCTGCGCTTCTTGACCAACGGCACCTTCAAGATCCACCCGCTGCTGTTTCGCGTCGAGAAGATCGAAAAGACCGTCATCCCAGAGGGCAGCATCGGCGTGGTCACCGCGGCTGACGGCACCGCGCTGGAGCACGGGCAGCTGCTTGGTCGCAATGTCGACGGGCACGACAACTTTCAGAAAGCAGAAATCTTTCTCAAGTACGGCGGCCAGAAGGGGCCCCAGACCGACTTCCTGCGGCCGGGAACGTACAACATTTTTACCGACATGTTTCAGGTCGAGGTGCGGCCGGCCATCGCCGTGCGCGAGGATCAGGTCGGGATCGTCGATGCCAAAGACGGGATAGCCATGGCCAAAGAAGACGTGGTGGCCCCGACGCCGGACGTCAAGGTGCACAACAGCTACCAGGATGGTCAGGCCTTTCTCTCGGCAGGTGGCCAGCGCGGGCCCCAAGAATCCGTCCTGCGCCCCGGCACCTACTACATCAATCCCTACCTGTTTGCGGTGACCATGCGGCCGCTGACCGTGATTGCCCAGGGCGAAGTTGGCGTGCTGATTTCAAACATCGGAAAGGATCCTGCTGAGTTGTTTGTTGACCGCGAGGGCGAGCAACCGCAGCTGGACGAGAAGGGCAAGGTCGACCACAGCAAGCGCACCCGCCACGTTGTGCCAGAGGGTTATCGCGGCATCCAACGCAGCGTGCTGGGGCCGGGCAAGTACAACATCAACCCGCTGGCCTTTACGGTGATCCCGATCCCGACGACCACGCGCTCAGTCGAGTGGGCGGGGGTCAAGGAGTACAACGGCACCTTTGACCCGTTTCGGGTGGTCTCGCACGACGGTTTTGAGATGCAGGTCGAGGTCCGCGCGCAGTACCGGATCCTGCCAGAGAACGCGCCCTACGTGGTGCAAAAGCTCGGCTCGATTCAGGATCTAGAGGCCAACGTGATTCACCCGCAGATCGACGGAATCTTTCGCGCGCAGGTGTCCAAGGTGCCAGCCATTGCTTATCAGCAGAACCGCGCGGTGGAACAGCAAGCGGCCCAAGATGCGGTCAAGCAGGATCTGGAGGGGTACCGGGTCGAAGTGGTCTCGGTCATGATCACCAATATCCACCTGCCTGAAGCCCTGATGAAGACCACCCAGGAAAAGAACTTGGCTGAACAGCGCAAGTCGATGTTTGACGCCCAGGAGCAGGCAGAGAAGCGCCGGATTGAATTCGAAAAGACCAAGGCCCAGGCCGATCAGCAAGGCGCCCTGATGAAGGCCGAAGTGGGAATTGAGATCGCCAAGCACACCGCCAAGCAAGCCGAAGAAACCGCCAAGGGCGAGGCGTCGCGCATTCGCACCACGGCGGAGGCGGAAGCTTCGCGGATCAAGCAAACGGGCGACGCCGAAGCCGGGGTGATCCGCTCCAAGGGCGAAGCCCAAGCCAAAGCCTACCAGGATCAGGTCGCCGCCCTGACAGCCAGCGGCGTCACGACCGTGGAAGTGGTCAAGGCCTTGGCGGCCAGCGGCGTCAAAATCGTTCCGGATGTCCAGGTGTCTGGCGGCAGCGGCGGCAGCGACGGGCTGGTGCAGCTGCTGCTTGCGGGCATGCTGCGCGACCAAGGGGCACTGCCCAAGGGCAAGGTGGAGCCGGCGCAGCCGTAGAGGGCGCTGGCCAACCCTGGAGATGAGATGCCATTGCCCAAGACCGCCAATTCGATCTGGGTTGCACCCGGTTGTTGTTCAGGGGTCTTGGTCTCTCCAGCCAGGCCATCTTTTCGTACCCAAACCAAGTCCTTTCTGGAACCCACTACGAGCTTTCGGTAGGGGTACCAGGGTCAAATCCACACGTCGTCTGCGAGCCGCCCCTCTTGCCGACGCGTCGTCGCGGGCTACCCTGAAGGGCCGGAGCATTCTGCGCCGCGCTGCCAAGGAGTTGCCATGTCTTACTGTCGCTCGGTCGTCCTTGAGGGGCAACTGCCATTGCTGAAAGAGAAAGTCCGCGACGCCCTGAAAGGCCAGGGCTTTGGCGTTCTGACCGAGATCGACATGCAGGCGACCCTGAAAGCCAAGCTGGGCCATGAGATGGGCGCCTACCTGATCCTGGGCGCCTGCAATCCAGAGCTGGCCAAAGGCGCCCTGGCGGTCGAGCCGCGCATCGGCCTGATGTTGCCGTGCAATGTCATCCTTCGCGAGCTGGACGACGGGCGAACCGAGGTGTCGGCGGTGGATCCGGTGGCCTCGATGGCCGGCGTCGACAACGATGAGCTCAAGCAGCACGCCGCCTTGGTGCGTGACCGGCTGAATCTCGCCCTGGACGCGCTGTAAGTTGACGGGGCGCCTGTGGAGCACCAGCTGTGCCATCACCGCGACTCCGCAGGTTTGCTGCAAGAAATACCCTTTCACCACAAGCTATTACGGCTTCCGCGGCCGGTTTGCTGCGGCGAGCCCGTACTGTGGCTAGGCCTTACAGGCCATGCAATGGACCGGCAATTCGACTTCCAGGTCTTTGTGCAGGGCTGCATGGTCAGGGGCGCGGGCGGCGATAGCGCCTTGGAACCAGGCTTTTGTAGTCAGCCGCAGGGTCGCCGCGCCGCAAGCAGGGCAGGGCGCTGAGCGGCCGGGCAGCGCATCTTGACCGCCGCGGCCCGCATCTGCGAACAGACGCGCGCTCTGTTACGATCGAGGTCACCGCTGCCGCGTGGAGATCCGATGTCCGAGACTGCCCCCAACCACTCCGCCCACCCGTCGCCGGTGGCAGCCACGCTGGCGCTGCTGCGCACGGAGTCCATCGACCTGCGGGCCGTGGTCATCTACGCCGCCGCAGCTGGCCTGCTGTCGCTGGCGGTGCCGGTCGCCGTCCAGTCGTTGGTCAACCAGGTGGCGTTTACCGCCATGCAGCAGCCGCTGGTTGTGCTGTCGATTGTAGTCTTGGTGGCCCTTGGCCTGCAGGGCACGCTGGCAGTGCTGCAGTTTGGCGCGGTCGAGCTCATCCAGCGGCGCCTGATGGTCCGCACCGCGCTGACGCTGGCCGACAGCTTGGCCGGCGCCCGCCAGGACCAGCTGATAGAGCAAGACGGGCCCGAGCTGGCCAACCGCTTTTTTGACGTGGTGACCCTGCAGAAGGCCGCCGCGACCCTGCTGCTAGATGGCATCGCTCTGGCCCTGCAGCTGAGCCTGGGCCTGCTGCTGCTGGCGCTGTATCACCCGAGCTTGCTGGGTTTTGCCGTGGTGCTGGTGCTGCTACTGGCGGTGGTGCTGTTTGGCATGGGCCGGGGCACGATTGCCACAGCGATGGGAGAGAGCAAGGCCAAGTACGCCGTGGCCGCCTGGCTGGAAGAGCTGGCGCGCCACCGCTTGGTGTTTGGATCCCAGGCCGGCCAGACCTATGCCCAAGGGCAGCTGCAGGTGCGGGTTCACGACTATCTGCGCTCCAGGGCTCAGCATTTTTCCGTTCTGCTGCGCCAGGTTTGGGGGCTCAAGGTCCTGCACGCGCTGGCCGGCGCAGGGCTGCTGGCGGTGGGCGGAGCGCTGGTGCTGCAGCAGCAGCTGTCTCTGGGGCAGCTGGTGGCGGCAGAGCTGTTGCTTTCTGCGGTCTTGCAGAGCATTGGCAAGCTCGGCAAGCACCTGGAGAGCTGGTACGACCTGGTCGCCGCCGTCAACAAGGTGGGGCACGTGGCTGACTTGCCTCAAGAAAGTAGCGGCGATGAGGTGCTGGAGGGTCATGGCGCCGCCTTGGTAGAGCTGCGCGGCGTAGAGGTCGCGCGCGGCCGCCGCAAGGTGCTGCAGGGGGCAGAGGCGATCTGGCAGCCCGGCAGTCGCGTGGCGTTGCTGGGGCCCAGCGGCGGGGGCAAGAGCACGCTGGCCAACCTGCTGCAGGGCGTGTGCCACCCCGACCTGGGGCACGTGCGCCTAGATGGTGTCGATGTCAAAGCCTTGGAGCTGGCCCACCTGCGAACGGTGGTGGCAGTCGTTAGGGCGGGAGATGCCTTCCACGGCAGCATCCTGGACAACGTTGCCCTTGGCCGCGCCGACCTGGGGCCGGCAGAGGTCAGAGAAGCGCTTGAGCGGGTGGGCCTACTGGAAGAAGTTCAAGCCCTGCCCGAAGGTATGGCGACGGAGCTGCGCGGCCAGGGCAGCCCGCTGTCAGCTGGTCAGGTGCGGCGCCTGGCGATTGCCAGAGCCGTGGCCACCCAGCCGCGCTTGCTGGTGCTAGACGAAGTCCTGGATGGCCTGGCCCCAGAGGCCCGCGAGCAGGCGTGGCAAGCGGTGTCCGGTGCCCACACGCCTTGGACTCTGCTGGTCCTGACCCACCAAGAGGAAGTGGCGGCGCGCTGCCAAGAGGTGTGGCATCTGAACAACGGCCAGCTGGTGCGGACGGCGGCAGCTGTCGATCGCCCTGCGCTGGGCACTGGAGGTGCAGCGTGAATCACGCCTATGACGAATTGCTCAGCCGCCTGCTGCCGGCCAATGGTCGTGGCCAGCGGGCCGCCTTGGCCGAGCTGACCACGCCAGCGTGGATCCGCCGGCCGGCGCGCCTGGTCGCCGTGCTGTTGGTGCTGTCGATGCTGGGCATGGCTGTGCTGCCGTGGCAACAGACTGCCCAGGGCGAAGGGCGGGTGGTGGCCCAGTCGCCACTGGAGCGCAGCCAGCGGATCGAGGCGCCCATCGACGGCCGCTTGCTGCGCTGGCAGGTGACGGAAGGCAGCTATGTGCAGAGCGGGCAAGTCATTGCCGAGCTGGCCGACAATGACCCCGACATTTTGCAGCGACTTGCGGGCGAACGCGACGCGGTGCGCGCCCGGCTGGACGCGGCCCGGGCGCGCCTGGTGGCGGTCAAGAACCGCGCAGTGGCGCTAGAAGCCTCTCGCGATGCCGCCCTGACGGCGGCGGCCCAGCGGGTCGACATGGCCAAAGACCGCGTCACGGCAGCCAGAAAGGGTGTCGAAGGCGCCAAGGCCACCCGCCAGGTGGCCTCGGTCCAGGCGGCGCGGCAGACCCAGCTCGGCGAGCGCGGCATCGCCAGCGACCGCACCCGCGAGCTGGCCGACCTGGAAGCCCTGCGCAGCCGCGCCGAGTTGGAGCGCAGCCAGGCCATGACCGACCTTGCCCGCAGCGATGTGCTGGCGCTAGAGGCCGACCGCATCAAGCTGCAGGCCGACACCGATGCGGCGCTGCAGGATGCCCAGGCGGCCGCGTCGCTGGCGGAGATCGAGATCGCCAACTCGCAAGGAGAGTTGCTGCGCATCGAGACCCGGCTGGCGCGCCAGGACTCCATGCTGGTCAAAGCGCCGATGGCGGGCACCGTGCTCAGGCTGTTGGCCGCCCAGGGCGGAGAGATGGTCAAGCAGGGCGACGCCCTGGCCGTGCTGGTGCCGGGAGCCGTGCGCCGCGCTGTAGAGGTGTGGATCGACGGTCGCGACGCGCCGCTGGTCGCTGCCGGCACGGCGGTGCGGTTGCAGTTTGAAGGCTGGCCGGCCCTGCAGTTTTCTGGCTGGCCAGAGCTGGCCGTTGGCACTTTTGCCGGCACCGTGGCGCTGGTCGACTCGGCCGACGACGGCCAGGGGCGCTTTCGCGCCGTGGTGGTGCCCCAGGTCGGCCAGCCGTGGCCAGATGCCAGCCGGTTGCGCCAGGGCGTGCGCGCCCACGCCTGGTTCAACTTGGGGCAGGTCCAGCTGGGCTTCGAGCTGTGGCGGCAGTTCAACGGCTTTCCGCCAAGCGTGGCGGGTCTGCCCGAGGCGGCCAGCTCGACGCCCGGCGTCACCCACCTCAAAGGCGATCAGGCGGGCGGCAAGCCAAAGAAGGGCGGCAAATGAAGGCGACGCGCAGGCAACGTTGGGCCCTTGGACTGGCTGGCGCGCTGCTGTTGACCGCGGCAGCTGGATCGGCCCGCGCTCAATCGCCTGATCCCACAGCGCTTTCAGGCTTGACGCTGACCGAGGTGCTGGCTGCGGCAGAGCGGTTGGTCCCTACGCTGGAGGCGGCGCGCCAGGACCTGGCAGCGGCCCAGGGCTTGGAGCTGGAAGGCGAGGGCGCCTTTGACCCCACCTGGCGCTCGCGAGCCAGCTGGGTTCCGCTGGGCTATTACAAGACCGGCCGCCTAGAGACGGTGCTGCAGCAACCGACTGATCTCTATGGGCTTAGCGCCTTTGCCGGCTGGCGCCTGGGCGCTGGCAGTTTTGCGGTCTATGACGGCAAGGCAGCCACGGCGGATTTTGGCGAGCTGCGCGCCGGACTGGCCCTGCCGCTGCTGCGCGACCGCAGCATCGACAAGCGCCGAGCTGACCGCGCGGTGGCGCAGCTGGAGCCTGCAGTGGCTCAGGCCGGGCTGGCCCAAGCGCGCTTGGAGCTGCGACGGGCCGCCGCCGTCCGCTACTGGGGTTGGGTCGAAGCTGGCCAGCAGCAGCTTGTAGCGCAAGAGCTTTTGCAGAAGGCCCTGGCGCGCGACGCCGGGCTGGCAGAGCGAGTCCGCCGCGGCGACCTGGCTGAGACGGAGAGGCTGGACCACCGCCGCGCCGTCTTGGCTCGGCAAGGCCAGGTGGTGGCGGCCCAGCAGCGCTCGCGCTCGGCAGCCCTTGAGCTTTCGCTCTATTTGCGCGACGCCGCTGGCCAGCCCGCGGTACCCGGTCAGGAGCGCATGCCCGCAGCAGTGCCGCCCCTGCCTGAAATTGTGCCGGAGCTCAGCGTCCATCAGCAGACGGCGCTGCAACGCCGGCCCGAGCTGCAGCGCATGGCTGTGTGGCACGACCAGCAGCAGGCGCAGGCGCAGCAGGCAGTCAATGCCCGGCTGCCGGCCCTGGATGTGCAAGCCGCCGTGTCGCGAGACCTGGGGCAGGGGCCCGCTTCCCTGGGTCCCGTGGAGCTGGAGGTGGCTGTGATGCTTGACGTGCCCTTGCTGGGGCGGGTGCCAGACGCCAAAATTCAGCAAGCACGAGCCAAGTTGGCCAAGCTGCAGGCCCAGCAGCAGTGGGCGCGAGAGCGGGTGGCTGTAGAAGTGGGGCAGGTACACGCGGAATTGCAGGCCGCCCGCGAACGAGCTGGGCTGGCGGAGCAAGAGCTTGCCCAGGCCCGCAAGCTAGCGGAAGCCGAGCGGATTTCCTTTGCCGGTGGCGCCAGCACGGTGCTGGTTCTCAACCTGCGCGAGCAGGCTGAGGGCGAGGCAGAGCTGCGCGAAGTGACGGCCCGGATCGACTGGCACCGAGCCTGGGCAAGCTGGCTGGCCGTGACCGCAGCGCCATGAGCCGACAGGTGCCATGGGTTCTGCAATCTCGATCGCGGCGCGTCAGCGAATTGTCGGGCGCCGGCAGCGCTGGATTGC
This sequence comes from uncultured Myxococcales bacterium, assembly GCA_903919145.1. Taxonomy (GTDB): domain Bacteria; phylum Myxococcota_A; class UBA9042; order UBA9042; family UBA9042; genus SXRM01. The sequence continues at coordinate 27,500 of CAIXGW010000225.1, forward strand.
CGAGACCAGGCGTGACAGACCGTTGAGAATTCAGCTGTGACATTGCTGTTATCGGTGTGACAGGTGTCACGGTGGCAAGCCTTGCAATCAGCTTTGGCGGTGGGGCGTATTCCCTCGTTGTCCGCCCTTGCTTGAAGTGCTACGATCGGTGGGCCATCGAGTGAGAGGATCCCATTGTCAGGTGCACCTGCATCCCCGCCGCTGTTTTTGGCGGCTGCGCTGAGCCCAAGCGCCGCAATTCCGGAGGACGTTTCGGATCGCCGGTCAGACTATGGTTGGGGTATGGAAGAGGACGCGGCTTCAGGTCCTACCCCCAATGAGCAAGAGCTGGGGGCCAAACGGACTGAGCCAGCGGCTTTGGCTGTCCAAGAAGACGACGTCACGGCGCTGCTGTGCAAACACATCTGCGATTTTGCCCTGGCTTCTCTTGGCGGTCTGGTGCCGTGCGACCGGGTGGCGATTGCGATTTTGGACCCGACGGGTCAGCGCCTGACCCTGCACGCCGTGGCCAGTCGGCGGCCTGACAAGGCTGTTCCGCGTTCTTACAGCGCCATGCTGACTCGCGGCTCGCTGGTGGGCGTCTTTGCCCGTGGAGTGCCAAGAGTTATCAACAACCTGGAAGAGTACGCCCGCGCCGCCCGCTCCGCCTCGACGGAGTTGTTGGTCCGCGACGGCTATGCTGCCAGCCTTTCTTGCCCGCTGCATCACCAGGGTCGCGACCTGGGAATGCTGTTTTTCAATTCCGAGAAGGTTTGCGTCTATCACGGCGAATATGTTGAAGTTATTCAGCGACTTGGCGGCGGCGCTGGGCGTGCAACACATCCGCACCATGGGCGATGGCTATCTGGCGGTCTCTGGGGTGCCAAGCTACCGGTCGGATCACGCCCAGGCAGCTGCGAGACTGGCCCAGGCCATGGTCGACATTGCCGCCGCGACGCCGGGGCCGGGCGGTGCGCCGCTGCAGGTGCGGGTGGGCTTGCACAGCGGCCCGGTGGCGGCGGGCGTGATGGGCGCCTTCAACCTGCACTATGACGTGTGGGGGCCCACCGTCAGCTTGGCTGCGCGCATGGAGCAGACGGGCTCGCCGTCTCAGATCCAGGTCAGCCAGGCCTGCGCAGAGGCGCTGCACGGCTTCTATCGTGTAGAGCCGCGCGGCGAGGTTCATGCCAAGGGAATTGGAACCGTCCACACCTGGTGGCTGGGCGAGCCGCTGTCAGGCAGCCTTGCTTCACCCGAAGGCTGAGCTTTCAGCCCTTGGGAACCCGCGAGTCGCTGCGCTGCGCTGAAGAAGCGGCGATGGCGATCCCCTCGACCACCGCCAGGCCTGCCTCAATGGCGCCGTGCTGAATCGCCACGACGCCTTCGTGGACCGCGTGCGCCGTCCTGGCTGCTTGGCCTGCCGCCGGCACCAAGGTGGTCACCAGCACCAGGGCCTGGTCGGCGCGCGCCAGCTGCACCTGGTGGATGCTGCGGTGGCCGTGGCGGATGGCGTCGCGGGCCAGCTGCGCCACACCCAACAAACGCTTGGGCTTTTGCGAGGCTGCCGCCTGGGCAGGGGGCGGCGGCGCGTCCGACGCGGCGACCTGTGGGGGCGCAGCTTGGGGCGCGAAGCTGGGCAGCCACTGCCGCAGCAGCTGATTGACTTCAGGAGCAAACGCCAGCGTTGCATGGTGCAAGCCGTAGACCACATGGCGCGAGGCCTGCGGCACCGCTGGATGGCCGGGAGCTTGGGCCAGCGCACTTTCCAAAGAGACCATGCCGTCGCCGACCACACTGGCCAGCGGGGTTGCGCCGGCCAAAGAGCTGGCGACCAAGAGGTGGCGGGCGTGGGGAAGCCAGAAATCCGTAGTCGCAGCACCCAATTGTTGGATGCCCGCGCTGCGAAGGTCGGCCCACTGGCCCACCAGCTGAGCCACCGGGTCGGGCACGCTGTACAGGGTCTCGGTCAGCCAGCGCCCCCCTCGCTCCAGCGGTGCGCCATGGTGGGGCGTGGCCAGGCAGGCGACATGCTGGACCAGCGCCGGCCAGGCCTGCCCGCGCTCGACGGCCACGGCACAGGCTTGGCGCACGACCAGGCCACCCAGGCTGTGGCCAATCAGGGCCAGTTGCTCTAGCAAAGTGGGCCAGCCGCTGGCGACGATCTCAAGCAAATCTGCCAAGTCGCTGGCATTTTTCTGCAAGGGCAGCCCGGTATTGTAGCGGATGCGCAGCGCCGTCCAACCCTGCTGGGCCAGCTCGGTGCCGTAGTCGCGGTGCGGCCCAGGATCGCGGAAAGCGAAGGCGAGCTCGGTGGCCATCAGGCCGTGAACTAGCACCACGACCCGGCCGGTGGGCTGCGGCAAGGCCAGGTGCAGCGACTCTGCCGAGGGGGCAAAGGCCTCGCCGTCCTGAGCCAGCGTCATGGGCGTTGACAGTGCGTTGCCGGTGCGGGCGAGGTAGTCGCCGACTGCCCCGGTCAGCACCCCCAGCGATTGTTCCCAAGGTTTGAACATCGTCTGTGCCCTTGGCGGCGCGGCGCCACCGCTGTGTCAGTGTGGTCGCCGGCCTGGGTGGGGTCAAGCAGAAGCGACGCGGGACGGGCTTGCTGCCCCGGCCATGGGCCATCCACAACGGCCCAGAGCGCCGGGCCAGCCGTAAACTGTAAACGTAAAGTGTAACCATTGACGGTTTACGTTGACAGTGCAAGGTGACGATGGCTGGGTGACAAGTCATCGAAAGTCCTGCACAACGCTGATTGGCACGCCAATTGCTTTGGGGTATAGCGCCGGCGCGCCTACCTGGGCCATCGCCGGCTTCCCACCGACAAGACGGTGCGCCCCCGCCATGGCCGGCGCCCGTTGAGGCAAGGAGCCAAGACATGCACCCCCTACGCTGGATACTCATTGGTATATCAATCACTCTTTTGGCAAGCTTGCCGGCCTGTGACGCCGAGAAGACTTGCCCCGACTTCTGTGGCGCCGGCAGCACCTGTTTGGACGGGATGTGCCAGCCCCTGGCCTGCAGCCCTACATGTGGTCCCAGCAGCGCATGCCAGATGGGCAAATGCGTTGCCGTGGAAGCCGTCTCTTGCAAGCCCGCCTGCGGCCCGTGCCAGGCGTGCGATACCTCCAGCGCGACGCCAGCCTGCAAGGACCTGTGCGGCGTGGATGCCAGTTGCGACAGCGCCAAAGGCCAGTGCGTGGCCAAGTCGACTCTGGCGTGCGGCCCCGACACCCAAGAAGTCGCCGGCAAGTGCGTGGCCAAGGTCACCTTGGCCTGTGGCGACGGCACCTTTGAGTCGGGCGGCAAGTGCGTGCCCACCAAATGCGAGCCGGCCTGTAGCCCGGGCAAGGCCTGCGAAATGGGCAAATGTGTAGCGGTAGCCCAGCTCAGCTGCCAGCCGGCCTGCGCGCCCTGCCAGACCTGTGACACCAGCAAAGAGGCCGCCGTGTGCGTCGATACCTGCGGCGCCAACGCCAAGTGCGACGCGACCAAGAAGCTGTGCGTGGCCGACGTCGACAGCCTGTGCGGCGCCGGCACTGTCAAGGTCGACGGCAAGTGCGTGCCGATCCAGTGCGGCCCCGTGTGCGGGCCCGGCACCGCGTGTGAAATGGGCAAATGTGTTGCGGTCGCCGCCATCACCTGCAGCCCAGCCTGCGGCCCGTGCGAAGCCTGCAACTCGGCAGCGGCCATCCCGCAGTGCGTCAATCTGTGCGGCAAAAACGCTGCGTCTGACAAGGCTTCCAAGCAGTGCGTCTCGCTAGCTGACCTGCACCGCAACGCCCCAGAGCTCAACGGACCGTTCAAGAGCGGCTACGAGGTATCAGCCAAGTGCGTCGGCTGCCACGCCAAGCAGGCCGAGGATTTCATGGCCACCATCCACTGGAAATGGGCCGGCCCGACGCCGCAGCTGATGGAGCTTGACGGCGTGACCCTCAAGAACCCCGGCAACCTGGGCAAGTCAAACCTTATCAAAAACTTCTGCGTAGCCACGCCCAGCAATGACAAGCGCTGCGACCAGTGCCACGCCGGCTTTGGCGGCGACCCCGACCTTGCCAAGCCGCAGAAGTCTGCCCGCAGCTACGGCAAGTACGTGGCCGGCGACGCGACCTCAGACTCGTCTATCCCGCTGAACCAACGCATTGACTGCCTGGTCTGTCACTCTGACCCGACGGCCGGCTACGCCAAGGATCCCAGAGACTTTGGCAATCCTCTGGGTACCCTGAACCTGGCGGTCGCCGCCCAAGAAGTCATCATGCCGACCCGCAGCAACTGCGGCGCCTGCCACTTGTACGCGGGCGGTGGCGACAATGTAAAGCTGATGGGGTCGTCGGGCGCATCCCTAAGCTGATCTTCAATTGGAAATCAACAGCTTAGCGAGCACTCTGGCGAGACGGGAGACCTAAAGTGGCGAAATTATGGAAGGCGGTGTACTTTCCGTGTGGTTGAGACAACACACGCCCACCGTGGGCGCAAAGGAAAG